>JANMFC010000486.1:0-9300 GCA_031377675.1 Pseudanabaena sp. OTE_70b_metabat_355 | reverse complement strand
CGATCCCCCCCCCACCTCTCTTTCGATTTTTAGAGGCTCAATGCGTCAAATGCGGCGCGATCTGGCAAAATGTCAAAAACATTATCCATTTTGGTTAATTCCAAGATGATTTTGAGCTGATCGTTGAGAGAGCAAAGATATAACTTAGATCCTTTTGCTCTTACTCGTTGCAGAGTTGCCACCATTGCTCCTAGACCAGAACTATCCATAAAAGAAATATTCGTCAGGTCAAGCAAAATCGTCTGAACTCCAGCTTCAAGGCGATCGCTAACATCTTGACGAATTTGCCCACCTCCAGCACTATCAATGATACCTTCTGGCTCAAATACACTAATCGATTCATTCACTGTTTAATCCTCACTAAAAAAATTGGTGTCCAGAAATACTTAGACTTTTTGGGAAGAGTCTGCTTTGGGTTGCCAAACCGCCGCTTTGATAACGACACTGAGTAAGCAAACATTATATATTGCCCAACTACTGTTAAGAAGGTGAATCCAAGGATCGGATAATGTCCCCATCATAAACCGAATTAAGCTCCAAGTCATTCCCACAATAGTGAGAGCAATAATTGTTAATTGTGGCACAACTAGGTAAAGATAATTACCTGACTGCCTTTGTTTAGGAGTAACTTGAAAACTCAGTGGTGTTCCTGAAAATACACTCCAAACTGATTGGATAAATAATGGAAACAACGCGATCGCATATTGCTCCGAACGCCATAGCTCACCTGCGGGAATCCCCCATGTCGCGGCTAGAAAAGTGAGTCGATTGATTATAAATGCAGGGAAAAAATGAATTGCAAAGTCTGCGCCATAAGCGCTGACAGGAATAACATCTGTAAAGAAAAAGATGATCGGACAACAGATGAAAATCAAAGTAAAGAAACCAGAGAAGTAGCTATACATGGTCTGGAAATATTGCAAGCGCTGCCAAAAAGAGAGTCCAGACTTGGTTAATGGATTTTCTTGGAGGAGTACCTGAATTGTCCCTTGCGCCCACCGCAGTCGTTGCTTTAGAGTCGAAACAAGATCGTCAGGAGCAAGCCCTTCAGCTAATAGCTCATTATGATAGACCGATTGCCAGCCAGCGCTATGCAATCGCATCGCTGTGTTCATATCTTCGGTAATACTACTACTGGACATACCACCGATTAAATTAAATTCGTTAATGCGATCGGCATCCTTGTCTAAAGCTTCTGAAAAATACTGCAAACCGACACTGAGTAATGCTTCTCGGCGTAAAACTGCATTTGTGCCTGTATAAAAAGCCGAGTTCAAGCCATCTTTGCCTTGCTGAATTGGTCCATAAAACAAATGTGCTGAATGTCCATAGGGATCACCTTCGGGCAAGTTGTAAAAATCTTGAGGGGTTTGCACAAAGGCGATGCGATTACCGTCATATTTCCCATTCCATTGATTGTAACTAAAGAAATAAGGGAGAACGCGCTTTAGAAATTGGGGTTTAGGAATATGGTCAGCATCCAGAGTAAGAATAAATGATCCATGAGTTTCTCCAGAAAATATGGCATGGTTGATATTTCCTGCTTTGGCATGGTGAGCCTTACCCTTGGTTTTGATCCGCCCAATATAACGACAACGAGCAAGATCGCCTAATTCTTTTTGCTTTTGAGCGATCGCTTTTTCTATACGTTTTTGTTCACTGGCTAGGCGATCGCTAACTTCCCCCTTAGTGGTATCGCTACTGACAAGCATTAAAGAATCTCGCATTGATTGCAAGAACTTCACCGCAGGATGAGAATCGGTAGGATTTTGAAGAAACAATTCAGCGGCTTGAGTATCAGGTAAGAGACTTTGTAATTTCTGGAGTTTTTGCTCTAGGTCATTGAGTTCGCTGCCAAGTCTTTCGGCTTCCACTTGATTTTTAGGCGATCGCAAATCGGCGATCGCCAGCATTTGCGCCATATTCCTCATATCGTCCGACCTGCCATCGTCGAGGATATATACGCGCAGCTTACTCACTGGATAGTCCATATCTAGAGCGGCTTTAGCGGTTTCTTCGACCATTTCGACAGGTTCGTTGTAGCAGGTGATGAATATATCAACAGTGGGGAAATCGTCTACTGGTAACGCAGGACGCATTTGGTCAAGCGATCGCACCTCGCGTTCGAGCGGTCTCCATAGCCCAATAGTGAACATCGTGCCGCCGATAAAACTGTAAAGTTCTGCAAGAAGCAAAGGAATTGATATCCAGAGCGCATTGAAATTTATGGAATGGTTAAACCGCCAGAATATATACCATGCGCCTAGGATGATATTTATTTCGGCAAGATAACGAAATAATAAGGTGCGATCCTTTAGACGCGATCGCATATTGCCAAGGAAACTAGGCGCGTTCTCAAGAATACTGGTGGGTGAAGTCATAAACTACCTACATTAAGTGAGCAAAGATCATTTGCGTAACATCAGTGAATTAACAAACTGCGGCATATTGCGAGGTTCTATATAGCCAAATTTGGGATCGGCAACGCTCTCCTTATAGCTCCTAGTTACATTGTTGTTTTGAAAATTTAAAGCCCAATCACACTCTTTTTGAATGTTGAAATAGATGATTGCCTGAACAGTTTGTGATTCGGCTAAATACTTGTAAGTGTCATATAGCCATTTGTCTTTAGCTGCTTGATCTGTATTATTGGGAGTAACGTAGCTACTAGATGCAATCTGAGTAACAAAGATTGGCTTGTTTGGTGCTAGTTTTTGCATCCTTATAATGTAAGGTGCATAACTAAGTTCAGGCTTGTCCCAAATATTTCTCTGATTGAGTCGATTAGGGCAGTAGCCCCAGTTATAGCTACTGAATCCAACTATATCAACTTGAGCATCTTGCGGATAATAGTTCTCAAAGGCTTCGTTACGATTACGACTAAACCCATTGGGCGAAAATACCCATAGGACAGAATTAGATGCGACTCCAGATTCTTTAAAAATTGCTTGGATGCGTTGATAAGAGAGTTTGAAGTTTGGGGGATCGAGACTATAGGTTTCTCCAGTAATGTTCATCTCCTGAAGTGGCGCAATAAACATCATCCGTCCCTCACCTTTACCTGTCCAATCTGCGACAGCCTTGGCAACTCTTCTAATGTCTTTGTCTAAATCACCTCTAGCAATTTCGGCGGCTGTATATGTCGCTTTGAGATTGATAAAAGCGGTATAGCCATTTTCTCGTAAGAGTTCCAAGCGATGCCCTATGTTGTAGTCAGGATTTTCATCTTGAATATCCATAAAGATACCAACGATCGCATGTTTTTTGCCAGCAGCTTCTTCTACTTGCCGTAATTCGCGATCGATTATTTGTTGTTCACCCGCATAGCCTTTGGTATATAAGCCCAGTAAAATCGGAGGTTTAGTCGCGATCGCCTGATCATTATTACTATTATTATTAGGCAATACTTGCGAGGGTTCCTTGAGCGGCAAGTTACCAGAAGGATTAGCTTGTGAAGGACTTGCGCTGTATAAAAGCAGACTTAAAATCGGACTAAATAAAACTGCTGACTTTAACAATCTATTTTGAGATTGCGGCTTTTGACTTCCAGAAAATATAGAGCTTGTTGATGATTTGGTCATGATTGTTATCAATATCTTGTTAAAAGAAATAGAATAAATTTTTTAATAAAGTGTCAGATAATAAGCGGAACTCTGCCCCTTGCCTTGAATAATATGCTTTCGAGAACGATCGCATTAGTATTGACATCCATTACGTTATTTACTCCTAAGCTCGGATCTTCAAATCTTCCTGACAAATAGCCAAGCTCTTTGTCGGCTAAAGAAATCACAGTTTCGCGTAACTTAATTGCATAGTCGTCAGACTTAAGAACGCTCCAACCAAAGGCTGCTTTGGTACTGACAAATTTTAATTCGGGATAGGGATTACCGCGACTATCGATCGCTTGCCAAGGTTGTCCATTGACATAGGCACTGTAGTAAAGAAAGTAAGGCGGTCGATTAATTGAATCTTCATTGATGCAAGTCACAATTTTAGTCTGTTCAAAGCGCTGCTTTTGCAACTGATAGAGAGTCTCGGCTTGACGCTTCCCCATATCATTCCAGCCAATTTCTAAACCCCAAAGTACATAAGGATCATTGGTGAGATGATTGCTTGCTCCTGAATTTTGGAGATCGCGGCGATCCGTATCTAAATTGATACCATCGACTTGGACAGTTTTGATTGGCGGATTGTTAAGAGCATTGTTGGCTTCGATATCCCAAAGTTTGAGACAGTTGGCGGCATATTGTTCATAGCCTAGTCTCCCTTCTTGGAGATATTGCAAGCGATCGCTAGAGTCGGGGTGTCCACCATAAAGCAAGCCATCTTTGACTAATTTCGCTAATTCCCAACGCTTGACGATGTTATTAATGCGATCGCGATAGGCGGGATGATGAACCCGCATGACATGCATTGCGCCCAAAAAACGGGCTGTATCGAGAGCCGACCAACCGCTAATGCCATCGGGATCAGGACTGTTATCAAGCTGATACATCGCGGCGGAGACACTGCTATAGGCTTTGTTTGGTAAGCCATGCTTGGGTAATGTCAACTTTTCGAGGGTATTCAGGAGCTTGTCGAGACGTTGCTGGAAAATTTCTGGCGAAATGATACCAAGCTGCTGGGCGGCATGTAAGCCGAGTAAGGCACTGCCTTGATCCCACAGTGTTGTCCATGCATAGCCATTAACTGCGTTGACTAGCCCTGTTTGTGGATTGGAGTTATTCTCAAAATATTTCCATGCTTGCCTTGCGGCGATCGCATCGGCTTCTGATAAGGCGATCGGTTGAGCTTTGAGCGGTGGCTCAATTGGCTTAACTACTACTGGATCTGGAACTGGTTGTTTGACAACAGCAGGAATATCTGGGGCTTTCGCTGGTAATTTCTCTGATAATTTTGCTGGCAATTCCTCTGGAGGTTTGGGAATGCTGGCAACTTCAGTATTTAGTGAAGCCCAAAAAGTATTAGTTCCATCGGTGACAAGTTTTGCGGTTGGAATTTTGCTAGTTGGTAATCCTCGGCTCATGTCGTCGGAGGCGATCGCTTGCCACCAAGGAGAGTTATTTGATGTAGGACGTAGCAAAGGCTGGCGATTGGTCGCTCGATAGAGCATTGCTTGCAAAATCAAGCTATTGGTATTCGCGGTTTGATTGTTTTCGCGATTGCCTGAGCTTTCGTAAAAACCCTCATAAAAGCCAAGTTGGGGATTATAAAGATCAGTGACAGATTGCCAAAGCTCTCGCGTATAGGGATCGTCTGGAAAAAGTGCATACATCGCAAAGGCTACCCCCGTGCTGACAAGGCGATCGCCTTTCACCGATTTACCCTCACCATCAACGTTTGCCCAGTTCTGACCATTACCGACGATTGTGCTATGCAAAACAAATGGAGGGGTATTTATTGCCGCCGTATTGGCTGCGGTGAATAACTTCGTGCGTCGATAGCGTTCTGCTTGTGCTTTAAAAATCGGCTCTGCTAATGCCCTCATCTGAGGATCAAAGCCAAACTCTAAGCCGTAAAGCAAAAATGGTTCACTAACCGTATAAATTGGCTCCTTTGATTTTGGTGCATCATTTCGTTGCACAGGAACTTCCATACCTTCGATATTGGCTTTGGTATATTCAGTTCCGACTACGGAGCGATCAACATCAAAGCCCCATAGCTGAAATGCTCTAGCAGCATATTCGCTATAACCTAAACGGGTTTCGGGCAATGCACGAGCCAAGTTGCGACCTGCATTATCTTTAGTGACCGTACCGCTAACCAGAGCGCGATCGCGTATTACTCGCAAATAAGACCAATCTAACAAAGTGCGATCGACAGCATCGGTATATTCTGGATAGCAGGATTTTAATCCATATAAAGCCGATAGAAATCGTCCTAGATCAGCAGCAGACCAGCCCGTGCCATCGGTAGGATTGCCGCCATAGTCTACAGGTTGCAATGACCAAGGATCGTAAGCGCGGTTAGGTAATTCGCCGCCAACTAAGGGAAGTTGCTTGACCGTTCCCAGCAACTGCCGCACATATTGATCAAATTCTTTTTGAGAAATAATATCTAAGACTTTTGCCGATCGCAAAGCCGCAAGGTAATCACCCAATCCCCAGAGCGTTACCCCTTTAAAATCACTGCGATCGTTGATTAAACCCGTTGCTTGGGAATTAGTCCGAAAATATTGCCAAGCCGCCATAGCATAGCGACGTTCAGATATCGACAGAGGCTGGCTGAGCTTTGGGCAGGGTGTGGACTCCGCAGGAACTGGTGCGATCGGCTCTGGGACTGATGGCACAGTTGCGTCATTGCCTGTCTCTGAACCTGTCGATACTGTAGTTGCTTTTAAATCACTGCGATCAATGATCGGACGATTTCCCCTTGCTTTGTAATAGAGGATTTCTAAAATCAGTCCGTTCGTATTTCCCGTCAAAGACTTGTTCGGAATCTTCGAGGCTTCATAGAGCCCTGCATAAAAACCTTCGTCCTTTTCACTGCGTAGTCCTTTGACTGCATCAAAAATCTTTTTTGCATAGGCATTAGTCGGATAGAGATAGCGCCAACCAAAGGCGGCTTTCGTACTAATACTCCGAAATTGTGGGATCGGCTTATTCTCATCCGTAATCGCGGCAAAGTTTACACCATTGGAATAAACCGTATTGTAAATAAAGTAAGGCGGCGCATCAAGGTTATCTTCGGTTACAGCAGTTAACTGACCTGTGTTGGAATAGCGGCGACGTTGTACTTCCAATACTCTACCCGCATAATCCGCTAGCTCTGAATCCCACCCAAACTCAATTCCATCAAGGATGTAAGATTCACTAACTACATAATTATTGGCATTGGTACCTTGGAAGTCACGCAAATCTACTGGGATTTTGATGCCATAGATATCCACAAATTTAAAAGGCTGAGAGGATTTGGCTTTGTCCGCTTTAAAGCCCCAAAGTTCATAACCACGCACTGCATATTCTTCATAGCCTAGTCTTCCTTCTTGGACAAGCATGGTTTTACCGTCGGGTGCGATCGTTGCGCCATAGAGTTGATCGTTTTGGAGCGATCGCGCTAATTGCCAATTACCCAAAATCCCCTTCATCCAGTCACCATATTTAGGATGACAGGTACGAATAATATGAAACGCTGCGAGGATTCTGCCAATATCTAAAGCTGACCAACCGATTCCGCGTGGAGTGGGATTATTGCCATAGTCCACCATTGCACTATTGGCGGTGTTGTATACCTTATTAGGCAAAGCTCCATCAAATAATTTGAGTGAACCTAAAGATCCTAAAAACTTATTGAACTTTTCATCAAATTCTTTTTGAGAAATTAGGTCTAGCCAACGGGCTGTATTCAGAGCCACCAGATAATTACCGATATCCCAAAGCGTCGCTGAAGGATATCCCCCCGTCGCATTTACAAATCCTGTAGCAGGTTGATAGTTCTTCGCGAAATATTGCCAAGCGGCTCTAGCATATTCCTTCTCTTCACTATTGAGCGGAGATGGCAGTACCGCACAAACGTTACCTGAACTACTAGGAATAGTCCGATCGCGGTTACGTTGATTTTGGGCGATCGCCATCTCAATCTGTACTTGCGAACATAAGATCGCCAGCATCACTCCAACAATAAAACACGATATAACTTTAACCCAGCGTGGATACACGCTTAAGGAGAAATTCCTGCCCATACGCTTAACGGTTGTCCCACTTTTTTATAGAGCAAACTTTCTAAAATCACACCATTGTTATTGGCTGTCAGCGCCTTGTTAGGTTCGCCTAAGGCCTCATAAAAACCGTTATACCAACCCAGATCCGCCTTGAGATTTGTGGTCACAAATCCAAATAACTTTTGGGTATAAGCAGTGTTATACAAAACCTGCCAACCGATCGCCGCCTTCGCACTCAAGAAGCGCAAATCATTGCGAGTTTCGCGAGTATCGGTAATGGTCGCCCATGCGTTGCCATTCACAAACAAGGTGCTGTAAACAAAATAGGGAGCGCGATCTAAATTGTCTTCAGTAACAGCCGTAAGTTGTTTTGTGGCTTGATAGCGCTTTTCTTGTGCGGCTAATACGCGATCGGCATAGGCTTTAGGTAATGACTGAAAGCCTGTTTCAATTCCATCAAGAATATATGGTTCGCTCAAAACATAGTTGTTTGCCTCGGAGTTCTTAAAGTCGCGCTTGTCATAGGGAACTCCCTGTCCATAGAGATCGATGAAAGCAGCCTGTGATTTTACGTCCAAGGCTTTGGACACATCCAGCCCCCATAGATTTAAACCATACGCAGCATAATTCTCATAGCCTAATCTTCCTTCTTGGTTATAGGATTCTTTCCCTTTGTCTACACTAGTGCCATACATCTGCCCATCTTTGACGAGTCGAGCAACTTTCCAACTTTTCCAAACAGCTTCAGCATCTTCTGTAAGATTGGGATATTTTGTCGCAACTATCTTCAGCCAAATTGCCATTCTGCCAATGTCTAGTGCTGACCAACCAATTTCTTCACGCTTGTCAAGCTGTCCATAATTCACAGGAATCAGGGTTTTGGAGTTGTAAACCTTATTCGGTAATTCGTCTTTGTACAGTTTTAACTTGGCTAAGGTTTGCAACGTGCGTCGCATCTTTTTTTCAAAGTCGGCTTCAGTCACCAAGCCTAATTCTTTAGCACTTACTAAAGCCGCGATCGCTGCTGCTTGATCCCAGATCGTCACTGAGGCAAAGCCATCGGCAGCATTTACCAGCCCAGTATCTTCATTCCAGTTTTTCTCGAAATACCGCCATGCTTGCTTTGCGGTTGCTAATTCTTCAGGCGTGAGTTGCCCAACTTGAGCGGCCACATAGGGAGGGTTACTAACTTGCTGTTGTTCTACAGGAACAGCTTGTCCTTCAGGTTTGCTCGAATCATTATCAAGTTTAGCGATCGCTTGAATTTCCTGCGCCGATAACGGTTTAGCCGTGGAAGTCGGTGTTGGGGCTATTGATTGACCTGATGGCTGACTTGTTTTTGTGGTTGGTGTTGCGCTCGCCATTGATTTAGAAAGTAAAGGCTGTTTAAGATTGCTCGAAAGTTGTTCCATCCCGAAAATAATGGCGATCGCAGTAGCAACTCCCCCAAAAGTTGCTAGAAAAAACCATTTTTTAGGTGGTGGCTCAAAGTCGTTATTCATATCAGTTAAATCCTGTAAATCTTGAGTAAGCTATGGTGTTCGGCAAAAGACAATTTGTAGCAGATATTTGAATATTTAAGTAGGTAGGCATAATTTAAATATAAAACCCAAAGAAGCTAATTCGCCCGCGAAGCGGGC
>JANMFC010000427.1:0-2857 GCA_031377675.1 Pseudanabaena sp. OTE_70b_metabat_355 | reverse complement strand
AATAGCGCAACCCCGTTGTTTCTGGTATTTCCGGGTCTCGAGGAGGATCGATCATTTTCATGAGTTCAGGGGCATTCAAAACAGTGAGCGACTGACCGCTAGGCAACGCAGCGTAGCGTTTTGAATAGACTTCGAACTGCGCGCGCTTACTGCGCACCTCTTCCTCGGCGACGGCCAACTTGCCCTTAATCACAAACCTATAAATAAAAAAGCAGCGCGTTGCGCTGCTTTTTTATTTATAGGTTTCCAGACTAAACTCCCCCTAGAAACTCTTGCTTAGCAATTTTCACCATTATCGCCTGCTGCCCCAAATAAAGCATATGTAGCTCAGTAAGAAGCTGCTTAGCGGCATCAATATCAATATTTTGGATTTGCTGGCAGAACATCATGTGTGTAAACTGCTTCTCGATAGGTAAGTCACTCATAAGTACCTCTTTTACAATTCAAACGCTGACAATAGACAATGACAATAAGTAACTCATCGAAGTTTCTTGGGAGTAGATATTAGCCACTCTGTCAACATAACTTAACATTACTTTAAAACCATTGAGAGAACTGTATCATGACAAACATTTTTTCCAGATATACCGAAAGAAATATCTTACGAAAAAAATTAGAAAAGTATTCCTTATGGCAAGCATAAGCATCTCAAACAAAAAATATCGGTACGTAGCTTCGCTACGCACCGATATTTTTTGTTTGGCATAAGAAAAAACTAAAGCAGACCAGTGTTTGTGCCAGTCTTGCCAGTAGCTAGTTCAACTTTTACAATCTTGCCGCCCATTTTCATAATGCGTTGCTGTTCAGCGAACCAGTTATCGTAAGATACTAACTTCGTGAAATAGGTATTTTGCAACTCTCGTTGTGTACGAATGCGCGTTTGGCTAGGTACACAAGCAGTGATTTTAAAAGTCCGCATAGCGGCGATCTCCTTCAGAGCCAGTTATTTGAAAAAATATTAGTGAGAAAACAGGAAGCGAATGCTTCCTGTTTTCTCACTACAATCATGCTGTGGCAGCAATTAGCTCAAGCCAGAGCTGATGTAGTCAAGGTATACACCCAATTCTTTGCCAGCTTCAGAACCAACAATGCTAGCAGCAACTTCTTTGATTGCTTGAATAGCTTGAATGGTGGAAACTACAGGTACTCCAAGAGAGTTGTAGGTTTCTTTCAAGCCATTAAGAACACGCTCGTCAAGGATCGAAGCGTCACCAGCAAGCATCGCATAGGTTGCATAGCGCAAGTAGTAGTCGAGGTCGCGGATACAAGCGGCATAACGACGAGTTGTATACATGTTGCCGCCTGGACGGGTAACATCTGAGTACAACAAGGACTTAGCAACAGCTTCTTTAACAATGGTTGCAGAGTTAGCAGAGATAGAAGCAGAAGCACGAACGCGAAGTTCGCCAGTTGCAAAGTAAGCCTTTAGCTTTTCGAGAGAAGCGGCATCAAGGTACTTGCCTTGAACGTCAGAAGAGTTGATGACGGAAGTAATTGCGTCTTGCATTTTTGTATATCTTTTAGGTTTGCAATTAGGTTTTTGAATTATGGATTCAGAATCCTGAATATCTTAAATTCTGTATTTAAAAGAAATTAATCCGAGAACATTCCAACAATCTAAGAAAGTTCAAAGATTGATCTACTGCATTGCACCGATGACATAGTCAAAGTAGTAGCCAGCTTCGGCTGCATCTTCACCAGACAACAAGGAGGATGCTGCATTTTTCAATCCACGCACGCCTTCGACAACA
Source organism: Pseudanabaena sp. OTE_70b_metabat_355 (assembly GCA_031377675.1). GTDB lineage: Bacteria > Cyanobacteriota > Cyanobacteriia > Pseudanabaenales > Pseudanabaenaceae > Pseudanabaena. The sequence goes on along the minus strand of JANMFC010000427.1, from coordinate 1,106 downwards.
CCAGGAATAGGAGTACCGAGTGAGTTGTACATTTCCTTAACGCCAACTAGACCGATTTCTTCGATAGGAGTGACATCACCAGATACAACTCCGTAGGTGATCAGGCGGAGGTAGTAGTCGAGGTCACGCAAGCAGGTTGCGGTCATTTGTTCGCCGTATGCGTTCCCACCAGGAGAAACAACGTCAGGACGCTTTTGGAAAAGTTGATCGCCAGCTTGCTTGACGATACGCTCGCGGGATTCGGTCAATGTTTGGGCAATGCGAAGACGGCGCTCACCAGAGCTTACAAAGCCCTTAATACGATCTAATTCGCCAGGGCTGAGGTAACGTGCTTCAGCATCTGCATTCACGATAGACTTCGTGACTACGCTCATTTAATTTTTTCTCCAATCTAAAATGTGAATAAAAACGATTGATATGATGCCATACCATGCAGACCTGCTTAAGCTTGATTGATGTCTTACAAGGACGATCGCAAAAAGTTTATGGGCTTGTCGGACATGGAAGGTTTCTTTGTCAAAGCAATGATTACCAAAACATTTTGAAGCATTGCGATGTCTACAAGCTTTTCTTCATCACACTTCTTAACATTTATTATCGTAGCACCACTGTTGAAAAGTGGGGTAAATTAGCTTGGAAGTATTGCTACACCGAGGGTTATGACCCCTCCGAGGATCATCAAACCTGCGGGCATAAATTTTTTGGTTTTGATCAACCGCACGATGAAGACGATTACCAACAGGGAGGCGATCGCCATGCCAGTGATTTTGCCCCACTCTAAGTTTTGGGCGGCGGCGGCTCCTGAGATGAGTAAACCAACGCCGCTAAGGCTGCCTGAGATGAGAGAGGCTTTGCTTTGGCTTTTAACAAAGCCAATAACGCCGCCGACGATCGCTACGACTCCATAGACGAGTAAGGAAATTGTGCTTGGGGAAAAATTCATGGATATTCTTAACTGTATTTAATGAAAAAACTTTCAAAATCTTTAGCTAACCATGCTAACGAACCGTTTTGTAGGCGATCGATAACGCCTAAAGTTTGGTTACACAACTTTACATACACAAAAGGAGGTCACGCGAAGCGTGACCTCCTTTTAAAACCCAAAG
>JANMFC010000409.1:0-1592 GCA_031377675.1 Pseudanabaena sp. OTE_70b_metabat_355 | reverse complement strand
GGCGAAGCCCGCCCCAACAGGTTTTGGTTTTATTTTAAGCCGATTAACTTACGCGCAATCTTATTTGTCTGTTCGATTAACATGGGCAGATCCAAGGTGGTTAACTGACCCCGATCCACGACCTTGCGACCATTAATAAAGCTGTAGTCCACCGATGGCACTGGACAAAATATTAGAGCCGATACCAGATCATGATGTGCGCCTGCAAATTGCGATCGCTCAATATCAATAGCAATAAAATCCGCCGCCATATTTGGGGCGATCGCGCCAATATCATCACGCCCCAAAACCTTCGCACCACCGAGAGTGGCTACCTCTAAAATTTCCCATGCTGACATCGATGTCGGATCGCATTCATTCACCCGCGCTAGTAGAAATGCGGTTCGGGCCTCTTGTAACAAATTACCCGTGTCATTAGAAGCAGAACCATCCACACCTAAACCAACAGGAACCCCATGATTGAGCATTTTCCGAATTGGGGCAATTCCACTCGCCAGTCGCATATTACTGCAAGGACAATGCGCCACACCCGTTCCCGTACGCCCAAATTTTAAAATCGAATCATCGCTTAATTTCACACAATGAGCGTGCCACACATCATCACCCAGCCATCCCACTGATTCGGCATAGTCCCCTGGAGTTTTGCCGAATTTGGCTAAACTGTAATCAACATCCGACTTATTTTCCGCAAGATGGGTATGTAAACGCACACTGGTATACGATCGCGCCATTTTTGCTGATTCTCGCATTAGATCGGTTGATACAGAAAAAGGCGAACAGGGCGCAAGGGTCATACGGAGCATCGAATATCGCGCCGAATCATGATATTCCTCAATTAATCTTTGCGAATCCTTGAGAATATCAACTTCCTTCTCAACTAAATGATCGGGAGGAAGCCCGCCCATGCTCTCACCCACACTCATACTGCCACGACTAGCATGGAAACGCATTCCGATCGCTTGGATACTTGCAATCTCATCATCTAATTGGCAATCATTGGGATAGATATATAGATGATCGCTAGCTGTCGTACAACCAGAGAGAATTAATTCGGCAGCCGCCATTTGAGAACTGACATAAATACTTTCAGAAGTGAGATTTGACCAAATTGGATAGAGGGTCTTTAACCAATTAAACAAATCGCAATTTTGGGCGGCGGGAATCACTTTAGTTAGGACTTGAAAAAAATGGTGATGGGTATTTACCAATCCAGGTAAAACAATATGCTTGCCCTGCAAATCCAATACTTCATCGGCAGTTTCAGGCAATTCTAAAGTTAGCCCTACCTGTTCAATTACATTATCTCGGACAAATATCGCAGCATCATGCAACTCGCGGCGATCGCGATCCATTGTCACTAAAGTATGAATATTCTTAACTAAAAGTGTTGGCATTTAACTAATAATTCGTGCAGAAAATCTTCGTGAGCTTTGCCAATCCTACCACTTGTTGACATAATGGGGCATCAACCGAAAACTTGAGCGCAAAATAGCTACATGGCAACAAGCAGTATTCTCCAATACGAATCAACGATCTGGGCAACGGCGGATCTACTGCGGGGCTGTGGCATTAAGGAATCGGAATGACCGTCT
>JANMFC010000344.1:0-4391 GCA_031377675.1 Pseudanabaena sp. OTE_70b_metabat_355 | reverse complement strand
ATAAAGAAAAGTTTAAAAGTGCCGCTTTGCGGCACTTTTAAACTTTTCTCTGGGTTTAGTTTTAGCGCAAAGCGCTGTACTTATTTCTTAGTTTTATTTCGCCACAGAGTGGATATCAAACAAGGGGCTTAAGCCCCTTGTTATAAACTTTTGTTTGTCCAAGAATCATTTCGGATTGCTATATAATTTAAAATTTAATAATTAAATTAATTATTCGGTTTATAAATTATGAATAGAAATCTATTAAGTTCGTTATTGGATCGGTTAAAACAAACTTGTTTTAGCGCGATCGCCATATTAGTTAGTTTGCATTTATTTACGGCTCCAGCATGGGCTTTACAAGTATCAGATATTCCCGATTTAGCTGAAATCAAAACTTTGAATGAGCAAATTTGGGTGATCGATGACTCAGATACCTTGAGCGCCTTGACCAAAACGACGATCGCCAGTCAAGCCGAAAAACTCGCCAAACTAACTGGAATTGAAGTCCACGTTTTGGCAATCAAGCGTATTGATCTAGGGCAGCCAGCGTCAGAATTTACCGCCGAGTTATTTGACAAATGGTTTACAACTGATACCGAGAAAGAAAATCAAGTCCTACTATTTGTTGCCACAGAGGATCATCGTACAGCTATTCACACTGGCGCAAAGGTAAAGCAGATTCTGCCTGATAGCATAGCTACCAGCATTGCCGAAGAGACCATGCTCTATCCTGCAAGAAAAGGCAACTACAATCAAGCCGTAAATGAAGGGCTGGGTCGTCTAGAAGCGATTCTTGTGGGCAATCCCGATCCTGGTGCGCCTTTGCTGGTAGTCGAGGAAACTGAGACTAGCAATTATGCCACTAAGGAAGAAACTGAAGCCAGTTCATCGAATGTTGTGGTAATTATTTTATTAGTACTAGCAACGCTATTACCGATGGCAACCTATTATTGGTTGCAGAGTCAGCCTTAAATTTTTAGCAGAAAAGGAACGCTTTGCGTTCCTTTTCTGTTTATACATCAAAGCCACGATCTTCAGCAAAATTGGGCGGAACAACGGAGCGAATCACCCGCACTTTATGACTTTCTCTTTGTGTTTGAGACTCGATCGCGATCGCTTCAAAAGCAACATCAATGCTGCTCAAAGGGATTGATATATTTGTCCGAGTTTCAATAAAATCAGTATCAGGAACTTTACTAAAGTCTAACAACCAACGCGGTCCATCCACAATTGTCCGCGTCTGTAAATCCTTAATCCAGAATTTAACAAAAAACTTAGGAGCGATCGCTGGTAATCGCACAGTGATAATCATGGGAGTTCCCGAAACAATTTCACCTTCGGGAATCATGATGTTTGGAGTAGGAATTTCTTGCTGTTCTGAGAGAGTTTGCGATGATGATTCTTGAAGATTACGAATCGTTAATGCAGTTTCGGAAAGAGGAGAAACATTAGCGCTACTTAGATTAGTTTCGGATAAATCGCCTGATAAGGTGCGAACGGGAAAAGTATTGGGGTCAATCACTTCTTCCCAAACATACTCATTCAAAATTAGATCGGGTAAATCAGGTTCAGTATTCAGCAGCCGATCTAGTTCAAGGTCTAGATTGGCGAAGCTGGTAGCTTCCGCGATCGTGGTTATCGAGATCGAACCACCCAATCCATTGTCAATTTGAACTAACATTCCTGATAAATCTTCGGGCGCGGATGATGGTGGCTCAGGCAATGGATCGAGGACTAAGTCTTCATTGCGTTGATTAGCTTTCTGCTTAGCGATCGCCTCTGCCGAAAGAGTTTGCAGCTTATTAAGAAAACGATTGCCACGATTAAGTGCAGCAGATTGTGGTTGATTAGAAGTTGAATTTTTACCGATGTTTGGTAAATTTTCACGCCAAGGTTTTTCTAATAATTCATCATAGTTGTTGGGCAGATCCTCTTCAAAACTATAGGTTAACTCTGGTTCTTCGTCCATCGTTAATGAATTCTGAATATTGACTTTCAGACCAGCAGCATCATCTTCCCATATATCACTATCCGCAAATTCTAATTCCAATTGTTCCAGCCCATCATCTTCCCCATTATCGGCTTCCGATTGGAGAGAAATTTGAGGTTGACTCACGGGTAGGTCAGCACTAGATCGCGACAAAATTTTATTGGCAATGATCGGTAGAGATAGAGAATTTGGAGAAGATATCGAGTTTTCTAAATTACCCTGAGAATTTTCGGGAATTGGAGAAACTTTAGGCTTCTTAGAAGGCAATGGAGGGAGGCTAAGTAAATTGAGTGGCTTTGGTTTTGCTACTGTATTTTTTGTAGAGTCTGATTGTGGAAAGACTTGTTCAGATTGTGGAGCGATCGAAGAGCTAGAAGATTCTTGTACAGCTTGTGAATTCTCCTGCGACTCATATTTCTGGGCTTCTTTGATTAATTCTGGCAGCACTCGCGAAGCGGGATAAGACACAGCGATCATCTGCTGCATCACAAACAATTCGCCATACTGCTCAAAGTTCTGCTGCGGATGAATTCTTACTTCACCAATTAATACTTGAACTTCCGATGGTGGTGGCACAGAAACTTGATAAGTAAAGGGAATTACACCCGTAGCGGCAAGGCGATCGCGATTAATACTATTGATCGTTATGCTACTTAATTGATCTTGATCAATAACTGGCGGCGCGATCGCATAGCGAGTATTGAGAATTACCTCAAGGGTTTGCGGATGTTTGAGAATAACTTCAATTTCACCACTGGTATAAGCTTCACCTGCGACCGTAAAAGTGTTGTTTTCGTCAACAATATATTGCGGCTGTTGTAACTGTAATAAAATTCTTGGTTGGCTTGAAGTACTACTGTCAAAAGCAACTAAACTACTTTGTTGGTTCTGCTCGGTCAGAGGGAAAGGCTGTCCTTTATCAATTTCAGATACTTGCGGTTCGCCCTTAATTTCATAAGTCTCATTCTCTTCACCATTCTCATCATCAAACAATGCAAACTCATCAAACATCGACTGGACAAGTTCTGTCGATCGCTGTTCAGCAATGTCTAAAATGGGTGAACTGTAATTAAGCGGCGCTGGCTCAGTTAGAGCGATACCAAGCGCATTAGTATGAAGGCTTGGGGTGAGTTCCGCCGACTCTTCTAAATCTTCACCTTCTTCCTGAAAGTCGTTATATTGCCATTCGGAACCAAATTCCGAGGAAACTTGAATGACATCAAATTCGACTGTTTTTTTCCAGTTGGTCAGCACATTAGCCGCGTCTGGCTCAGTCCCTGTACATTCAATCCGCCATAATCCTGCCACAAAATTGGTGTAGGGCATGACGATCATTAACCCATCATGACTGATGCGTTTGACAATTTTTTGTTGAAGCGGTTGATGTCGCACATCAGCAATGGGACGATAGTCGATCGCAATTCCCACTTGAGCATTAGCAGCCGCAGATCGCGCCGCAAGTCGGTACTGTCCCTCGACAATCTCCACGCTTGACGATTCTAAAGGCAACCAGGACTTGTCACCTTTGCGTTGCAACAAAAATTCCCAGTTTTCCATATTCGGCGATCGCAAATTTTAGTGTACTTAACGTAAGGGCAAATAGTAACCGATTTAAGGTTGTATAGCAATTATATAGCTGTAGCCACTTACACCTTACAGCACCTTACAGCCCTTTGTTCTAAAAAATTTCTTAAACATAAAAGCAAATAGCGGCGCTCCGCACCGCTATTTGCTTTTATGTTTAAGTTCTAGATAGACAAGCCTAACTTCAACCCTAGCAAGGCATGAGCAACCAGAAGCACCACGATCGCACTGCCTAAATAAGCATGAGCATTACGAAGAATTGGTTGATTGCCGCCAAAGCCAGTTAGCGAAATCGTACCGTTGATCGCCAGTAAGGTCAGTACAACTGAACCTGTGATGAAATGAGGACTCTCAAGCAGAGGTTTACCTTGCATTACCAAGGACAATAGCCCGCCTGTATAGCCTGTGGCTAAAAATGTCGTCATCAAAGGTGCAACTTTGCGATGATCGGCTTTGTTTTTGACTGCGACTTCATTATCGGTGGCCGTGCGACCGCGCCATCCTGAAATGGCTACAAATGATCCCATCGCGAAAATAACGATCGCCATGAAAAAGGGATGTCCCCAATGGGTAACGGGTTCGGGAACATTGAGCGATTTAAACTGCTCGGATATTGGCTGAAGTGACTCAGCTAGCTTAGTGGCAAATTCAGTCATAGGTTTAAAAAGATTAACTGGAGAAAAGTTGCGATAAGTAGCTGGTCATAATTAAAACCCAAAACCAAAAGCTGTAGGGACGGTGCGCCTGCGCTATAGCCTTTAGGATTTTATGTTTGATTACGCCTAGCTACTTGTATAAGTGAGATTACTGTTAAAACCTACTCGCTAGCCTGTTC
>JANMFC010000303.1:0-4951 GCA_031377675.1 Pseudanabaena sp. OTE_70b_metabat_355 | reverse complement strand
TGGGGTGGGCTTTGCCCGCCCCAACAATTTTTGGTTCAATAGTGCAAGTTATCTAACGTTGGTGAATAGGTAGATAGGTCACATCATGCAAACCTGTGTAAACCTGCGTAGGACGGAAAAGACGATTATCCGCAAGCTGCTCTTTCCAATGCGCTAACCAGCCTGGCACACGGGCGATCGCAAAAATAGTCGTAAACAACTTGCTAGGAATACCCAATTTCTTGTAAACCAATCCCGAATAAAAATCGACATTAGGATGAATACCCTTGCTTGCCAGCTTTTCGTAGGCTTGCTTCTCAAGTTCCAGCGCAACGTCATAGTAAGGATCGTGACCAAACTTATCAAATAACTTATGCACTAAATCTTGAAGCACGATCGCACGCGGATCTTTGACTTTATAAATGCGATGACCAAAGCCCATTAGCTTCTCTTTGCGTTCAATTTTGCGCTCAAGATAAGCCGTTACATTGTCCACCGAGCCAATTTCTTCCAGCATGATCATCACTTCCTCATTGGCTCCTCCATGCAATGGTCCAGCCAAGGTTCCGATCGCGGAAGTCATTACGGCATAGGGATCAGTGAGGGTAGAAGCCGTTACCAGAGCCGCAAAGGTAGAAGCATTGACTGTATGCTCAGCATGGAGGGTCAAACACACATCAAAAATGTAGGCTGCCAAGGGATCAGGCACTTTCTCATTTAGCATATACAAGAAATTCGCAGCATAGCCCAAATCATCGCGGGGCATGACAGGATCATTGCCTTGACTCATCATGTGAAAAGCTGCCACCATCGTTGGCACTTTGGCTAATAGTCTCACCGTTGCCTGATAAATATAGTCCACATCATGAAAATCCCCCAAAGGATAAAACATTCCCAAAGCCGCAACACTGGTCTGGAGAGCATCCATCGGATGGGCATTATCAGGAAATGACTTAATCATGTCGCGGATGCGATACTTGATCCTGCGGCGATGGGTAAGATCATGCTCAAATTCTTTCAACTCAGTAGCTTTTGGTAATTCACCGAAGATTAATAAGTAGCTGATTTCAAGGAAATTACTATGCTTGCAAAGCTCTTCGATACGGATACCCCGATATTCAAGCAAACCGAGTTGACCATCAACATAACTTATGTTGGATTTGGTGGCAGGAACTCCTTCTAAACCAGGCTTATATTCTCCGATCGCCATAAATCAGCTACCTTACTAGATTAATTTTGTTAATTTCTTAATTATTTTATCGCTATCTACACTTATGACTGTGCATCTGTAACAATCAACGCAACTAAAAAACGAAAACAAAAGAGGGCGCTTAGCGTCCTCTTTTGTTTATTAAGAGTTATTGCTGAGATTATTGAAAAGGGTTGTTGCCCTGTTTGCCAAATAGAGTTGCTTCACCCTTGATAACGGCTCGACCAAGATTAAAAGCTGCCCACACAGCGACTAGACCAATTGGTCCCAAAACTACGAGTACTCTCCAATCCATGTGATTTATACCAATTTAAATAGAAATTGCTTTTAGAAATCATTATGACAGCAAAACTGAGACTTTGAACACAGGCGATCGCTACACCAGTTCGTGATATATGTCATTTGTCCCAATTTTTTGAGTCTGAATTTGAACTGTTATGGAATACTGGCAAGCTTTTGTTTTGGGGATTGTGCAAGGGCTAACTGAGTTTTTACCGATTAGTAGTACGGCGCATCTTAAGGTTGTGCCTACGATTTTTGGATGGAAGGATGCAGGTTTATCCTTTGACGCAGTGATTCAGCTTGGAAGTATTGTGGCGGTTGTCGGTTATTTTTGGAAAGATCTTAGTGACATTACGCTGGGTAGCATCAAGGCTGTCCGTGATCAAAATTACCGATCTCAAGATTTTAAACTAGCGAGCGCGATCGCTTTAGGGACATTCCCGATTTTATTGGTGGGATTGCTAATTAAGATTTTTGTCCCAGATTACGATAAATCACCTTTGCGAAGTTTGGCAGCGATCGCGATCGCCTCAATTGTGATGTCCAGCTTACTCGCTCTCGCCGAAATATTGGGACAACGCGCACAAAAAGAAAAGCGCCATTTTCAAAAAATTAGAGTTATTGATGGGATTTTGATGGGATTAGCGCAGGCGATGGCGATTATTCCTGGGGTTTCTCGATCTGGCTCTACCCTAACCGCAGGATTGTTTCTGGGGTTAGATCGGGTTGCCGCAACCAGATTTTCTTTTTTGTTAGGTATTCCCGCAATTACGATCGGCGGATTAGTGGAATTAATTAGTCTTGTCAAGAAAGGTTTTGGGGATGTTGGCGCAGCCCAATTAGCGATCGGCTTATTCTCATCGGTAATTTTTTCGTACTTAGCGATCGCATGGCTACTGAAATTTTTCCAAACTCACACAACATGGGTATTTGTCGGCTATCGACTAATTTTTGGAGCATTATTACTCACCAGTGTTGGCATGGGATGGCTCAAATAAAACTGTAGGGGCATAGCATTCCCACAGTAATTTACAAATTTTAAGATAATCTTCTTTTGGGAATGCTATGCCCAAAAACTCACAACGCAGGGACAATTTGTCTGTAAAAGCATAGAGGGCTTAGCATTTGCAGATCGAAATCTCTGTGATGTGATGTAAGTTAGTGGCGCAAATGCTAAGCCCCTACGGTCTATTTTTTAATAAATTTTTGCTCAACGAAAATTTATTTGCTCATGTACTGTATAGTTGTAGATCGCACGATCTTTCATGCTCGGATCGGGTTATTTAACAAATTGGTGAAACTAGATGAAACTGATTTCCCAATACCTGTACGGCATCTACTGAATATTTAAACACCATGAGTTACGCAATCATTGAAACAGGCGGTAAGCAATATCGCGTCGAAGTCGGCAGATTTTATGACGTTGAGCTACTAGAAGCCGAAGAAGACAGTAAATTGACCATTGATAAAGTTTTCTTTGTCAATATGGACGGCGACGTTTCCATTGGTCAGCCCTTAGTTGAAAGCGCCACCGTAGAAGTTACCGTCATGCGCCATCACAAGGCGAAAAAAGTAATTGTTTACAAAATGCGTCCCAAGAAGAAGACCCGCCGCAAGAATGGTCATCGTCAGCCTATGACTCGGATCATGGTTGAAGCGATCAATCTCGCTGCATAAAGCATATAAAAAGATGCTTTGCGTCTTTTTATATCTCTCTTAATCATACAAATGAGGATCTAAAAGAAATGGCACATAAGAAGGGTACGGGTAGTACAAGAAACGGTCGTGACTCTAATGCAAAGCGTCTCGGCGTAAAGCGTTTTGGTGGTCAAGTTGTCAAGGCGGGTAGCATCCTTGTTCGTCAACGTGGCACAAAGTTTCATCCTGGCAATAACGTTGGTATCGGTAGCGATGACACACTATACGCAACCGTTGATGGTGTTGTGACGTTTGAGCGTTTTGGTAAAACTCGCAAGAAAATCAGCGTTTACGCTCCTGTAGCTGTAGAAACTGTAGAAGTTGCAGAAGCTGCCTAATATCTCAACCCAAAAAAGGGTGACGCTTTGCGTCACCCTTTTTTATTTGTTTTTGATTGCTTCGTATCGTTGCAAAATATCTTTCAGTTTATCGATCTGAATTGGCTTACTGATGTAATCATTCATCCCAGCATCACTACAGATATCTTGGTCATCATGGGTTGCATTGGCGGTTATCGCCACGATCGCAATGGGATTAAGTTGTGATGCGTTTTCTCGCTCACGAATATACTTAGTCGCCTCTAGCCCAGTCATTTCGGGCATCTGAATATCCATAAGAATTAAGTCATAGGATTTTGACTTGATCGCCTCAACCGCCTCACGACCATTGTTAACCACATCAGCTTGGTAGCCCAAATGCTTTAGCACCCGCAGCGCCACCTTTTGATTGACAGGATTATCTTCGGCTAACAGGATATTTAAAGTAGATGATGTCGAGGCGACTGAAGCCGAGTTATCCATAATTGCAAGGTGACATGGGGTGGATCAAGGTTGAAATTTTTCGCTAAGCCATGATTTGTGGCACACGGAAGAAGTCCTCTTCGCGATCGGGCGCACAGTTTAGCAAGACTTCGCGATCGCCAAATGGTTTGAGGATATCAGCACGGGTGATATTAACGGTATTAACCGCACGAGTGGTTGGCTCTACCCCTTCTAATAAATGATCTAGCTCATTTAACTGTTGAAAATAGTCCAAAATACCGTCTAGTTGCTTTGTGAAGGAAATTTCTTCAGCTTCAGTCAGTTGCAAACGTCCAAGACGGGCTACATGGCGGACTTGCGCTCGATCAATCATTGTTTTTAGCCTAAAAGAATAAGTTAATATCAGCGCGACCAGTGGTTTTAAGCCAGTTTTGCGCTTCGATATAGTTGTTTGGAGCAAGGCGAATAGCTCTTACCCAATGTTCCGCCGCGACATTGAAAAGTTCTTCCGCTTTTTCTTCGTCTTGAGCATTTTCGCCTTTGTGATGATAAATCACAGCCACATTATTTAGAGCCTGTGGCATCCGAGGATTGAGATCGATCGCCTGTTCATAGAGTTCGAGCGCCTTGTCATGATCGCCATTACTCGCATGGATCAACCCCATGTTGTAATAAACATAGCTGCGATCGTAGGCATTTTCTTCAAGATTGAGAGCTTCTTCGTAGTTGGCTAGAGCTTCAGCGTATTCACCATCGCCCTGAGCCGACATCCCATCCCGATAATAGGCAAAAGCTTCTTTTTCTCTTTGGCTGGCGGGGAAAAGTTTTAAAATCGTGTCGGCAATAACGGTAAAGGTTTGATCAACGAAGTTGTCATTACGTTGCGATCTAGGCATAGTTGTTTGAGAATTTGCAGTTGAATTTGCACATAGTTACTAATCAGCATATCAAAGAAAGCCGTAGATCATAGCAGTCGCCAGAACCAAGAACTAAAGTTCTTGGCTCAAAGCTAAAGTCAGTT
>JANMFC010000302.1:0-14890 GCA_031377675.1 Pseudanabaena sp. OTE_70b_metabat_355 | reverse complement strand
GTTTTATTAAGCCGAGGTACTTAACCAGCAAAGCCATGAAGCAAAAAATACAAACAGTCGGTGGTGAATTAAAAACTCAAGCCAAAATCTTGGGAAGTTTAGTGGCAATTTTTTGGGTTGTTACCTTTATTAACGAAATATTTTTGAGAGGTCGTCTTAATACTCTAGGAATTTTACCTCATAATCCTGTGGGATTGCGTGGTATTTTGTTTGCCCCATTCTTACATGGTAGTTTTTATCATGTGGCGGCGAACACAGTCCCATTTATTGTGTTGGGCTGGTTGATAATGTTGCGAAATATCAGTGATTTTTATTTTGTGTCAGTGATGGCAGCGCTGGTTGGAGGCTTAGGTACTTGGTTAGTAGGCAGCCCATACTCGGTACATATTGGCGCAAGCGGTGTAATTTTTGGCTATTTTGGCTATTTATTATTTCGTGGTTACTTTGAGCGGAGTTTTGTAGCGATCGCCATTTCACTAGTAATCGCCGTCACCTATGGCAGTCTAATTTGGGGTGTATTGCCAACCCGATCTTATATTTCTTGGGAAGGACATCTGTTCGGTTTTATCGGTGGCATTATTGCCGCTAAGTTATTGTCGTCAAGTAAAAATGTCGCATAAAAAAGAAAGAGATGGCAATTCAAGGATGAAATGAAATGAAACGAAATTAAATATAAACCCAAATAAGCTTAATCGCCCGCTTCGCGGGCGATTCAGCTTATTTGGGTTCTTGGTTTTATTGAGCCGAGGTACTTACCTTAAATTAGATCATTAACAAATTTAATGGCAGACTCGCGAATTGCTTGCTTCTCATTTTCTGGCTTCTTCTCATAAGCATTAACCATTAGCGAAACACGCCCATTTTCGGCAAAACTATCACGATAACGATCAACAAAATGCCAATATAAATAATTAAATGGACAGGCTGTTTCACCAACTTTTTCTTTGACATTATATTTGCACTGAGCGCAACAGTTACTCATCTTATTAATATAGTTGCCGCCTGAAATGTAGGGCTTAGAAGCGAGAATACCGCCATCAGCAAAAGTTGCCATCCCTAAGACATTCGGCAACTCAACCCATTCGTATGCATCAACATAGGCTAACCAAAACCATCGATTTAACTGGCGTGGATCTGTGTTGGTGAGATTGCTAAAATTACTTAACACCATCAATCGCTGGATATGATGAGAATAGCCATAGTTTAAAACATGATTGATCGCATCTTTTAGACAGAGTAAATCTGTATTTGCATCCCAATAAAACTGCGGTAAATCATTAGAAAACTCAAAATAATTGCTTTCTCGAACTTCTGGCATTTGGGCTTCGTAGTAGACACGAATATATTCCCGCCAACCGAGAATCTGACGCACAAAACCTTCAACGGAATTAAGAGGCGCGAGATTTTGTGCGTAAGCCGCGATCGCCATTTCACAGAGTTCCTGTGGCAACAATAAACCGTTATTCAGATAAATCGATAATACAGAATGAAATAAAAATGGCTCGCCCATTTTAATCGCATCCTCGTAAGCACCGAAATCGGCTAGGCGAGTATTGACAAACAATTGAGCTAGTTCCAAGGCGCGATCGCGAGTTACGGCATATACAAACTTATCTAATTTACCAAAGGCATTTGGCATATAGTTGTGGACTAACGCGATCGCCTCTTGGGTAATCGGATCAGGGGCAATCTCAGGGATTGCGGGTATAGAAACATTTTTGGGCAAGGCTTTGCGATTCTCTTTGTCGTAGTTCCAATTACCGCCAATTGGTTTGCCATCTTCCATTAAATAGCCAGTTTGTTTGCGTAACTCCCGATAAAAAGTTTCTAAGCGATAACCTTTTTTGATTTTAGATTTAAACTTCTCGGCATCAGCTATAAAAAAATTATTGGGAATCATGTTGACCCGATCGCCGAATTTGTTTGCCAGTTTCGTCATCTGCGATCGCGTATCCCATTCTGATGGCTGCATATAAGTAAGTTTAATTTGGGGCTGTTCTGCTAAAAATTTCGTCAGCGCCTCGGCATGAAAGCCCTCTGTAAATAAGTTAAGCACAGGATATCCTTGCTGATGACAGGCGATCGCGAAATGGCGTTGAGCGCTGAGAATGTAGGCTAATTTCTGTTTGTGGTGGGGAATGAAAGTAGCGTAGGCAAAAGACTCAACAAAGATTAGCAGTGGCTTTGACGCTAGTAATTCTTTAGGAAATACATCCAGATTTAGTTGGTCGTAGAGAATAAATAAAGCGCGATCGCAGTTTTTGATGACCTTTTCTAAGGATGCGGTAATGGGGAAATTATCAATTTCCGCAAGAAATTCACGAGCAGTTTCCAACATATCAATCCACTTTTTACGTTTGCTGTATAAAATCTAGTTTACTTTCTATTTTATTTTACAGCTCTTGTCGATGCATCCCTACAGCGCTTTGTGCTAAAACCAAACCCAGAGAAAAGTTTAAAAGTGCCGCTTTGCGGCACTTTTAAACTTTTCTCTGGAGTACAGGCTGTAATCGATAAATTGGAGTCACCCTTGCTAAAACAATTTCTAAAAACTAAATTCCAACCCAACTGGCTGTCACAACGAGCCGTTCAGAAAAAAGAAGCGATCGCCCTTATCTTCAAATCGTCATCTAATCGAGAAGCAGAAAGTTGGACTTATGCACAATTAGAAGATTGTGTTAATGATTGGGTAGAACACTTGCAAATATTGGGGATAAAATCAGGTGATCGCGTTGGCTTGCTCTTAACCAATCATCCGCGATACATCATGCTTGTTCATGCTTTAGTAAAATGTGAAGCGATCGCCGTCTTTTTGAATATTCGCCTTACGGTTCCCGAACTACATTGGCAAATGGAAAATAGCCACGCTAAATATTTACTTTGTGATGAGTTTACGCAATCAACAGCAAATAGTTTAGAGAAACAACTTGATAATTTAAACTTAGTAGTCATAAATTCTCATTCCCAAAACTTCCCATCTATTAGTCAAGACCAAAAACTCTTGTCTCCCTCTGGGAGAGGGGCTAGGGGTGAGGGCTTAAATCTTGAAAACACTCAGGGGATTTTTTATACCTCTGGAACAACAGGCAAACCCAAAGCAGTTCCCTTAACTTATCAAAATCACTTTCACAGCGCGATCGTCTCAACTCTGAATTTAGGGCTTAATCCAAATGATAACTGGTTACTCTGTATGCCACTTTTTCATGTGGGCGGATTAGCGATCGCATGGCGCAGTGTGATTAATGGAACTGCAATTACGTTATTACCAAAGTTTGATGAGCAGGAAGTTTTAGAGGCGATCACCACTGAAAAAGTAACTTTAATTTCCTTAGTACCAACGATGCTAAGCCGTTTACTAGAACATCCTCAAGCCAAAAACCTCCAAAATTTACGCGCAATTTTATTAGGCGGCGCACCCGCCAGTTCGGAATTAATTGAGCGATGTCTCCAGCTAAATTTACCAATTATGCCCACATACGGAATGACGGAAACTGCCTCGCAAATAACTACGCTTGCCGCCGATGAAGTTAAGCTGAAACAAGGTTCTTCGGGGTTGCCTCTGTTTGGAAATCAAATTCGGATTGTTGCCGAAGATTATACCGATCGAGAACTTCCTGCTGATGCGATCGGGCAGATTCTGGTGCGTGGTGCAAGTGTGATGAATGGTTATCTGAATCAGCCTGTGAGCAGTTCGCTTCAAGATGGTTGGCTGCATACAGGCGATCTGGGTTATTGCGATCGCGATGGTTATCTCTATGTCGTGAGTCGGCGCTCCGATTTGATTATTAGCGGTGGTGAAAATATCTATCCATCGGAAATCGAAGCGATTTTATTAGAACATCCTGCGATTATTGAAGCCTGTGTAGTGGGAATTAGCGATCGCGAATGGGGCGAATCGGTGGCGGCGGTGATGGTAACTAAAGTTGAATTATCTTTGAGCGAAATTAGAGCTTTCTGTGAACACAAATCGCTCTCACGCTACAAGTTACCTAAATCAATCCATATTTGGGAATCATTACCAAAATCAGCTTCTGGCAAGCTATTACGTCAAAATATTCGCGATCGGCTAAGTTAGCCAGCACCGAAAGAAACAGATTCGTCCGCTTCGCGGACGAATCTGTTTCTTTGGCAAGGTACTTTGACAACATGATAATATGCGTAAAACTCTATAGGTTAAGACGATGAGCGCACCAGCCCCAACCGCCACCAAAATCGGACTCAACACCTCTCTGCCCAGTATCCGCCGTATCCATCAACTCATTCGCGACAAAAATCAAGTCGTAGTCAAAGTCCTCACGGGTGACGAACTACAGGGACGGATCATTTGGATTGATGATCAATGTCTTTGTGTCGATGTATCTGGCGATAAAATTGTCGTCTGGCAACAGGCGATCGCTTTCATCAAGGGCTAGATCGATTGGCGATCGCATAATATTTATGCTTAGTGATGCTCCCGTATTTGCAGATTCATATTAATCTCATTGCCAGTATTATGTATTATTTGCTACCGTTTTGAATTTGAAATTGCTGGAATTTTGCGTAAATCCTAACTATAAGGCTACAATGATGATATTGTTATTTCCACGAAAGTATCTGGTTCGTGTAAATGATGAATCGAAGGAATTCGTTTTAACTAATGTAGTTTGCCGATGTAGCACAGGGGTAGTGCAGCTGATTCGTAATCAGCAGGCCGTGAGTTCAAATCTCATCATCGGCTTTTGAGTAGTTACAGTGCTGTTGTAACTATAGTAAATGTCTCTACAGGGGCGGAAATTCTGGGTGCTAAACATGATTAAGCTCAAAACTTTAATAGCATCCCTAAAAACATCTTTACTGACGATCGCTTTATCAGGGTTAGTCAGCAATTTACCGAATTGTGGTGGACAACAGCAGGCGATCGCCTCTGAATCATCCACATCAAGTTATTTTCAAGAAATTCAAAAACGCGGGAAGTTAATTATTGGGATTAAAGATAATTTGTCGCCCTTGGGATTTCGTGATCGCAATGATAGTCTGGCAGGTTTCGAGATTGATATTGCGCGGGAATTAGCGAAAGAGCTAAATATTAAACTTGAATTACGCGCCGTAAAAAATCGCGATCGCCTATCTCTATTAACCAATAATCAACTAGATATGGCGATCGCCCAAATTACGATTACTAACAACCGTTTACGTTTGGTTGATTTTTCATTGCCCTATTACACCGACAGCACAATTGCGATCGGCAAGCGAGAGGCGATCGCTAGTCGATCTGCAACATCCTCAGAGCTTGCTCAACCATCAGTAATTGCGGTGATTAAAAATTCCGATGCGATCGCCGCGATCCAATCAAGATTCCCAAAATCTGTAATTGCTGGCGCAAATTCCTATGCAGAGGGCTTAGCTGCTTTACAATCAGGGAAAGTCAACGCCTTTGTCGGCGATCATACTAATCTCCATCAGTGGTTAATCGAACATCCTGATTATGCAATTATTGGTCAACCACTCGCATTCCATAGCTTAGCGATCGCCTTACCGCGTGGATTACAGCATCAAGAATTACGCGATCAAGTATTACCGATTGTCCAAAAATGGCGCAACAATGGCTGGCTTCAAGAAAGAATAAATTATTGGGGACTTCCCAACAGTTTAAAAAAATAAGAGTAAGTGGCGCAAAGCGCCACTTACTCTTATAAATCCTAGAAACAACGACAAAAAATATGCAACTAGCAGATCGTTCACGTCCAATACATGGGGGAAATCGTCAATGGGCGGGTAATATGGCTGGAATCACCCCAGAAAATATTTTGGATTTTTCCGCTAGCATCAATCCACTTGGTCCACCAAAATCGGCGATCGCGGCGATCCAATCTAATTTAGCCGACCTCAATCATTATCCCGACCCAGAATACACCTTGTTAAGGCAAGCTTTGGGCAAGTTCCATCAACTATCTGCGGATTGGGTTTTGGCAGGAAATGGCGTTGCCGAGCTATTGACTTGGGTGGGACGAGATTTTTCGCAACTATCGGCAACGGTGCTATTTACACCTGCTTTTACGGATTATTATCGCGCTCTGAAAACCTTTGATAACAATATCGAACAATACCCATTATTAGATCAAGAGAAAGAAGAACCATTTGTTTTAAATATAGAACTTCCAGAAATCAAAGATGCTCACCAAAAAGGAATCTTAATCAATAATCCCCATAATCCCACAGGATATTTATTTTCTAGAGAGAGCCTATTACCCTATCTCGATCGCTTTGCACTGGTGGTCATCGATGAAGCATTTATGGATTTTCTATCACCAGAATCTCAACAAAGTCTGATCGATTTAGTGCCTTCCCATCCTAACTTAGTGATTTTGCGATCGCTTACTAAGTTTTATAGCTTAGCAGGATTGCGGCTCGGCTATGCGATCGCCCATCCCGAACGTTTACAGCGCTGGCAAGCTTGGCGAGATCCTTGGAGTGTCAACTCTTTGGCGGCGGCGGTAGGAATTGCGATTTTAGAAGATACTGCTTTTCAACAACAAACATGGAATTGGCTGAATCTTGCCAAACCACAATTATTTCAAGGTTTATCGCAAATATCAGGTTTAAATCCCTTACCCAATCCTGCTAATTATCTATTAGTACAAACTAAAGTTGCAGGTTCACTTTTGCAAAGGGAATTATTGCAAAATGATCAAATCCTAATTCGCGATTGTTTGAGCTTTCCAGAGTTAGGCGATCGCTATTTTCGGGTAGCTGTCCGCTTAGAAAGTGAGAACCAAAAATTGATCAACGCATTGGCAAAATCAATTTACTCATGTTCCACCATATAAGCGTGACAGGGCAATCACGGGGGCATTGCCCCTACATTACGTTATTGAGCTTAAGCCCTATGAATATTAATCAAGGGGCGTATCCAAAATCTTTTTGAGAGCAATTAATCCTTTTTTGAGTTGTCGTGAAACAGTCACAGCGCTGATGCCTAAAGTCTCAGCAACCTCACGATGGGTAAATTCCTTTAAAAACACAAACTCTACTACTTCGCGAGTACGATCTTCTAACAGGTCAAGCGCTTGTTGGAGCCGAATATTATCTTCTTGAGCCAATTGAAAACTTTGATATTTCTGATCTGTGACTAGATCGCCAATCGACGTTGAGCTATCTTCACTCTGATCAATGGGGGTATCCAGACTAATGGGCGATCGGTTTTGACAGGCGAGTTTAATGTCATACCATTCATTGATCGTAATTCCCAAGGTATCGGCAACTTCTTGACTTGATGGTTCGCGTCCAGTTTCAGTGCGCTTAGCCCGAATAATTTTGCAGCCTTGGTTATAGGTGGTTAACCATGCACGAGGCATTCGCACAGTCGGGCTTTTGTCGCGGAGATAATGCTGAATTTCCCCCTTGATATACGGCACGGCAAAAGAGCTAAAAGCATTACCTTTGCTGATATCAAAGCGCTCGATCGCATTGATTAACCCAATCGAACCAACCTGCATCAAGTCTTCAAAGCTTTCTTGACATTGATTTTTCCAATGATAGGCTTCACGGCGCACTAAGCCAATATTAAGATTTACGAGTTGATTGCGAAGTCTAATCGATGGATTCAGACGATAGGCTTGCAAAATTTGGAAGGTTTCTTGTTTACGAAATCCTGTGGTTTGTGGGTCAACATCTTGTTCACTCTTGGGTTCATTGCGATTGTCTAAATTTTGTCTTTGCAAGAAATTCTCTAGGTGCTGATGAATCTGCGTTCTGGCAAATTCAGAAAAATTTTGATTTTGCTCAGGATTAAATTGGATTAATGCTTTTTTTAAACCTTGTTTACCAACATCAAGCAATTCCCGATCCATAGCACGGCGATCGCCTACTCTGAGGTTAGACACGCGCCGCTCAGATATTTCCGCAGGATTATATTCAGTGTGATTATGCGTATTTGGTTGATTAATTAGGGATACGGGCAATATAGCGATCGTTTCCCGAATCAATCCCAGATAAATTTCGACAATCTGCTCCTGTAAATTTTGAGATGGCGCGATCTTATAGGCTCTAATTAGAGTCAGTATATTTTCATTAGTTAAATTGTTTTCATCTTTTGCATCTAATGACATAGGGCAGACATCCTCAATGATGTAAGCAGCTAGAAGATTTGCCCAACAAAGAATGTTTACCCAATAGATAAGAGGAGAAATTTGCATACATGTGCTTGATCCCAATAGGTTTTCGTTCGGAGACAGGTTTCCCGCACATAGATTTTTAGAAATAGATTTCACCGCCTATTTCTTTCGTTTCCCTGTTAAAGCCAGTTTAAGCCTAGTCAACAATGTTCGCAACTCCCAAATTATACAAGCACCTATGGATTTGACTTGGTATTCCTAACGCGATCGTAACAATATCTAACCAAACCCAGAGAAAATTTTAAAAGTGGCGCAAAGCGCCACTTTTAAAATTTTCTCTGGGTTTAGCGCAAAGCGATATAAAGCTAGATCAACATGATTAATACTTCGTCTCCCGCAGGGACATAGGTTTGATTTATTCGCATTACGGCTAAAGCCTTTGTGCCGATCGCACTAATCAAATTCCCAGAACTATAGTTATTTAAGTAATTATTTACGGGTTGAAACACAGGATTTCCCTTCGAGTAGCTTAATTTACCCCATAGATAGGTTTCCCGCCGCCCTTGTGCATGAAGATCTTCGGTCGTGATGGCTCGAATAAATTGCGGATACCAATAAGTTTCATTACTTCCATTCAATTTGGCGATCGCCCCACGAATAAACCGCCAAAAGCTGAGCATTGCCGAAACAGGATTTCCGGGAACTCCAAAATAAAGAACTTTATCCTCACTTCTATTCACATTAAGAGCGCAAGTGAAGGAAGCGAAAGTTAAAGGTTTCCCTGGTTTAATTGCCACTGACTGTACATGGATCGCGGCTCCCATTTGTTCCAATAACTCATCGACATAATCATAGTCACCCACCGACACCCCGCCAGTAGAAATGACAATATCGGCAGTAGCGATCGCACTTCGCATTACTGCTTCCAATTCTTGGCGATCATCGCGCACTACTCCAAAAGGAATAGCGATCGCCCCTGATTGATGGATTAAAGTCGATATTGCATAAAGATTAGAATCGATAATCTGTCCCGCTTGTAGTAATTCCGAGTCTTCAAGACTAATTAATTCATGCCCTGTGGAAATAATCGCAACTTTCGGTTGACGAAAAACTTTGATTTGTTGGCATCTTGCCGAAGCTAAAGCACCGATTTCTGTCGCACCTAATGTCGTTCCTGCTGTCACCAGCATTGCCCCTGCTTGGATAAATTCACCTTTACGGCGCACATATTCGCCTTGCGTGGGTTTTATTTTTAAATATAAAAAACCACCAAGGCGATCGCTCTCTTCTTGCATAACTACCGTATCTGCGCCCATCGGTAACATTCCGCCAGTAAAAATACGAATGCATTCACCTTTGGCTAGAGTTCGAGAAGTGGCGACACCTGCGGGAATGTCTTCAGGGGCGATCGCTAGTTTTAGCTCTGGGAGATTTTCTAAATCCGCATAACGCAAAGCATAACCGTCCATTGCCGAGTTGTCCCAATGGGGAAAGTCCAATTCGCTTTTAATATCTTCAGCAAGAATTCGATTGAACGTTTGCGACAATGGCAAAATCTCACTATCAAATTCAGGATAAAAAGGTTTGACCAAATTTAAAATTATCTTTTCGACTTCAGAGACAGGCAGCATAGTCTTATACTTCGGGTGAATCAGTTTCCTCGTCTTCATTTGTAGCGACACTGCCAAGAATCCGTTGGCGATCGCTTGGTTCGGTAAGCCCATACAAGTCCAATACTTTTTCATCAATCTCGGCATCAATCTGAGCAACTTCATCTAAAAGAGTTTGGATCTCGTTACGGCGTTGTTGCTCGGCGGCAAAAAAGATATTGAAGTCATTTAGATCTGTTGGCAGAATAGCTTTATTTTTGATTTCGTCCCAAGTGCGATTTTGCCATTGGGGTCGTTTTAAATAGTCAACTAGATAGCGGCGAATATTTTCATCTTCAACAACAAGCCAGAGTTTGTTATTTCTGAGAACAATGCTATTTGGATAGCGGCTAGGGATATAAATATTACTGCCAAGGGTGACTTCTAGATTGCAGCGATCGGGGATGGTGAATAGCCTGATCGCTTGAGCATCAAATAGAGTCAAGGTAGAAAAGTTAGAGTTGCTTAGTTTGATTTCACGTTGAATTTCTGCTAAGAGGCGATCGTAGGGAATCTCAATCAGGATATTGCGATCGCGTTGTTTACGGATGATGTAATCTTGTTCGCGAAATTGATTGAGTCGGGCATTTTTTGCGAGAAGGCGATCAACTTTTTCAACTAATTCTGTTTGAGTTTCCGCATCGGCAGGATATATAGGAAGTTGACGAAAATAGATAGGGTTAATCGTTACTTGATCATTTCTGCGCCGATACCAAAAATTCAGAACAGAAGAATTCAATATAGCTAAAATATATTTTAGCTGATAGTTTATATTCGAGCTAATAACTACATTATAATTTTCTCTTGAGTAAAATATTTGATCGTCATAGGTTGCCACCAAACGATGTTTCAACGCACGATTGCGAAAGCGAATTATTATTATTTTGGGTTGCTCAAAGTATTTAGATTCACGTGGACACCAGAGCCAATTTCCATATTTCAAAAACTTTTGAGACTTGCCCCATCTCAATTCATATCTTCCGATAAAACTTGTTCCATCAAGTAATGGCTTCCATTCTGTTTCATTAATAGGAACATCACGTCTATTTTTAATATATAAATTTGCTTGCCCATCGGCTTTAGTTTTATAAGGAATGATTCCTTGTGTACTTTCAGTGATGTCATCTAATCTGAGTATTTTTGTAGTGACTCCATTATTGTGAACTGACAGCCGACAAGCTTCTTCAATCTGGTTCATCAAAGCATCATAACGAATATTAATTTCATACTTAGAGTCATTTAGCCATCGAGATTGTTGTTGAGTTATCGTTTCATTCCAATCTCTTAATGTCAGTTTATCGAGAGTATCTCTTAGTCCTAAAATGTTGATTTTGGGTTCTTGATTTTTGCGATTATTCTCATTACTATCCTGACTTAAAAATATTAATGCACAGTCCACATTAACATCTGACCAAAGCCCTTGAGGTAGATCAACAATTTGTTCGATTTTTCCTGCTTCTAATAACTGTCTACGCAAAGCAGCCGTGTTTGTTCCCATCAAATAAGTATTAGGAGTAATAAAACCTAATTTTCCACCAGTCCCTAATAATTCAATTCCTAGTTTAAAAAAGAATACATAGGTGTCAGGCTGACCATAAAATACATCCGCATAATCAGTCCTTAAAATTGCTTTATATTCATCACTTAATCTTGCTCCATAAGGTGGATTCGCCACCACAAAAGCAAATCCATTTTCATAGATTGTATTTGGCGATCGGCTTTTAATTTGATCGACTTGATCGCTTTCTTCGGCAATCAAAGTATTAAACATTAAAGAACGGTAAGCCCCTGTTGGTCTGGCTAAAGCATCGACATTATAAATATGAAAACGTTGAATATTTGGGCGTTGTCCTTTGTCATGGGCTAATTTTATTAAATCCAAAACTTGAATCAACAAATTTACTTCTGACAAATAACAAGCAAAAGGATTCAAATCAAAACCATAAAGATTATTTTGCACACGATCTAATACAGAAACAGGATCATCAATTTGATTTGTTCTACTTTTATAAGTTTCTACTAAACGTTTAGCTGCGGCGACTAAAAATGAACCACTACCACAGGCAGGATCGATTAAGCGTTTAGTAGCGCCAATAATACCCGCTCCAGAACGATAACCAACTTCATCAAGAATGTAGTTGACAATTTCAGGTGGCGTATAATACTGTCCTTTTTCTTTCTTTTCTTTGCGATTAACGTAAGTACTATAAACCGTTCCCACAATATCCGAATCCACACCCGCAAAATTAAACTTACTGAGTTTATGCAATGTCATCACTAACTGGTATTTATCTAATAAAAACCAGTTAAATAATTCTCGACCTGTAAAAAAATGAGCGTAGATATTCTGAGCATTGTTATAAGCCATATCCATTAAAGAATCGTATGGATTACCTTTAGCAAATAACCAATAGCGATCAATCACATCCTGCCAATTTTTTAGCCCACCATTAGAAAAGAAGCGTCGCGATGTTCCATCAGAAAGACGCATGAATACACCTTTATCTTCACAAACCCGAATTAGTAATAGACGGATAAAGACTACATAGGCGGCTTGCAAAGAAAACTCCTCCTGTCTTTGAGTTTCATCTAATCCCCCCAGCATAGTTTCCTGCACGATCGCTGTCCAAACTGTGTAATCATCATGTACCCGAATGTCTTTTTGATAATCTTGTCGCAATATTGCTTGTCGCTGATGCCAATCAAACACCTTTTCCACATAGGGTTTCAGTGCATCATTCAAAGTCGCGTAATCTTTTTCTAGAGTTAAATTTGACCTTGTTAGCTTTGTTTGTTTTAACAGAAAAGCCTGAGACAAAATGCCTAATACCTCCACAAATACCTCTTTAGGACTGATATAAGCTCTAGCATCCTGTTCTAATCGCAAAAAAATCGCCTCAATGTCTGTCCTTACCTGCTCCTCAGCATCCAAACCGATCATGTTTCGATATTCCTTGAGTCTATTAAATACAAGGGCTTGTAACTGTTGGATTTCTTGCTTAGCCGTTTCGTCAGCATCATCTGTCATACGACTAGCCTTATCCTGATACTCTGTATATCGCCTTAAATGATCCACAAGTAAGCGTCTGGCATTGCGCTGAAGCTCTAAAACTAATGATTGCAAAGCTTCTACTAAAATCGGTTCATTACCACTTCCATTGCCCAACGGTAAAGCTTGCTGTTGCCATGCATCTTCATCTAGAGCTAATTCCGACTCTAAGCGTTCTAAACTCGTAAATGACTCCTTCCGAAATATCTCAAAAAAATCTTGTAAAGCCTTTCTATGTGTATCTGATAACGTTGATATCCCGCCCTGATTCCATTCCCGAATTGTGGATGCGATATCTAGATCAATCAATTTTTGAGGATGATCAAGATCATCAAAACGCCATGCCGTTAGCTGTTTGCCATTAGTCAACCACCCCAAGCGCACACCCCGCATATATCCCCTAAGCTGCGAGAGATGACTGTCTGGATCGCTCAAATCAAAAGTTAGGGATAGCGATGTACTTTTATCCTCCACAATAAAACAAGTTCCATACACAGCATCACTAGGCGCAAAATCAGGGCGATCGCCTAAATGCTGCTGGTTATAAACCCGCTCTCCCGCCTCAAATCCCAACAAGCCTAAGAGTGGACTGGCGATCGCCGTATCTACAATCGATGCTTCATCCCCACTGCGCTGCTCATCCGTACGATGTAAATAATTTAAAAAATCACTGCCCCGAAAGCTTTTCTGGGTAAAAACACCAAAGAAAGCAGGCAAAAATTCGTCAAATGTGATTGGATTAGTCATAATTTATTGATTATAGCTAGGCTTCGTAGATAATATCGCGATCAGATCGCGATCGCCTTGTCTCACTTAAGATCGATTTTAAAATCGATCTTAAAATCGATTAAAATTTATGAATGCGTATAGATATTGTCACCCTCTTTCCTGAATTTTTTACCTCGCCTTTGCAGACAAGTCTGCTGGGGAAAGCGATCGCTAATCAAATTGCTGAGGTACATCTCACCAATCCCAGAGATTTCACTACCGACAAACACCATCGCGTCGATGATGAACCCTACGGCGGTGGCGTGGGAATGTTGATGAAGCCCGATCCCATCTTTGCCGCAGTTGAGTCATTACCGATTTTGCCGAAACGCGAAATCATTTATTTGACTCCGCAGGGTGAACCCATGAAGCAAGATCTATTTAAAGAACTAGTAACTTACGATCAGCTAGTTCTCATTTGTGGCAGTTATGAGGGAGTTGATGAGCGAGTGTGTGAACATTTAGTCACCCGTGAAATTTCCCTCGGTGATTTTGTGCTGACCTGTGGCGAGATTCCAGCTTTAGCGCTAATTAATGGCGTGGTGCGGTTACGACCTGGGACTGTGGGGAAAGAAGATTCGCTCAAGTTTGAGAGTTTTGAAGATGGATTGCTGGATTATCCACAATATACCCGACCACCTGTATTTCGCGATTGGGAAGTTCCCGAAGTATTGCGATCGGGTAATCATAAATTAATAGCGGAATGGAGAAAAGAACAACAAGTTTTGAGAACCAAACAACGTCGTCCTGATTTGCTTTAGGAAGTTGCAGCGCGAAGCGCTGCAACTCCCTAAATATAGAAAATTATCTTTTCTTTTTGCCTTTAGTCGCCATCAAGATTTCTGATTGGGCAATTTCGGCATCGAGAATGGTTTGCCCTGTTGCCGCCAGAAATACATCATCAAGGCTGGGACGCGACTGGGACAAACTAAACACATTAATATCAACCGCAGCTAATATATCTTGGATATCGCTAATAGCATTAACATTGGATGTGACAAATAGATTTACGGCATTACCCTGAGCGGCGTTAATCGTAATACTCTGGACGATCGGTAACTGCTGCAAAATTTTGCCTGCGCGTTCAGCTTCATCACGCTCCGTAAATTCCCGAATCCTGATTGTGACCCGATCGCCACCGACTTTAGTTTTAAGTTCATCGGTAGTGCCTTCAGCAATGATTTTACCTTTATCGATGATGGCGACGCGATCGGCTCGATCTTGACTAGAAAACTATATCGCGATCGCAACATAGTTTTTTATAGATGTAGTCACTTGTATTAGGGCAAACTAAAACCCAAGAAGTGAGTGGCGGCGCTTTGCGCCGCCAC
>JANMFC010000528.1:0-8479 GCA_031377675.1 Pseudanabaena sp. OTE_70b_metabat_355 | reverse complement strand
GCTCGCCGTTATAACCCGTTTATTCGCGCTTTCTGCGATCGCCTTTTGGCTAAAGGTAAGTCTAAAATGGCGGTGGTTGGTGCGGCTATGCACAAACTTTTAAGGCAGGTTTTTGGGGTTCTTAAATCTCAAAAGCCTTTTGACCCTAATTTTCTTCCTCTTACCTCTTGACTCTCAAGACAGTATCTACCTACTTATGCCAAAATGTAAATAACTATCTACAAGCTTCTTTTTACAAGCATATCGGCAATGTCTGCAATTTCCATCAAAGTTCCTAAGCAAAAAGTCAAAAATCCTCCCCTTAAAGTCCATACTCTAGGCGATCGCGTATTACGTCAGCCCGCTAAGCGCATTAGCAAAGTCAATGACGAAATTCGTCAACTGATTGTCGATATGCTCCAAACGATGTACAGCAACGATGGGATTGGGCTCGCTGCGCCTCAGGTCGGGTTTAACAAACAGTTACTGGTGATTGACATTGAACTAAAGGATGAAACTAAATCGCCTTTAATCATGATTAATCCTGAAGTCAAAGCATCGGGCGGCGATCTAATCACAGGGGAAGAAGGTTGTCTGAGTGTTCCTGAAGTATTTTTGGATGTCGTGCGTCCTGATCAAGTGGAAATAAGTTACCGCGATGAGGATGGTAGACCACAGCGCCTTGTCACCAATGGACTGCTCGCCAGAGTTATTCAACATGAGATGGATCATTTAAATGGAGTTTTGTTTGTTGATCGCGTTAAAAATGCGATCGCCCTCAATAAGGAACTGAGCGCTCATGGGTTTGCTACCAAAGACGTTCAGGCGATTAAGTAAGTTGATAAAAAATTTATTATTGAGTGAATATGCTGATTCAAAAACTGCTTGATTGTCCAGAATTTATCGCTGGTGACTCCACCGTCTTACGCGAATTATTACATCCAGACAAACAAGCGATCGATCTTCGTTATAGTCTCGCCCATGCGATTTTGCCAGTGGGTGAGACTTCGCAATCCCATTCTTTGACTACTTCTGAGGTCTATTACATTCTCAGTGGAATTGGAGAAATGCATATTGATGACGAAGTTCAGGCGATCGCATCGGGAGATACTGTATATATCCCCCCCAATGCTAAGCAATTTCTTCGCAACATCGGTGACGAACCAATTGTGTTTATCTGCATCGTTGATCCCGCTTGGCGTGAGGAAGACGAAACTATCTTTGAATGAGGCTTTAGTGAAATGTCGCATTTCAAACATCTTGTGTAATTGCCGATAAAATCGAAAATTGATCAGGCGAGCGAAGCCCATCTCATCAATTTTCAGTTTTATAAATTTTTATTCCTTCCAAATTACTATAGATCCCAAAATGCTTTTTTCTTTTTGGGTTTTGGTGCGGGATTGTTCCAATATTCAAAGCTCGGTGGCTCAGGGACAGATGGTTTATCTTTTTCCCGTTTAAAACAAGCCCACCATTCCATACTCCCATGCATATCGTCTAGCGAATCAATAGAGAATTTTTCGCTAAGATGAGCAAGGCATTTTTCCTTGCCATCTTCTAAAACTTCTTCAAAGTTTTCAATCCCAATCCACGACTTATCAATTAGTTCTTGCTCAAAACCTACTTGAATCTTATCCATCAATTCTTCAGGATAAAGGTGGCAAATCTCACAAGCTAACTGGCTATAAAAGGTTGAGTCTTCATTGGTTGGATCTTCATCAAAGAATTCGCCGAAAAAAGACAATGCATCTTCTCGCGTAATTATTCCTTCAACCACTGCATAGGCGATCGCCGTAATTCCCGAACCACGACTATATTCATCAGCATTCTTGTTAGTGACAAGCTCTTTAATCTTTTCAACAGACCCATCGCAGGTTCGCAATAAAATAATAGGCAGATCTTCGGTAACGATATCTCCAAAAAGATCCTGTGGTAAAGGATCAGGTAGGCTAGACAAATCAACAATCACCTGATGCGCCTTGGTTTCTCGCCAATGTCCTAATAACATCAGAGCATAGACATGAGCGTGATAATCAGAATCTCCTGTGTATTTCTGGGGATTATCTCTAACTTTTTCTAAGACTGTAATCAGATGTGGAATGATTTCTTCTTTTTGGTTTAGCGCAGCTTCGATTTGTTCGCGCTTATATTTACCATCATAAATATTAAGTCCAGCTAAAATTTCTTCTATATTCATTGTTTCTCCCTAAAAATATATGGCTATCAATTATAGTATTTCGCGATAGGCGGCGTATACACCCTTGACGTTGTACCAATTTAAGAAAATTCTAGCAATTTCGAGAGCGAGTTGGGGCTTACCCCGATCGCAAAGCCATGAGAGTAAAGGACGTAGCGATCGCTCATTGAGCAAGCCCCCTAAAGACAATGCGCCCCACAAAACCACATGCAACCATGTCATCTGAATCATCATCCGTACTTCCCATGTCGGATGCTTCTGATAAAAAACTACACCCATGCGACCGCGTTGCATTTCCACATCGACGAGGCGTGGTAACTGGTCAATCGTAAAAGCGGGATGCCAATGATATCCAACCGCATCAGGACATTTAATCAGTTTTAAACCCAAATTTTTCAGGCGCACTCCTAGCTCTAGATCTTCCCAACCATATTGACGAAAGCTAGGATCGAATTTTCCTGCTTCAAGTAACCAATGCTTAGCGATCGCCACATTCCCCGTTGCAAAAAAAGCGGTAGAAATATCTTGAATCTTTACCTGTGCAGAAGTGGGATCTGCAAAATTATTGGTATTAATCACCAGTCCATAAGTAAAGGCGCGATCGCTACCTGTTAAAGCTCTAGCATGAGCCGACAAAAATACAGGTGTGACGACCAGATCACTATCAATAAAGACGATGATTTCACCCTTAGCAAGATCTATTCCAGTATTACGGGCGATCGCTGCGCCCTCATGATTTTGCTCAAACAAGCGCACATGGGGAAACTCAACCGTATGACTCTGCAAAAATTCCACCGTACCATCGGTAGAGCCATCATCAATGACCACAATCTCGTAGGGCTGCAAAAAATCCTGTGCTTCCATTGCTTGCAAACATTTTTGCAAGATCGGTAAGCGATTATAAGTCGGGATAACAATTGACCACATAATTCTTCTTCTTAAAATAAAAGTTGCGCTTCGCGCAACTTTTGTTTTTTAATTTCGTGATTGTTGCCAAGATTGCCAAAGTGTCAATCCGCCCACATAGCCATAGCTCAAGGCATACAGCACCATAAATGGCAGGGTCACATACAGCCCCTTGTTGAATGCTAAGGTCGCGGCGATCGCACTGTAAGCACATAGCCCCAGTTCGATCCACGCGGTTGCATCGAGGGGGATTTTGTAAGCCTTATTTTCCCAGCGATCGCTTTTGTGCTTGATATCAAACTTGGGAGTACGGCGAAAATTTGCGCCCGTATTTGTCAAGCCAGCAAACACAGCACGGGTATTGCTCCAAGAAATTCCCGTACCAAGAATTGCCAAAAGGAAAATGCGTCCAAAGCGGCGATGCCAAGATTTGGGGTACAAATCGCGTTGAGCATTGAAGTACAAAAATGGCGGTCCAAAAGTAGCGGGTAGCATGACCAGTGACCAAATGCTCTCAAGGGAAATCCGCAAGGCGATCGCGTCAGCAGGCGTAAGCAACATCAGGGGGATCGAAATTAAAATCAAGCTCAACATCAGGGGATGGGCGAAATATCCTGTCAAGTGCATTGATGCTTGAAATTTCACCCCAAGACTAAGATCAGCTTGCCAAATTTGAGTAATTAACTTTTTCGCGCATTGAATGCTGCCCTTTGCCCAACGAAATTGCTGTAATTTGAAGGCAAGCATCGCCACGGGCAGTTCCGCAGGCGCAACGATATTGTTGTCATAGACCACTTTCCAGCCCTTGAGTTGAGCGCGATAGCTCAAGTCCATATCCTCGGCAAGGGTATCGGCGTGCCAACCACCCGCATCAATAATTGCGTCTCTATTCCAAATTCCCGCCGTCCCGTTGAAATTTAAGAAATAGCCATTTTCACATCTAGCCTGTTGCTCGATCGCAAAATGTCCATCAATTCCCGTTGATTGTAATTTTGTTAGTAGAGAATATTCAGAATTTACATGTCCCCAACGGGTTTGGACAACAGCGACTTTTGCGTCAGGAGATTCAACGTAGTGACGAATCGTATCCTTTAACCAGTTAGTAGAGGGGATAAAATCCGCGTCAAAAATGGCAATGTAATTGCCCTGCACAAGAGGCATCGCTGACTGTAACGCCCCTGCTTTAAAGCCCGTGCGGTTGACCCGATGGATATATTCAATCCAAAATCCCTGATTTTTGTATTCTTGGACAGTTTCGCTAAGAATGGCTTGAGTATCGTCAATGGAGTCATCCAATACTTGAATCTGCATCCGATCGCGGGGATAGTCCAGCTTACATACGGCATCCACTAAGCGACGCGCGACATAGCGCTCATTAAAAATTGGTAGTTGGATCGTGACAACAGGCAAGTCTTCAAGTGCGATCGGATGATGTTCAAGCGGTTCATCGACCAAAACATAGGAAACCTTGTCGAGCCGAAACTGCTCAAAGTTATCAAAATTACTATCGAAATTACTATCAAAGCTGGTATCGAAACCATTAGCAGCGATCGCACTTGCATTTAGAGATGAGCTTAGGGATGGCGATACTGCTGTTTGGGCAGTTTGATATTCTCTAGCAGGTTTCGGCTGAGTAAAAACAAGCCGTTTTTTCAGAAAACGCCTAGGCTTATGCACAGCAGTGAGCCAATAAGCATTTAGCCCATAAAGTAATAGCCACGTTGCTGCCAAGGCATTAATCGAGGCTAGGATTGCTATTAGTATCAGAATGACTCTTGACTCCTTCTTACCACACGAAGCATCAATCTTAAGGATTGATTAAACAAATTAAAGTAACACACTAAGAAATATTACGATGCTTGATCGGTATTTGCAGAAAAATTTGCAATTAACCGATAAGTATTTATACACCTACCAGTGAATATTAGTGAATAGCTCGGAAATCTATCAAGTAGCTTAAGGCGGACTTTTCCCTTGTAAAAATTAAAACCCAAAGGGGCGAAGCCCGCCCCTTTGGGTTTTAATTTTCCATTTTTTGTAAAGCGATCGCCGCCGCCGCCTGTTGTGCGGCTTTAATGCTTCGACCCTGACCGCGCCCCCAACAGCGATCGTCAAACCAAACTTCTACACAAAATATTGGACTTTTGGAATTGGACTTATTCTCTAAATTCTCTAAATAATCTGGCGGTAATTCCACATTGCGATATTCAGGCAAACGCTTCCAACGCCCTTGAGTAAGTTCTTGCAAAGCCACTTTATAATTACCTAACGCAGGAATCGCTAATAAAACCTCAGCAAAACGCTGCATCTGCGGATCGAGCCACTGGCGAATATAGGCTAAATCCTGCGTGTTGATATAGAGCGCCGCCATCAATGCTTCTAGCGCATCGGCAAGGAGCGATCGCAGCGCCTGTGAGTCATTTCGGGCGGCATTAGAAACCACGACATATTTTTGTAATTCATAAATACCCGCTATTTCGGCAAGGGTTTTATCACTCACCAAATGCGATCGCAGCGCCGCCAAATCTCCTACCGAGCGATCGCCATAACGCTCTTGCAAAAACAAACTCACCGACAGACGCAAGACACTATCACCGACAAATTCCAGTTGATCGTTGTTATATGTTGTTGAAAAACTGGGATGAACCAAGGCGCGATCGATCATCAGCCAGTCAAAACCGTTGCGATTAGCTCGTTCTAACTTGGTTTGTTCTAGCCCCATTTGTTCTAATAAACGGACTAGTTCGCGTTGACGGCGGGGATCAATGGTTGGTTGCATGGGATTATTCGTGAATTATTAACAAGGGGCTTAAGCCTCTTGTCTGCCTTAAATATACTAATTCACAAAAGTGTGGTCACACTTTTGTGAATTGAAAACCAAACCCCTATGGGGTTTTTAAACGAATAAATAGCGGAGCCATTTATTCGTTTGGTATTACAGATACAATTACAGCAACTTTGTAAAGATGATCGTAGTTTATAGCAACCATGACTAAAAGGTTTTTCTCTACACTTTGTCTAGCGTTGCTAGCAATAGTGACTACTATTTGGATTGTCGCTTGTCAGCCCAGCACACCTACTGGTTCTAATACTAGCCCTGCCAATGCGCCCACAACAGGTGCAAGTGGTGGCGGCGGCGTTAAAGATTCCTTACGTTTAGGCGCACTGCTACCAATTACGGGTGATTTATCCTCAATTGGTGCGCCGATGATCAAGTCAATTGATTACCTAGTGAAAACAGTCAATCAATGCGGCGGTGTATTGGGTAAGCCAATCGCCTATTTTAAGGAAGACGATCGCACTGATCCCCCCGCAGGTGCAGAAGCAATGACCAAACTGGTCAAAATCAATAACGTTGGCGCAGTGGTTGGCTCCTTTGCCAGCAGTGTTTCTACAGCCGCTTTGGCGATCGCTGTCCCCAATAAAGTCGTGATGATTTCCCCTGGTAGCACTAGCCCCGTCTTTACTCAACGGGCGGAAAAAGGTGAATTTCAAGGCTACTGGTATCGCACTGCCCCACCTGATACCTACCAAGCCCGCGCTCTAGCCAAATTAGCTTATGACAAAGGCGCAAAAAAAGTTGCGACATTAGTAATTAACAATGATTACGGTGTTGGTTTTGAAAAAGTTTTCGTCAAAGCCTTTGAAGACCTCGGCGGCACAATTACTAACAAAAATAAACCCACCCGCTACGATCCCAAAGCAACTACCTTTGAAGCTGAAGCAAAAGGCGCTTTTAGTAGCAAGCCCGATGCCGTCGCCGCAATTCTCTATCCCGATAGTGGTGGCGCAGTGATCAAGGCTGCCTTTGAACAAGGCTTAACCAAAGGCGTGCAGATCTTGCTCACCGATGGCGTACAAACAGAAGATTTTCCTAAATTAATTGGTAATACCCCCGAAGGTAAATTAATATTAGCTGGTGCGATCGGCACGGTTCCTGGAGCTAATGGCAAATCCCTCGATGAATTCAAAAAGAAATTCAAAGAAGAAACTGGTCAAGAAGTTGGTGCATTTGTCCCTCACTCTTATGACGCGGCGGCTCTTGTAGCGATCGCGGCTGAAGCTGCGAAAGACGGCACTGGAGAAGGAATTAAGAGCAAAATTCGCGATGTCGCTAACGCCCCTGGGCAAGAAGTTAGCGACGTGTGTGAAGCGATTAAACTTGTTAAAGCAGGCACTGAGATCAACTATCAAGGACCTAGCGGCAACGTTGATCTTGATGAATTTGGCGATGTCACGGGCAGCTATGACGTTTGGGAAGTACAGCCCACTGGCAAAATCACAGTCACTGGTAACGTTTCCCCATAAAGTCCCCATAAATCAGGTTGAGGGAGCGCGAGGCGCTCCCTCAACCTAGAAAATTCTCATCCATCAATTTATTCTAGAGACGTAATATCTATGGCGATCGAACTTAGCAAAGCTTCAGATCAAGAAGTGATAGCTTACAAACCTTACTATCGGGAAGCAATTAGGCAAAAAGCTCTTCCCTATGCTATTTCCCTATATAAACAAGCTGAAATGGTCGGTGAACGTCGCATTGAAGGTAGTTCCCCTATTTCGTATACAGCAGTATGGCGTGCGTCTAACCTGCCCTCGGACATAATTCTATGTCGTGTCACCTTTGACGGCGATATGGATATGAGCTATGAAATAGAGATGCAAAGTGCAGAGTTTGTTGGTTATTTAATCGATATCGTATCCAGTATAAATGAGAAAGAATATGCTGATTTCCCTCAAGTCTTCTACAGCAAGCTATTTCGGGTAAAAGTCGTTACCAGTGATGCAAGTTAGATTTACCGATGGTAGTCCGATTGATTATTTAATCTCCACTCAAAAAACATTGATTTGTGTAAAATTTCAATCTCAAATCTTGCAAAAAGAAACAAAGTCAGCTAAAGTCCTGATGCTTCTTTTATGAAGACAATTGAATAGTCAATCATTAAGGGACTACATTGTGTCATATGCCGCCCAACGCTTTGAATCTGAACGACATTCAGAGTTTGCCACCCAAAAAGTTGATCCCATGGTAATCCGAGCTGCTAAGCAGATCTACCGTTACTATGTCGAATCCTATGCCGCACAACTGCCTCGCCCCATGGGAATTGCCATCAATCGCATCGATATGACAGGTAAACTCATTTATTCGCAGTTAATTTTGTTGCCACAAGAAAGTTTTGTGCCGATGGATTTAATCGAGTTGTCTGATTATCACTAAGATTCCTCAATTAAGTTTATAAGTTCGTTTAATAAATCACCTAAATAAATCATTAAAACAAGCATTTATAAAAATTGCATTGTTAAGCAATTCTCTAAACGTTTATAATTTTATTTAGATATAAGTAAGTAGGCATAATTAAATATAAAACCCAAATAAGCGGAATCGCCCGCAAAGCGGGC
>JANMFC010000235.1:0-13863 GCA_031377675.1 Pseudanabaena sp. OTE_70b_metabat_355 | reverse complement strand
TTTTTATTGGTATGCAACACCACATCGACCACCTCTAACCCAAGGGGCGAGGCAACTTCTTCAGCAATTTGAAAAATTTGCGGAATTAGAGGATGACTCATAGAATTTAAAATGTGAACGTTTATTCTGGTTTTAATTTCAAAACTAAAAATGACTACGTCATTTTTAGTTTTGAAAACACTTACTCGGTTTGTTTCTTAATCCACGAAAGTGTGATCACATTTTTGTGAATTATTTTCGTGAATTAATATAGGCTCAGAGATTTTGAGTCAAGCTGATAAAAAGCTAGTTTAAAAATAAACTTACAAAACAAAAAAGTGGGACGATCGCCCACTCTTTGAGTGCTTATATCTGTAAACCGATCGCACCAAGCCTAATCATGGCAAATTAGCATCACAGTTGCGATGCCCTTGGTGCTATACATATCAGTGACATTTGTATGATACATAGCCAATCGGTACAGGCTATATACAACAGATCACAATTGATGAATGCATTAGTTCGGAGCTTGTGTACTACAGGAAAAACACAAATATCTCAACGTAGATATCCTAGTGTTTACTCTCTACTACTTACCTAGCAGTACTAAATCCTATCCTATCATGCCAAATCAGCAATTAGCATTTTCGCGCATTTTAACGTAGTCCAGTAAAAAGTTTAAAGGTGACGCTTCGCGTCACTTTTAAACTTTTTACTGGGTTTTATGCGATCGCAAAGCGCTGTAAGATTAAATTTGTAGCTTGCGAAGATTAATGTGAATCCTGCTAGAACAATTTGTCTTGGTTTTTTTACGGTGATTACCCTCGGCGCATTTTTGTTAATGTTGCCGATATCTTCTAGCAACGGCACATGGAGTGACCCGATCACCGCTTTGTTTACATCCACCTCAGCGGTATGTGTCACAGGGCTATCTGTCGTGGATGTCGGTAAATTTTATTCCTTTTGGGGACAGCTATTTTTAACGCTGTTGGTGCAGATTGGTGGCTTGGGCTACATGACCGCTACGACTGTATTGCTGTTACTGATTGGGCGTAAATTTAGCTTGCGCGACAAAATCACCCTGCAACAATCTCTGGATACACCAGGTATTCGCGGTGGATTGCAATTGGTGCAGTCGATCATTGCCGTCACCTTGTTATTTGAATTGACAGGCGTATTTGCGCTGATCCCCATCTTTAGTCAAACAATGAGTTTCCAAGAAAGCGTTTGGCAAGCGATTTTCCATAGTGTCAATGCCTTTAACAATGCAGGGTTTAGTCTGTTTTCCGATAACTTGATGGGTTATGTGAAGAACCCTATGGTGAGTATCATTATCGGATTGCTGATTATTTTTGGCGGGATAGGCTATCAGGTGATTTTGGAAGGCTACCTCTGGCTACGCACAAAGTTTTCGCGTAACCGTGACTATATATCTTTCAGTTTGACCTTTTGTGTGGCAACTAGCACCACGATCGCTTTACTTCTATTCGGCACAGTCTTTTTCTGGTTTACAGAATTTAACAATAGTGAAACCTTGGGCAATTTGCCGATCTTCGATCAACTTATTGGCGCTTGGTTTCAGTCGGTTACGACCCGCACCGCAGGGTTTAATACGATTGACAATGGCAAAATGACGGTGACAGGTATATTCATTACGATCGCTTTGATGTTTATTGGTGCGAGTCCTGGCAGTACGGGCGGCGGCATTAAAACGACAACGGCGAGGATTTTGGCTAGTTGCACAGGTGCAGCGTTACAAGGGCGAGATCAGGTAAATTTATATAAACTTCAAGTACCGAATGGCTTGATCTTAAAAGCGATCGGTGTGGCAGTTGGCTCATTATTTACGGTGATTTGTTCGACAGGATTGTTATCCCTGACCGATCGCAATCTCAACTTTATTAGTATTCTATTTGAGGCAACCTCGGCTTTCGGTACAGTTGGTTTATCGACAGGAATTACTGCTTCCCTGTCTGGGGCAGGGCGATTGATAATTATTGCTACGATGTATATCGGTCGAGTGGGCGTACTACTGCTAATGGCGGCGATCTTCACGGATACCCGAACTAGTTTGATTAAATACCCGCAAGAGTCAATGTTAGTCGGCTAGGAATGAAAATTTATTAAAACCAAATATTATTGGGGCGGACTTCGCCCGCCCCAATAATATTTGGTCTTATGTTTCTATAAATAATTTAAAGTGAAAATTCATGGATATATCTTCTTTAAGCTTTTTTCGTAGCCTCCGCCCTGAAAACAAACAATTTGCCGTAATTGGCTTAGGTCGTTTTGGAAGAGCCGTATGTTCGACACTTGATCGCCTTGGACATGAAGTACTAGCCGCAGACAATAATGAGGAGCGCGTCAGTCAGGTGCGTGCTGAGAACCTAGCTGCCCACTGCATTCAACTAGATTCGACTAATCCACTTGCTTTGAAAGAGTCAGGAATTTTAGAAATTGATACGGTGATTGTGGCGATCGGCAATTTCTTAGAAGAAAGCATCGTTACTACTCTCAATGTCAAAGAAGCAGGTGTAAACCACGTTGTCGCCAAGGCTTCATCGGAAGTACATGGGACGCTGTTGAAAAAGGTGGGCGCGGATTTAGTCGTTTATCCCGAAGCGGAAATGGGTTGTGCATTAGCGCGATCGCTAACGCAGCGCGGTATTTTGGAACGATTTGAACTAGATCCCGACAATAGCATTATCGAAGTGATGGTTCCTGAAGAGTTTGATGGTAAAACGATTTTAGACTTAAAACTCCGCGCCTATTATGGAGTCAATGTGATCGCGGTCAGTCATGATCAAAAGTTTGAGATTAATCCCGATCCCCAACAAAAGCTCCGAAAAGGCTCAGCGATCGTGGTGATTGGTAGTAATAAAAATATCAGTCGCTTGCCAATTTCTTGTGATCTATTTAATCCCGATGGCACTTCTATCACTACACATTTACCACTCCATCGCTCATCAGAAGTAAAGCTCAAATAACATAGCGATCGCTTAATTTTACTCATTGCAAGTAGTGGCATATTTTAGCGATCAACACAACAGATGGTTATTCGACAACGTCTAACTTTACGTTTTTTGTCCCTAACCCTTTACAATGCCTAGTGAGTGAGGCTAATTACTTTTACTAATACTCGTTGATTTTGCTACTTATCTCTATCTCGCAAGCTGGTTAACCCTGTCCCACCGAATGCAGCAAGAAGACCATAGAAGACCTTTTCAGGTAGGTCTTTATTACCTGAAAAATATGAATAAGGTAAAACTAAAATTAGAAATGCAGCAACACAACCTAAACTAATTCTAAGCGTTTGTTCTCTTGCTGATTTATTCTTATCTCGATTATTTTCTTTGACTATAGTTTCTTTATGCCTATTTTCTTCTTTACTGATAACTATATCAAAGCGTTTCTTATCATAACTTTCAAAAAAAGCGAGTAGCTCTTGAGCATTATTTTTTACCAAGTCTTCAAACACTTTTGGCGGTATTTTCGGGGTTCTATCAGGTAATATTATATTTTCTGATGTAAATTCATGAGAAATTATAGTAGTATTTTCAATTTCTACTGGATCGATATCTTCTGAATTCTTATCTGTGGGTTTAGTATTCGTCA
The DNA here is from genome assembly GCA_031377675.1 of Pseudanabaena sp. OTE_70b_metabat_355. Classification (GTDB taxonomy): domain Bacteria; phylum Cyanobacteriota; class Cyanobacteriia; order Pseudanabaenales; family Pseudanabaenaceae; genus Pseudanabaena. The sequence goes on along the minus strand of JANMFC010000235.1, from coordinate 10,269 downwards.
TAACCACCTTGAAAAAAACTAGATAATGATTGATTAATTACATAAGCAGCTTGCCTACTCAAATAATTTCCATCGCCTTTGTAGATCATCACAACCGCTTCCTCTTCTCCAGACTTAGGTAATTCTGGACTTATTTTCCAATTCGGGTTGGTTCGTCTCATAAGCTCTACATTTTGCCTAAACTCAACAAACTGTTCATTAGTGGCGGGTGCAGGTAGATAAAATCGATAAATCTTGTTTACTGATTTACTGAGATTTGGAGATCGCGGTTTTTCTTCCCTTGCGGACAGATTATATGATGATAGACCATTTCGCAAAATCTCAGCCACTCTCCCCTCCGCATGGTCGAGGATACTTTTCATAGTCACATAGGCATCTTGAGGGAGACTAAGATCTAGATGTTCATGTTTTGTCTGAGTGATTGCTTCTGAAGAATCAGCGTTCATAGTAATTTTACAAAATGTGAGTTAGATACAAGGAAGTCATTGTTGTGTTTCAATTAATTCCCTAATTGATTAAAGATTCTTACAACCTAAGGAGAAATGATAATTTTCTTTATTTCATCATTTTCCACAATAGCCAAATACCTACCCTTTTTCTTTTCTTCTTGAGCAACATTATATATAGCTAAAGCTGTACGCAAAATTTCTGACATATTCTTGTCTGACTCATCAGATATTTTTTGCAATATTTCATAATCAGCATTGCTCAAATCAAGATTTAATCTCTTTCTTTTAGGGTTTGGTACGTTGGACATATTTACAATCACAATAATACTTAAAATTGGAAATTTAGAGAACCTCAAGCAAAAAACTGTTTCAGATAGCTTAAGACCATCTGTATTTTTGGAGCGACTTGCGGTCTAAGATTATACATCTTAGCACATATATTTTGTGTGCTAAGAAAATAAACTATGCAATCTCACAAAAAAGTAACTGCCATCTTCAGATTAAGCAGCTACCTATGTGTATTTTTGAGTTTTTAGCAACAATTTAGCGATAATACAGAGACTAATGTCATTGATAGTATTCGTTGTATCCACAATTTCTCAAAGATTTTATTTTAACCCTTCAACAATAGTTGAGATCGCGCCTAAGCCCAGCAGAAAGATCCCAACAACTTTAATCGCATCCCATGCAAACGGAATGGTAGGTGAGATCATTGACAATAATCCTAAGCTAACAGAAGTAAATAATACAAGTCCATAACCAAGAACCAGAAAACAAAAATACTTAATTAAGCGACCAGAAAGACGGAATAGCCAATTATGGCGAAATGTATGTTGCTGAAAATCTTGTCTAAACATATGATTCTCCTTACCTACACGATGTTTTATAAGATATTTGGGATAAATAGCCATTTTCCCGAAATTTGGAACAAGTTTAAGCAATAGATACACAAAAGTACTTCAACAATTAGACGCATACAATATGTGTTTACGGCTTAAATTATAAATAATTTACACATAAATTTTGTGTATGTCAAGCCGTATTTATCAGAATAGTCAAAATCATATAGACACCAGAGCATTATTGCAGCTTCAAATTCGCTTTATTTTTATCAAAAAATAATATTTTATTATCTATGCATTCACTTATTTTTAACAAAACACAAAAATACTTTGATTGTCAGTATTAATTTAGGGGAATTTAGCTATGATTATTAATCAGGTAAGGCGCTATCAAGAGAAACACAATGATTGCAGAAGATTTCAACCCAAAAGGAGATTCAAAGATTGCAGAAGATTTCAACCCAAAAGGAGATTATAGTAACCAAGAATTAAAAAATCTCGATCTAAGTTATAGAAAGCTTGAAGGCATCAATCTGAGTGGCGCGACCTTAACAGACATTAACTTACGCAGAGCAGATCTTACTGGAGCAAATTTATCTGGGGCAACTCTCAAGAATGTTAGGCTTGGAGGAGCAAGGCTATATGCAGCAGATTTCACTCGTGCCAAATTATCAGGCACTTGGATGAAAGGGGCAAATTTAGAAAACTCACATTTTACCTATGCTGATCTGAGTGAAGTCACCTTAACAGGGGCTAACCTAAGAGGAGCTAACTTCTGTGATGCCAATCTGAATAAGGCAAAGCTAGATAGATCTGATATGCGAGATGCGTTATTTATCAATGCCAAGATTAAGGACGCAAATCTCAAGAATGCAGTTTTGATCAAGGCTAACTTAAATTACGCAAATCTTGCCGAGTCAAATCTGAATGCGGCAGATCTAAGCGAAGCTAATCTAGAGAACGCAAATCTTCAATATGCCTCACTTAATGGAGCTAAGCTAGTCAATGCAAAATTAGACTCGGCAAATTTAAAGTTTTCTGAACTATATGCCGCAAATTTAGGCTTTTCTAGTTTAAAAGGGGCAATTCTAACCTCAGCTAAGCTAATTAGGGTGCAATTAAGATGTTCTGACCTGAGTAAAGCAGATCTTAATAATATCAATTTAAGTGGCGCAGATTTAAATCGCTGTAATTTACAGAAAGCTAATTTAAGTAACGCCCATCTTGAGAGTGCTGATTTTCGTAGTGCTGATTTGAGTGGTGCTAACTTATGCAATTCAGTTATGAGTAGAGCCAACTTTACATATGCCATTCTCAATAATGCTGATTTGAATAGTGCGCGAGTTATTGGAGCAAACCTTAGCTTTTCAAGCCTAAGAAAAGCTAAATTAAATGGAACTAATTTAACTGGTTCTAGATTAGTATTAGTAGATTTACAAGAAGCAGAATTATTAGGTTCTTTTTTGATTCGAGCCAACATGAGTGATGCTAATCTCCAGAATTGCAATTTATCTAAAGCTCATCTTAGTCGGATATATTTAAGTAATGCGGATATGAGTTACGTTAATCTCACGGGGGCAGAATTAAATGGAGCAAATTTACTAAGAGCAAATTTGAATAACTCTATTTTAACTAATTCTATAATGAATCGTGCTTTTTTAACTAGTGCCGATCTAAGTGAAGCGGATCTTAATGGCGCAGATTTAAGGTCTTCAGAATTAACTGAAATTATTTACAATAGTGGTACAACGTTGACTGGCGTTATACTTGGGGGAAATCTTGGGGTTTCTCCAGAAGATCGAAAAAAGATGGAAGCAATGGGAGCAACATTTGTTAGTAGTTCAGTATTTCAAAATGAACAAGAAGAAACTCTCCGCAGATTAGATGGATTTAGAGCTTATATAGAAGAACGTATCCTTGATGTAAAAGATGTCATTCGTCAACTTCAATCTATTACTGTTTTGTTGGAAGAAAATGTTGATGAGTTAATGAGTGCTGACAGATTGGAAGATTCTAGAAAGCTACTTTCGTTTATTCGATTCTCAAAAAATATGCATAATGAATTCGTCCAAAAAATTGAGAAATACGAACTGGAAATTATAGAAGATCTAGATAATGGAAAGATGTATGATTGGAAGCCATCTGATTTCCAACAGGAGTATGATGATACCCATGATGCAATTGTGAATGTGGCTAAGTTTGCTAGATCTATACAAGAAGTTTGGAGAGGGCTAGCTCGGTTTAATCCGTTAGTAAATTAGTTGTTTAAAAAAGAATACAAAACAACGTCTTTTCACAATAACTCTCCTGTTTCTTGCAGTGAATGTAATCGGTGATAGATGCCGCCTTGAGCGAGTAGTTGCTGAGGAGAGCCAACTTCCACAACTTCCCCTTTATCTAAAACTACAATTTTATCGGCTTCGCGTACAGTGCTAAGACGGTGAGCGATCGCGATGGTAGTGCGCGTTCCCTGAATGCGGCGCATCGCGAGTTGGATCGATCGCTCTGGCAATGCCTAATCGCTGACGCTGACCACCAGAAAGATGCACGCTACGCTCTCTCACGATTGTGTTATGGTCTAGTGGAAAGAGATGTAAAAATTCATTCGCAAACCCAGTCCTTGAGATATCATTAAATACACAATGGGAAAATCCACAATCTTCAAGCAAGTTCAAATCAGGATCGAGTGTCAGTTTAAAGCCAAGGGAATCAATTGAAGATTGAATTAACTCCTTGGATGGAATCTCGACTAAGGAAGGCGAATTGAGTATTGGACATGAATTTTTCAGTGGGTTTTAAGATATCGCTCTTTTGCTCCAGATATATCGTATATTAGGTTTTGAAATGCGATCGCTACCCAAACGCCCCTCAATATACGCGATCGCCTACTTATCGGTTGCTCGGAAATATAACAGAGCATGTTCAAGTTTTGCAGGAACTTAAACAAATTGGGGCTTATATTAGCGATTTGAGGAGTTAGGCGATCGCTTAGACATCTATCTCTTAAAAGCGATCGCTACTATTGAGAGGGGGTTGTAAATTAGATTGTGTAAAAGGGAAATCAATTAACCTGTTCTAAAACTTTGCAAACTTTTTTTCGGACTATGACTCATACTAACTCCTCTCACGATACTCTCCGTCTCGCCATGTTTAGTGGCAAAGGTGGCGTTGGCAAGACCACTCTTTCTTGTGCTTTTGCTAGACGTTGGGCAAAGATATTTCCTGATCAACAGATTCTATTGCTGTCTACAGACCCCGCCCACTCATTGGGAGATGTCTTGCAACTCGAAGTAACTAATACGCCCCGCGCTCTGGTTGATCTGCCTAACTTGCAAGTCCAAGCACTGGATGCTCATCAACTTTTACAGACTTTTAAAAAAGAGCATGGAGAAGTTCTGGAACTATTGGTAGAGCGCGGCAGTTTTGTGGATGGCGAAGACTTAACGCCGATTTGGGATTTGAACTGGCCAGGGGTTGATGAGTTGATGGGGCTGTTAGAGATTCAGCGCTTGTTGACTGATCGCGTGGTTGATCGCATTGTCGTCGATATGGCTCCCAGTGGGCATACGCTTAATTTATTTGGTCTGAATAGTTTTTTAGATACATTTTTAGAATCTCTAGAATTATTTCAACAAAAACATCGGACGTTGCAGTTTACTTTTACAAAACGCCATGTCACCGATGCTGCCGATGCTTTTTTAGAAGAGATGAAAGCTAGTCAGGCGGCGGGACAAGCGATGCTGCAAGATACTGATTTTACCGCTTGTTTGGTAGTGGCGATCGCCGAGCCGATGAGTTTACTTGAGACCCAAAGATTTTTGCAACAGTTAGCTATCCAAAAGATTCCTTGTGGCGATGTGTTTGTAAATCGTCTAATTACTCAAGAGAATGCCAACAAGAACGCTCAAGGCGATCGCTATAGTGAGCAGCAAATGCTATTACAAAAGTTTCTAGCATTGCCTGAAGCTAAGCATTTATCAGGGATTCCCATGCAACAAGGGGAACCCGTGGGAATTGAGGCTCTGGATCGACTAATTGAACAAATTAGTCTGATTGACACAGTTAATCAAACTACGCCGCCCAGTCTGATTATGCCTGAGAAGGTATTGCCGAGTTTTCCTGACTTTATTGAGCAGGGGCGCAAACTGATTTTGATTGGTGGCAAAGGTGGCGTTGGCAAAACCACTGTGGCGGCGGCGATCGCTTTGGCAATGGCAACTAAGCATAGCGATCGGCAAATTCGGGTAATTTCCATTGATCCCGCCCATTCCCTTGGCGATGTATTTGGGATGCAACTAGGGCATGAGCCTCAGACTATTCAAGATCATCTCGCTAACTTAACTGGGCAAGAAATTGATACTGACGTTATATTTGATGAGTTTCGGGCTAATTATTTAACCGAACTCGCGAATATGATGAGCGGTCAAAGTGACGATCCTGATGGAATTCAACTTGCTTACACGCCAGAAGCTTGGCAAAAGATCATTTCCCAAGGACTGCCTGGTATTGATGAGATTTTATCTTTGATAACGGTGATTGACTTGTTAGAAAATCAGGAACAGGATTTGATTATTTTAGATACAGCACCCACAGGGCATTTACTGCGCTTTTTAGAAATGCCTAATGCGATGAGTGATTGGCTAGAGTGGATTTTACGGCTATGGATGAAGTATCAAGACACTTTGGGGCGAGTGGATTTAATCGAACGATTACGACTATTACGGCGACAGGTGGTGCTAACTCAGAAAAAATTGACTAATTCTGATTACACTGAGTTTATCGGCGTGATTCAATCTCAATCGGCGATCGTGGCGGAACAAGTGCGGTTGACAACTTCTCTAGAGCAGATGGGAATCAAGCAAAACTTTATAGTTCATAATCGTTATGAATTGGGGAAAGAAGTTAATGCTGACCTATTTCCATCCCAAACAATGGTGAGATTGCCGATCTTGCCGCGATCGGTTGAGGCTGAAGAAAGAGTAGCGATCGCTGCTAATCTCATTTTTTAATGTCAATTAGAAATAAAAAAGCACCCCAATGGGTGCTTTTTTATTTCTAATTGACATTAAAACTAGAAGTTCATTTCCGCAGCTTGAACCTTTTCGACTTGCTTCTTCTTCAGTACCAATAGAATTTGGGTAACGATTACAGAAGCGAAGAAAGCTAGCAGCCACTGAATGCGGCGAGGATCTTGGAGAACGATTTCGCCATCATGCTGACCAAAACCGCCGACATTAGGATTTGTGGTGAGAGGTGCGCCAACCTTAATTTCGCTACCAGGCTCGACTACGAGTTCCGCACCAGCAGGAACTTTTTCAACAGCAACGCTGCCATCGGTAGTTTGGACGGAGATTTCATAACCACCATAGATACCTTCATCTTCATTCGGAGCGATCGGGCTAATTTGCGTAACTAGACCCGAAACAGAAGATGTGTACTCATTGTTATTACTCTTTTCGCCCGTGGGATAGATTTGACCACGACCGCGATTGCCGCCAGCATAGATAGAATATTTCAAGAAGTGAATATTTTTGTCTGTAGCAGGATCAGGAGATAGCACAGGGAAAATAATCTCTGAATTTTCATCTCCAGATATTGGACCAACGAGAACGATATTTTCTTGAGTATCGCTGTAGGGTTGGTAATAAATATCTTTAGTTTTTTCCTTTAGCTCCTCAGACAACCGATCTTCAGGGGCAATCTTGAAACCTTCAGGCAAGACAATAACCGCGCCAACATTCAAGCCTGTTTTGCTGCCATCAGCCGATACTTGCTGTTTGGTGTGATCGTAAGGAAGTTTGACCACCGCTTCAAATACGGAGTCAGGGAGAACGGCTTGGGGCAGTTCTAGTTCAATATCTTTTTTGGCGAGGTGACAGTTCGCGCAAACAATTTTGCCAGTAGCTTCACGAGGATTCTTGTAAGCTGCTTGAGCATAGTAGGGATATGCAGACGCTGATTGTTGATTAAAACCTAAGAACAAGGTCAAACTTGTAAGGACACAGAGGCTAATTCCAACTAGTAGACGATTAGCACGAGACAAAGCTTTTTTCATGTATAAGTGCAAAATATGAATTAAAGACTGATTTAAGTGGATTCCGAGAAAATATTAAGACCACCAAGGTGCTTCATTGGTGCGGAAGTCAGTTTCTGTCCAAGTACTAAACTGCACTACATCGTCTTCAACGGTGGCATGGGCAAGGGCAAGAGACAATGGTGCAGGGCCACGGACTACTTTACCTTCGTTGTTATACTGCGAACCATGACAAGGGCAGATAAACTTGTTTTCAGCAGCATTCCAAGGGACAACACAACCAAGGTGTGTACAGACTGCGTTTAAACCGTAGGAGGAGATTTCTTTGTTCTCGGTGACGACAATATATGTGGGGTCGCCTTTGAGTCCTTGGGCTAGTTCGCGATCGCCTGCTTGATGACTTGCCAAGAATGCGGAAGCAAGTACATCTTTGCCGAGAGCATCTTTAGCAGCAACGCCACCACCAGCACCGCCACGAGAGGGAGGTACAAAATAGGCTAGAAAAGGAGCTGCTGCCCCAAGGGTTGTTACGGCCGCAGCCCCCCCTAAAATTAGGTTCATAAACTGGCGACGACCCATGCTAGGGACATCGGCGGATGTGGATGCTTGACTCATAAATTTGACTTAACGTTGAATAACGGTTTAGCTGAGAAATATTACGTTTTATATATCACTTACTACCATGATATCGATAATCTTTGGACATAGCTCTAGATGTTTTGCAACGAAATGTTAAGCAATGCGATCGCGATCAGATATCTCCATAATGTTTAGGATGAAGATATAGACTATTGATCCGCCTCCCTCGATACTTTTTCGACATAATCTCAGGGCTTATTCAAATTTTCATGTTCTTGCTATGAATGAAAAATCTCCTTCACAGTTATCTAAATATCGGATTTTGGGCTTAGTTGGCAGGGGGCAGTTTGGCAAGGTTTTATGTGCGCGGATGCGCGATACAGGCAAGTTGGTTGCGCTCAAAGAATTAGAAAACAAACGCTTTCCTACCAGCAAATTATTAAGAGAACTGAGATTTTTATTAACTTTGCGTCATGAAAATATTGTCGCTTGTTCTTCACTGGTACATCACCAAAATTATCGTTATTTGGTGATGGACTATTGCGAAGGGGGAACATTGCGCGATCTGATGAATTACGCCAGAGCCTTATCGGTAAAGCAATGTTTTGATTTGGTAAATGATATTTTGTTGGGTTTAGAACACGCCCACGCCGCCAATATCATTCATTGTGATATCAAGCCCGAAAATATCCTCCTCAAAATTACGGCTCAAGGTTGGCAAGCCAAAATTTCTGATTTTGGCATTTCGCGTCTGAGCCAAGAAGTTCCCACTGATGGCGCTAGTAACACTGGCTCTCCTGGATATATGGCTCCTGAGCGGTTTTACGGTCAGTTTTCAATTGGCTCAGATATTTATGCCGTTGGCATCATGTTATATGAGATTTTAGTTGGCAAGCGTCCTTTCACAGGAATGCCAATGGATTTGATGAATGCTCATATCAATCAAAGGATTGTTTTTCCTGACACTCTGCCCCGATCGCTCCAAGCAATTATCACTCGCGCCTTAGAAAAACTACCCCAGCGCCGATATCTCACCGCCGAAGAGATGCGGCTGGACTTATTAGACACAATTCGGCGTGAGGATTTTAGCCACACCCAAACAGGGCTTAGCGCCGAACCCTGTACCACGATTTTATTTGCCCAAAAAGCGCCCTATTTTGCTCAACAAGATCTGGCTGAAAAAGTTCTTAGCTTAGCGCCTAAAAGCTCATCTCAGTTTTATAGTGCATCGAGTCTTTATTTACATAGTCATAGTTTGCCGATCGCTCCAGAATCAGAAATCGGCAAAGTTAAACATGAATTTCACGATCACCTTCAACATGAATTTCAAATTCAGGCGATCGCTTCAGTGCAGCAGACGTTATTTATTAAAACTGACCACGGCATCTATCAATGTGATCAAGCAAAATATAAGCAAATATATAAATCAACGCGATCTTTTGAATGGGTGATCTCCCCCAGTGGTGACTGGTTTGCCATATCCACGGGTAAGCAATTAGAAATTCGTAATCTGGTATATGGTCATTCCATGCGTTTGGAATTTACCTCGCGGGAGTTGAGTTGCATCATTGCTTTCGATCGCCATCATTTAGTGGCGATCGCGAATAAATCAGATACTCTAGAAAGTCGAGCGATGGTCATTTCACGGCGCGGCAACATTATGTATCGACTGTCGTTACCGATTCCGATTGATTATGGAATAGCCACATTTACCAGTAATCGGGTTCTTTTGCGCGAAGCAGGAAATCATAAAAATATATTTTTGCTTGATTTAAATCCCTATCGTTTAGCGCGAATTCCTTTGGAATATGACGTATTGATGATGGTCGCGACAACTTGGGGATATGCGATCGCTGCCAAATATAATGAGTATCAAACAATTTTGATTTTGCTAGATTTGAGCGGTCACAATATTAATAATTTGATTATCGATGGTGAAGTTACGGCAATCGAACCAGTTGATATCAGTTTATTGGCGATCGCTATTTCTGAAATTTCGGGTTACAAGCTATATGTAATTAATCTCAAAAAGCTAGAAATCGATCTAGTTTTTTAAACTTACAGCGCTTCGCGCCACAACCTAAAAAAAACCGCGCATTGCGCGGCTCTTTTTTATTGTTTTTTATTATGTAGAAGCCGAAGAACGCTTGCGGCGCGAGGCTTCAGGAGATTGTATTGGTACAAACTCTTTATAAGTTTCACCTACGTCAGATTTTGTCTCGCCTTCATTAGCGATCGCTTCAACGGGTTGGACACGATTTACCTTCAAAATCACACCGTTGGAAACAATATTTGGTACTGAATTACTGACAGAAATAATTGGCGACTCATTAGTCTCGATGATTTCTGGAATGTTTATTTCAGG
>JANMFC010000194.1:0-3225 GCA_031377675.1 Pseudanabaena sp. OTE_70b_metabat_355 | reverse complement strand
CCCGCCCCAACAAATTTGGGTTTTAATTACACAAGTTAATTAATTTTCATTCCTAAGTGACTCAAGTCACTTCCATTTCTGTAAAACTTTAGCTATGATATTAATTGTTAAATCATCAAGACATTTCCACTGGAGAAATTTCAATGCTAGCGGCGGAATGTATCGATTCCAGAGCGATCGTAATTGTAGAGGAAAAGCGCCGAACGACTACACGCATAGCTATGCGCGTACCGAAAAGCTGCCACGGAGAACCAATTATCTCCCGCCTCTCCTGTGAACATGGATTAACAGTAACTATTATTGCTGCACTTCTTGGCGAAAGCCCAGAGGATGATGGCTGGTTTACATTGCAATTAACTGGCACAACACAACAAATTCAAAGCGGTATTATTTATCTAGAAGAGCTAGATTTAGAGATTTGGGATAAAACGGCTGTTGAAGATGAAAGCTGGTAAACAAAAAAGGCTTGCTTAAGCAAGCCTTTTTTGTTTACCAGCTTTCAGAGGCAAGGGGCTTAAGCCCCTTGTTAGCTGTTCTTACTTGTTAGGCTGAGGAGTCAGACGCAAGTAGGGCTTTACTGGATTAAAACCTTTAGGGAATTTCACGGCTGCTTCTTCGTTGGAAACTGAAGGCACGATTACACAATCATCGCCATCTTTCCAGTTAGCAGGTGTCGCCACGCTGTAGTTGTCAGTCAATTGCAGTGAATCAATGACGCGCAAAATTTCGTCAAAGTTACGACCTGTGCTGGCGGGATAGGTCAAGCTAAGGCGAAGTTTTTTCTTGGAGTCAATGATAAATACCGATCGCACGGTTAGGGTGCTGCCCGTTGCCGAGTTGGGGTGAATCATGTCATAAAGCTCAGAAACTTTCTTATCTTCATCAGCGAGGATCGGATAATTGAGGGTTGTACCTTGAGTTTCTTCGATATCACCCACCCAACCTTTGTGAGACTCAACGCCATCAACGCTCAAAGCGATCGCCTTGATATTACGCTTATCAAATTCGCCTTTAAGCTTAGCGACAGTACCAAGTTCGGTGGTGCAAACTGGTGTGAAATCTTTGGGGTGAGAAAATAAAATTGCCCAGCTATCGCCAATCCACTCATGGAAGCTAATAACGCCTTCGGTGGATTCTTGGGTAAAATCGGGTACTGTATCGCCTAAACGCAGTGTCATAATTTTAATTATTGTTTTAGTTTATTGTTTGGGTTCGGTCGTCTTTGTAACAAATCTAAGAATACTAGATTATTGGAAAAACTACCAGCTTATATATAGCGGTATTCCCATTGCCTTACTGTAGATTATGCCATAACCTCCCAAAAAATGAAGGCGTTTAAGATTGACATTATGCAAACTTTACAGCAGACTAAATAACTGCGAGTAAAACGACTAAAAGCGTCTAGCTCACCAGCTAATAGTCAAAAGCTAATAGCCTCAAATACCAATCGCGGAACTGGCGGAATTGGTAGACGCGCATGTTTCAGGTACATGTGTTGAAAGACTTGGGGGTTCAAGTCCCCCGTTCCGCATCTTTATTGGGCTTGATATGCTAAAAACTTTCAGTATGGTTCGCCAAACCGTAATTGTAACGCTCTGTTCCTTTACGCTGACGGCTGCCGAAGTTGTGCAAGCTCAAACAGAATCCAACCCAATCCTCAAAATTGGCATCGTGCAGCGCTTTGGCGAAAGACCACAGGATCGACTCACCCTCAGCGCTCCATCAGGACAAAAGCTCACGCTCACCTTTCCCTCGGCTGATGGCAAGAGTATCCAGACCCTAACAAGCGATCGCATAGTTGTGGAAACTGGCTCGCAAGCATTCACGTTACCAAAACTAGAAGAAAGAGTCGTACTCAGTAATCATCGTAGCTTTGAAAATGCCGCCGCGAGCGCTTTTCATTGGGCTGAAAAAGGGCTTGTCACCGAAATTGCTCAACCAAGACGTTGGCAAGTGTGGGCAAAGCGTGATGTTTATGATTCAATCTTGCTGCGATATTTGCTGTTTTATACCCTGCGCTTACAGGGCAACCTCACTGTCCAAGTTGATCGCCGTATCATTCCTCAAAAAACGATCGCCTCATTTATCATCGGAGATTTTCGCTACAACCGCGATCGCCTTGATGTCAGTAGCAGTAATGGACTAATTGAAGTTAGTTATCAAAAAGAGAATAAATCAGAAATTAGCAATCGCCCGTATGCAGGCACGTTAAGGTTGCAGCCCAACGCCCATCAAAATTTTACGCTAGTTAATAACGTGCCACTAGAAACCTATGTGCGAGGTGTCGTTCCCCATGAGATTGGTTACAATGCTCCATACGCGGCGGTTCAAGCACAGGCGATTTTGGCTCGCACCTATGTGTTAGCCAGTTTGCACCGCTTTAAAGTTGATGATTACGAGCTTTGTGCCGATACTCAATGTCAAGTCTATCGAGGCTTGGAGGATACTACTGAGTTAGCCGATCGCGCGATCGCCGAGACAAGCGGCTTAGTTCTCACCTCTAACAATCGCGTCATCGATGCCCTCTATTCTTCAACCACAGGCGGCATCACCGCAAACTATAACGATATTTGGGATGGAACCCCACGCCCCTATTTACAATCGGTATTGGATACAGCCAATCGTAGTGAAAATCAGCGATCGGTTGATATTAGCGATCCCCAAAACCTGAAAACATTTTTGGCTCGTCAAGATGGCTTTAACGAAGCAGGTTGGCGTACGCTCCGATGGAATAGAATTGGAACCTTGGAAGAGTTGCAAACATCTTTAAAGAAATTTTTGCGTTTTTCAGGCGACAACACCACCAACTTTAAGGGGATTAAACAGTTACAAGTATCTAAGCGATCGCCTTCAGGACGAGTCTTAGAAATGGAAGTAACTACCGATACGGGTAAAATCTTGGTCAGAAAAGATGAAATCATCGATGCATTCGATCCTCCTGACAGTACTTTCTTTCGTTTAGAACCAATGTATCAAGACAAAGTATTAACTGGCTACGCCTTTATCGGCGGCGGCTTAGGGCATGGCGTGGGGATGAGTCAAACTGGTTCTTACAACTTAGCGAAAATGGGCTGGTCAAGCGATCGCATTCTCAATTTCTACTACACCAACACCCAATTACAAAAATTACGTCCTGAACATTATAAACCGTAACAAAAAAAGATAGAACACAAAGTGTTCTATCTTTTTTTCTAATTAAAAAGAGAGTTGCGCCGCGAAGCGGCG
>JANMFC010000185.1:0-2768 GCA_031377675.1 Pseudanabaena sp. OTE_70b_metabat_355 | reverse complement strand
TGTCGGGCAAATAGACACACTGTCTCTCATCGGTGTTACGCGATAGTTCTCTTGATATCGTACTTTTGTCCCGATTCATGCGGCGACCGATTTCTGACATCGATAGGTTGTCTGTTACCCGCAGTTTATACAGTTCACTTCGTTCTGTGCTGGTAAGATGTTTAAAGCTCATGAGGATTTCCTGATGGTTGTGATTAATATCAGAATATCCTTATGAGTCCCTTTATGCAAAGATCTCTAGGCGTTGCATTTCATCCTTGAATTGGCGTGTTGGCGATGTAATTTACCAAATTCAACAACGCAAACTCGAATTTATGCTCATCATAAAACGAAAGGTAATATATCAAATGATGAAGATATACTACAAAAAATAAATGGCAAGAAAATATTGGAAAAACTCCAGCCGATGGAGAAAAATATAGAACAACAATATGGGATAGGTTTAAGATATTCAAATATATCTATGAGTGGAATGAGTGGCTCTCCAATAGCAGAAACTTATGATATTGATAAAGAACGGATAGTTGGTATTCAGAACATGAAAAGTTCTGATAAAGAGAAAGAAATGGTTGATATCGATAACTGTTCTATCCCTCCGCTAAGTAATGATTCTTCATATAGTTATGGCACATCTATAGAAAAAATTATAGAAGCAAGTAATTTCCCAAAGTATGTTAAAGAACTAATTAAAATTGAGACCATTAAATAATGGCACTTGTTGTTGTGATCGCCAACGCCCTCGCCATCCACGAAAAACTGATGCTTCATGGCATCCGCTACCGTCCAAATTACAAGATTGCGATCGCCGAAAGCTTTCCCCATATCACAGGCTCACACCTGCGCCCCCCAACTCATCGCCGCCATCAAAACCAGCCATCTCGTTGTCGAGCAAGCCCTCTCAAAGTTTTATTTTTTTGATATTACTGTTTGGGTGATTTTTGCTGCATTTTTTTGTCGATCGCCGTTAATGCTCTTTCGTGATCTTCTAAACTTTTACTAAATACATGACTGCCATCATATTTAGCCACAAAAAATAAATATTCCGTGGTTGCAGGGTCGAGAGTTGCTTTGAGACTCGCTAAACCAACCGAAGCGATCGCCCCAGGTGGTAATCCCTCGTTTAAATAAGTGTTATATGGTGAAGCGGTTCGTACCTGATCTAGGGTTAGTGGGCTTTCTGGAGTTTGTTTAATATTTAAGCCATATTCCACGGTGGGATCAGACTCTAAGCGCATATTTTTTCGGAGACGATTCCAGAATACCCCCGAAATAATCCTTCGCTCCGACTCAATCACTGCTTCTTTTTCGACAATGCTGCTTAATATCACCCAATCTTTTAAGCTAATTTTTACCTTCGGCTTACCCGATTGACTTTCCTTGTAAACAGGTATGGCGACCTGTTCAAAGCGATTAAGCATCAAATCAGTAATCCGATCTGGTGTCGCTTCCGATGGCAAGATTTGATAGGTGTCTGGGAACAAGTATCCTTCTAAATTGGGTATATCATCAGGTAGCCAAGTCCGTCGCCCTTGTCCCACCCGTTGAGTAGCCGTTATAAAATCTTTAGCTGTAAAAAAGCCCAGCTTCTCAAATAGTTCTCCCATCTGAGCGATCGACCAACCTTCAGGCACGGTAAATCTGACTTCAAGGGATTTGGCGACTTGGAGTTGCGCGACCACTTCTGGCAAAGATTGATTGGTAGCAAAGTCATAAGTGCCAGATTTTAAAGCCACTGCATTACCGCCGCGCAAAGATTGCCACTGTAACCAGAGACGCAAGGCTAGACTAGAACGGATGATGCCAATAGACTCCAATTCTTGAGCGATTGTTTGGGTTGGCATCCCATCAGGGATGGTTAGACGCACTTTTTCCCCAAAGCTATTTGGTGCTGCACTCGCCCAAATCCACCAAGAACTACTAACGATTCCAGTTAATAGAATCGTTAATGGAACAGCAGCACCATAAAATAGCCACTTAGAACTCTTCTTCGGCATCTTCTGTGCTGAGGACGTGATCTAAATACTGCTCGACATAAGGCTCAAGGGCTGCCATTTCCACGGGGGAAAGGATTTCAGGTAAACCACTATCGCCGACTTTGGCAATAAACATCAGAGGATCGAGGGCGGTAAATACTGAAAAAGCCTGCTCTTCGTAATAGAAATGGGCGAGTTCTTGAAACTCCCCACAATTGCCATCTTCTTCAGTGTCAATCTCAATAATATCGTCTTCAGTTGGTTCGGGTAGCTCCCCTTCAACTGTCAACGTGTATGCGGAGCGGCGCAATGAGAGATTTTGTTCTGCTAAAACAGCCTGCGCGGTTGAAAAAATCAAATCAATTTCTTCTTCGGTGACATCGACTAATTCAGTTTCTTCTTCGTCATCAGTTTCTTGCCATGCAAAGATTTGCACAGAAAAATCAACTGGTTGCAGCAGCATATATTCGGTGCTTTCCACGGTAAACGTGGTTTCGACAATGCAAGGCAAGTTTTTACCCGCGTCATCCGTTATTACGATCGTCGATCCTTCCATAGATTGCTGTTTTGTATCCTATAGCACTACTAGCTCAGAGAAACCCTCTTGTATAAGGCTTTGGGCGCTTTTTAGCATTATGACAGCAAATGTGACAGTTATACCTACCGCCAATCAAAAGAAAAAAGCAAGCCAAGCTTACCTTTTTTTGATAAAAGCCCAAAGAAGTTTACGCCGCGCCGCAACTTTCTTTGGGTTTGTGATGAATTACCGCTTTAGGGCTAGCCATTGTTGCAAAA
>JANMFC010000521.1:0-8943 GCA_031377675.1 Pseudanabaena sp. OTE_70b_metabat_355 | reverse complement strand
CGCGGCACTTTTAGCTTTTTCTGGGTTTCGTTTTAGCGCAAAGCAATCTAAAACTACAGAACTTTTTTAAGCAGTTTACGCAGTTGTAGAGCTTCTTTATAACTTGGTTGTTGGATTAAGATCTTTTCGATCTCAGTGGATGATTCGCGGTAGCGTTTCGCACTGTAAAGGCTAGCCGCCAATGCATACTGTGTATCAACGCGCTCAATCCCTCCCCAAAGCGTGCTTGATTTCAAAGAGCGTTTATAACTAGCGATCGCCTCTTCATATTTATTTTGACTATCGAGAATCAACCCGCGATTGTGCCATACCTCCGCAAAACCACCTGATAAATTAATTGCCTTTTGATAGGATTGCAAAGCTTCAGGATAGAGTTTTGATTTTCTGAGGGCATTGCCTTTTTTGTACCAACTTGCATAATCTTCAGGTTCGATAGTAGTGGCGCGATCGTAGGCTTTGATTGCTTCAGAATTACGCTTTAGCGCCACTAAAGTATCCGCTTTAGCGTCCCAAGCGTTGGCATAATTGGGATTAGAAGTAAGAACTTGATCGAAAATAGCTAGGGCTTTAGTGTTGTCACCGAGATCAAGAGAACGAATTCCTTCAATATAACTTTCATAGGTGCTTTCATCAATATTTTTTAAAAAGAACTTCAGTTCGGGGTTGTTTCGTCTGACCCTCTTACCTCTCTCAAAAGATTGAATAGCGTCTTTATACCTTCCCAGTCTGGACTTTGCTTCCGCTTCGCCGTAATAAATCACATAGTCTTGAAGACTAAATAGTTTCTTAGTTTTAATACTATACGGTGAGTTGGGAGATAGTAAAACCGAGCGCCGATAGGATAGCCTCGCCTCATCATAGCGTTCTAATCGAAATAGCGCTAATCCGCGAAAAAACCACACAAATCCATAATCAGACTTAATCTGCAAAGACTTATCTAAAGACACGATCGCTTCTGGATATCGTTCCAGATCGACTAGGGCTGTGCCACGATTGAACCACCATAGATAATAGTCCTCTGGTTGTACAAGCGGCTTGACGCGATCGACAAATCGCGCACCTGGTTTAATGTTCAAGGCGCGATCATAGGAGGCGATCGCTTCGTCATATCTTTTCAGTCCAGCCAAGGCTAAACCATGATTATTCCAAAGTTCGGGATCTTGTTGACCGCGTTTGTCTTGGAGCGCAATGTCGAAGCAATCGAGAGCTTCTTTAAATTGTTCTTTTTTGAGAAAAGTGCTGCCTCTCAATTTGTAATTTCCTGGATGAGATGGAAGAGATCCAATGTCACAAACACGAGCTTGGTTAACGCGCTCTTGGCTAACGCGATCTTGGCTGAGAGCGGCGCGTGGATGAAATATTCCTGAAACTTCTAAACTAACCCCTGAAAGAATCAACCAATAGGGTAAGGAGCGCAAAATTAAGGATGGAAAATTCATGTTTTTGGGTTGTGGTATATGAGATAAGAAGTGATTTTAATTTGCATCACGGGGAGTTGGGGGAGCGTCTCTGGTAGGTTCTCTGGCAGGATATTCTCTGGGTGCAGGTTCTGATACAGGAGGATTATAGTAAGGCTGCTCTCTTACAGGTGCTGACGGTTCTTGTGGAGTTATTGCTTCTGATACTGGGGGTGCAATATATGGGGATGGAACAGGCTCAGATATGACCATCTTTTTATCAAGTTGCTGTTTGGCATTTGCCGCAATTTTCTTACTACGCTGCTGCCAATAGGGAGTCGATGAAACCCCTTTTACAATCTCAATCGCCTGTTGCCATTTACCATTAGCGATCGCTGTTTCCGCTTTTTGGATCAAATCACCATTCTTTTTTGTATCTTCTTGCCATTCTTGCAGTAGTTGGTCAGTTTTTTTGGTAACTTGACTATTGGCAGGAATTGCTTGCAAAATCGTTTTGGACTCAGTTAAGCTTCCTGAACTTTCGTACTTGTTTCTAGCTAAGCTGATTAATTTATTGATGTTATCATCGGTTTTTGGAGCTTTATCAATACGAGCGATCTCGGAACGAGCCAAATCCGATTCCATTACGGGTGATTGCAAAGGAACATTTTCTATCTGTATATTTTGATTGGCTGTGGCTTTATCTCTTGATTGCTGATTGGATTGTGTATTTGATTGCATATAGCCATAGGCCGTAACTAAAGTCCAAGCGGTAAAACCTATGCCAAACAATAATAAGAATAGGACTCTTATTTTACCCTTGTTACCAGATTTAGAAGCTATGTCACCTGTTCTTTTTTTATGACTGGATTTGTAAGTGGGGGAATCAGGAAGATCGGCTTTAGTTCTAATTTTTGGATCTCCATCACTGATACTCGAATTAAATTCCAGATCTAACGGTTCTATATTTAATGATTCACTTAATGATTCACTTAACGATTCGAGAGTGGAGAATTCGGGAGGAGGTAATGGTGAATTATTGAAGCCAGTAGTTAGTGGTGGTGGAGTATTTAGAGGTTTGTCAATCTCAGGTGTATTGCGATTGATCATTAATGTTTTAGATTGCAAGTCGGTATTCGTAAGAGCGCGTTGTAGCGATCGCAGCATCTGTCCTGAATTAATATAGCGAAAGTCTGGGGAATCAAATAACGCCATATTCAGAATAGGGACAAATCGATTACTAACTGTACAGAACTCTTCCCAATCCCATTCATTCTCTGGGGTTTTTAGTTGTTCAGGGGACAATCCAGTTAATAATACAATCGAGAATACACCAAGGGCATAGATATCGGCGGCGGGGGTAGCTCGTCTAGTCTTTGCAACTTCTGGAGATAAATAAATTGGTTGACTCATCCCATTGTCAGGGAGTAAAACTATATGCATTCGACTGGAGTCGTAGGCAACGGTATCTAGAGAAATAGCGCCATGTGCTTGCTTGAGATCGTGAAGTTTAGTCAGTTGAGAAAGTACTTGTCGTAAAATATCTTTGACTTCAGCTTCTGAGAATCCTCCCCCTTGCTTTTCAGAAAGCAGTGATCTGTAAGTTGTATATTGTGAAAGGTTTCGCATAGTTCTTCATCTCACATATTACATATTTGTTGCGTGACTTGCGGTACAAGCAGAGAAACTTTTTGATTCATGAACCCATTTATAATTCTATTACATTTATTCTCTATAAGTACCTCGGCTAAATAAAACCAGTTATCTCAAAATTAAAAATATGCCATTTTTAATTTTGAGATAACTCGATCGCTGACTCGGCGGCGGCCATCCCAGAATGATAGGCGGCTTCAATATTTTTGCCAGCGCACCAGTCACCTGCACAGACTAGTGCTAGAGGTATTGACGTAGACAAACAAGAAACGCCTAAACTTTCTTCGACTAAGGCATAGCGCCAACGGTGGACTTGCCACCATTCAGGATTAGCTAACCATTTTGCTAATAATCGTCCCGCTTGGTTAAGCAATGGTTTGCCCGCAATTTCCAGATCAGGCTCTTCCATCGATTGCTTAGCAAAATCGGCACTACTCTGCAAAACAAAAACGGGCTGTATGGCTTGGTCAGAATGCTTGCTGCTGTCATAGCTGATCCAGCTTAGAATGGGATCATCTACACATCTAATTGCTTGCCATTCTTCAGGGATCGAATTACTGGCGCTGTTACTGGCGCTGTTATTGGCATTGTAGCCAGCCATGATTGTTACACTAGGCGCAAACTTGACCGATTGAACGGCTTGTAAAAAACTGGGGGCTGGGGCGAGGACTTCTTCAAATATGGGTAAAAATTGCGGTGCGGGTATGGTCGAGACGATCGCTTTGGTTTCGAGAACCTCTTGGCGATCGGTCATTAACTGCCATCGATGGTCGTTATGGCTAACACTGACAATACGAGCATTATTTACAATCGACATTTCATTGGCAAGATATTTGGCGATCGCGGTCATCCCCAGAGGACAGCAATAGCGAGTGTGGCGTTTGTCCGCGTCAGGGGGAAATAGCCCTGCTGCGGATAGTTGATAGACATCGCGAGTCCATTCTTTGATGATCCCTTTTTCCTGAAGCTTTCGCACAAAACCACTAAACCCATCGCTCTTGGTGGACAACAATTGTGCGCCATGATCGACCCAAGTCCCCTGCAAACGTCTAGTTGCCATCCGTCCGCCCACACCTGCGGATTTTTCAACAATAGTGACATCTAGCCCTGCTTGTTTTAGTTGTCGGGCGCAGGTTAGCCCCGCCATTCCCGCACCGATCACGATTACATCTTTCATAAAGTTTCAGTTCATGCCTCTTGAAGAGCTTAGCTCATCTTGATCGCGATTTTAAAGTTAAGGTGAGCGTAGCTCACCTTAACTTTAGAGTGTATCTTGCATTTTTTCGCCGTCATGATATGCAGCGAACAATACGGGACAAGTTTTGCCCCATGCGATCGCGCCAGTGGCATCGAGGCAAATTGCCCCAAAATCGCGATCGCGGCTTTTTGCCTCATTAATCGATTTCTCGACCGCTTGCTGAAGTGTCATGCCATCGGTAACGCGCACCACAACCCTAGTCGCAAAACCTTCATCAAGAATATCTTCACCGACACCCGTACAGCTAACCCCTGCAAACTTAGTGGCATAGTTACCCGCAGGCGTTGCCGAGTCACTCACGCGACCGATGCGCTCAAAGCCACGTCCGCCTGTGGATGTGCCAACCGCAATACTGCCATATTGATCCAGCACCACCGCGCCGATCGTTCCCATCGCCACATCTGCCATTTTGCGCGTGAAGTTGGTTTTGCGCTCCTCCACCCATTCCGCAAGGCGTTCATCGGTGAGGGGATTATAAATCGGTATAGCCAATTCGCGAGTAAGTTCCGCCGAACCGTAATCTGATAACACGCGATCGTCGCTAGTTTGTAAATGCTTGGCAAGTTCAATAGGATTCTTAACTCTTACCGTATTAATGACACCACTAAAACTTTGGCGATCGCCGTCCATAATCGAAGCACTCATCCGCACCTGTCCATCGGACTGCAATACAGAACCAGTCCCTGCGTTAAATCGCGGATCATCTTCGAGCATCTGACAAGCCTTGACCACCGCATCGATTGCCTTAGCGCCATCGAGCAGCATCGGATAAACAGTTTCTAAAACTGCAAATAATGACTTACGAACAGGTTCGTAACCGCCCTTGCTTTCAACAGTGCTACCAGCACCGCCATGAATGATAATTTTTGGTTGCATTTTATTTTGATCAATTACGAATTACGAATTACGAATTGATAATTCGTAATTCGTAATTATTCTAACCACGAAACTGTTCCATTAGCCATGCAGTTGTCGCGCTTTGATTTTCTTGACGGCTGCGTTGCAGTGCTTCTTCTAGAATCTCTAATTTTAATCCTGTTAAAACCAGTGATTCGCGAATACGTCTGATGCTTCCGTCATGACCATGAGTGAAAGCAAAAATTTGCATGGTTTGCACATTCACAATCCAATATTCTGAGATTCCTAAATCCTCATATTGCAAACGCTTTGCGCCCAAATCATCAGCAAGGGAAGTGTCTGAGATTTCAATGACTAGATCGGGTAATGGATATTGATCCAAGTCAATGATTCTCGTTCCCCAAGGGATGACATCGGCATTTGCACCAACGTAATATGACGCATCGGGTTGAAATTCGGTATATCCTTTTTTGCGATAGGAGCAGTCATTATGTCCATTGATTGGTAGACCTTGCAGAGTTGCAAACAACCCAACACTCATAATGATGGTCATGTGGTCTTTGGAATGATCGGAGCCTGTGGACATGGGTTCAAACCTCATCTTGCCTTTGTAGTAATAGCTTTTTAGCTTATTAGAATCTGGAGCATCAGCAATATTGACAAATTCCTGCCAAGGGGCTGATATCCATGCATCTAGTAATGGTTTGGTTTGCAATATTGGCATAGTTTTCACCTTTACTTATTTGTCGATTTAAGACTGTTCTGATTCCCAAAACTTAGCATTCAACATCGTGTCAATATCACGGCTAAATTGCCATTAATGTAGGGGCAATTCATGAATTGCCCCTACATTATTCTTACAACTCTCCAAAACCCTTTTTCTTTTTCTTCTTTTTGCCATAGGTAGGATTTCCCGAAGGGGCTTGATTGCCACCCATACCAGGGAAACCACCACCGCCCATGTTCGGCATTCCTGGGAAGTTGGGCATTTTGCCCTGTCCCATTTGCTGCATCAGCGATCGCATCTTTTGGAAGTCAGAGATAAGTTTAGATACATCCTGAAGCTTGTGACCAGATCCACTGGCAATCCGTTGTTTGCGGCTAGGACTCTTAGAGAGTAGATCGGGATCTTTGCGCTCCTGTTTGGTCATAGAGCCAATCATTGACTCACAGCGCTTGAGTTGCTTCTCGGCTTCCTGAATTTGTGTGTCATTGATTTTCATCCCTGGAAGCATTTTCAACATCCCACCAAAAGAACCCATATTTTTCATCATACGGGTGTTTTTCAGGAAGTCGTCAAAGTCAAACTTGGCGCTCATGATTTTTTCTTGAAGCTGCGCCGCATCGGTGAAGTCAATTTCTTCCTGCGCTTTCTCCACTAGCGTCAGCACATCACCCATGCCCAAAATCCGTGAAGCCATGCGCTCAGGATAGAAAGGCTGCAACGCCTCGACCTTTTCGCCAACACCGATAAATTTAATTGGCTGTCCCGAAATCTGACGCACCGATAGCGCCGCGCCACCACGAGTATCGCCATCCATCTTGGTCAAGATCGCGCCCGTAATCCCAATCTCATCATGGAAAGTACGGGTCAGAGTCGCCGCCTCTTGCCCTGTCATCGCATCGACAACCAGCAGCACTTCATCGGGCTTAATCGTATCTTTGACCCGCTTGAGTTCATCCATCATGTCGCGATCAATCTGCAAACGCCCAGCCGTATCGATAATCACGGTATCAACGCCTAATTCCTTAGCCTTAGCCAAGCCCTGACGTGCAATCTCCACAGGGTCAGCATCTGCGCCCATTTCAAAGACTGGGACATTAATTTGCTTGCCAAGGGTGAGCAACTGGTCGATCGCCGCAGGACGATATACGTCAGTCGCTACAAGTAAAGTCGTGCGATCGAGTTTGCGTAAATGTAAGGCTAATTTGGCGGTAGCAGTGGTTTTACCCGTACCCTGTAAACCCGCCATCAAAATTACGGTTGGAGCGCTAGAAGCGATCGCCAGTGGCACATTTGCCTCGCCCATCGTCCTTACCAATTCGTCATAGACGATCTTGATAAATTGCTGATCGGGGCGCACACCTGCGATCACATCAGCGCCTTGAGCCTGTTTGGAGATTTCTTCGACAAATTCTTTGACAACTTGTAAGTTGACATCTGCCTCTAATAGCGCCCTGCGTACTTCACGAATCGCGCCTTGGATATTAGAGTCAGAGATTTTGTCCTGTCCGCGTAACTTTTTCCAAGCCGCCTCAAATTTATCGGCGATTTCATCAAACATATCTAGTTTTGCTTTTGCTTTTGGTTCTAACTACTAATTTACCGTTAAAATCATCATATTAAGCGGTGAGTCTCAAAGCCATGATCCAAGCTTTAGCTAAGTCTGATCAAGAACATATTGTTAGACAGTTCGTAACGTGGGAGCAGTTCCAAGTGTTGGAATCTGCTTTTGCGGATATTGATGGTGTACGGTTAATTTACTGTGAGGGAGTTTTAGAAATTGTGGGTATTGGACGACTGCATGAAATGATCTGTACGTTGCTTGGGGCGTTATTAATTTTATATTTCACGCTCAAGCGGATTCGTTTTGTCTCTACTGGGGCATATACGCAGTCCTTGCAAGGACGCACCAAGTTTCAGGCGGATTTGTCCTATAACTTTGATACGGAGAAGGAGATTTCGGATTTGTGTATTGAGGTGGTGGTGACAAGTGGTAATGTCGCTAAGCTCAGAAAATATCAATTGCTGGCTGTTCCTGAAGTTTGGTTTTGGGAAGAAGGGAAGATTAGTATTTTTTGCTTGCAGGATGGAGATTATGTGCAGAGTTCCCATAGTTTATGTTTGCCTGATTTGGATATTGAGCATTTGGAGCAATGTCTATTAATGGATTCTCAGTTAGATGCGATGTTAGCTTTGGGCGACAATTATAAATAGATTATTTCCCCTTTTACTAATGAAGATTAGTTAGTCAATTATTTTGTAATTTTAGATTAAATATAAAATGTCGGATTTAACAAGTATTGAAAAACTTAAGCTAGAAACACTGCTCGACATGGGTAGTGGTTATGTTCTTGACTTTTCAAACAAAACGTTTCAAGAATTTATCTTAGAAAATTCAAATATTGATATATATGATGATAAATATTATTTTCAAAGTGGTTCAAAAGCAAATCGATTAAGAGCATTTTGGAAAGAAAAGTCTAATCAAATAGTAGGTCGTCTACTAGAAAGTTTACTGGAATTCTGGAGAGTAAAACGTTTAATAGATAAGCAGGGCATTAGACCTGAAGAACATAACTTGTTCAATGAATGTA
This sequence comes from Pseudanabaena sp. OTE_70b_metabat_355, assembly GCA_031377675.1. Taxonomy (GTDB): domain Bacteria; phylum Cyanobacteriota; class Cyanobacteriia; order Pseudanabaenales; family Pseudanabaenaceae; genus Pseudanabaena. Next base: position 459 of record JANMFC010000521.1, on the reverse strand, counting down.
AGAATATAGTAGAAAGATTAACAGGAATTACTTCAGGAAAGGTTAATGAAAATTTTCCCGCGAAAGAGAAATTATCTTTGCGTCAATCAGAGCTTTTGTTGAAATTTGATTCCTTTGCAAGTTTAACAGATTCAGAAGACAAGAAAAAACGAGGTGTTTTACTTGAAGATTTGCTGAAAAAAATCTTTTCTTTCTATGGGATTACAGCTAAAAAGAGCTTCAGGAGAAATGAAGGCGGAGAACAAATAGATGGCGCGTTTAAGCTCGAAGGTTCTTACTTCTTAGTTGAATGTAAATGGACTGAAAAGCTAACAGATATAAGGGCATCTCTAAAAATAGGTATAGGCAGGACAAGGTTTTTGAGGAATTGGGATAGACATATATTATAATAATTAAGAGATAGAAGAGGTTGAAAAGCAATGCAGGACAGGCAAACAAATATTTTCGATTTTGAAAAGT
>JANMFC010000165.1:0-6417 GCA_031377675.1 Pseudanabaena sp. OTE_70b_metabat_355 | reverse complement strand
GCGAAGCGCCGCCCCCTAATTCTTGGGTGATTAATTAAGCATCGCCGTGCATTCCAAAATTAATTTTTGATTGGTGAGCGAATAGGGTTGGATTTCCACCGCCATCCGAAAAGAGGCGATCGCCTCACGATAGTTCCCGATCGCTGCATATCCTAACCCCAAACCATGTACCGCGCCAAAATGATAGGGATTCAGGGCGATCGCCTTTTGACAATCTTTGATCGAGCGTTTGTAATCACCCTGCATATAAAACAACACAGCGCGGCGATTCCAAGCCTCCACAAAATCGGGCTGAGCATGAATCACCTGCGTCAGGAGCAACTCTGCTTGCCGAACATTGCCACTATCCGCCATCATTTGACTTTGGCGCAAAACCTGTAAACCTTGCATTCCCTTTTGCATAAACCACATTTCCCACAGCCCCTCAGTGGCGCGATCGCGGATATATTCATCCTCACTCTTGAGATCTCGTAATAGTTCTTCGATGGGCTGGCTCATTGGTCTGGTCGGAGTTAAGGGTTTGTGATAGGTTTTACGCATACCATAGAGATATTCTGCACCCATGTCTATCATACAAATTACTGTCCAAGAACTCGCCGAACGTTTAGCAATTTCACGCCAAGATTTACAAATCCAAAATCTGCAACTGATTGATGTGCGCGAACGAGATGAAATTGAAATTGCCGCGATTGAGGGCTTTGAGATCTTGCCTTTGAGTGAGTATGACCAATGGGGCTTGGATTTCCCAGCCAAGTTTGATCCCCATGTTGAAACCTTGGTGCTATGTCATCATGGAATGCGTTCTGGGCAAATGTGTCAGTGGTTGGTTAACCAAGGATTTACCAATGTTAAAAATATTGGCGGTGGTATCGATGCCTATGCCTATGCGATCGAGCCAAGTATGGCAAAGTATTAAACTTTTTTAGATATCCATAGGACTTACGCAAAGCAACGTATTGTAAGGGCAATTCATGAATTGCCCTTACAATACGTTGCTGGTTTTCATGTCAGCGCAAAGCGCTGTATCTCTAAAATGTATTTCCTGTCAATATTGGAATACTAAAAAATGCAACTAAACCGATCGCTGCAAGAATACAGGTAATGATTGTAATAATCACAAATTTGCGATCGTTTGCACCATAGTACTTATTTGGCAATGAACTCGCTAGCACCATTAGCCCAATGATCACCATAATTCCGATAAATACATTGCGATTCATAGTTTTTTAAAGGTAATGAACTAGCGTAAAGCGCTGTTTCATTATAATAAGACCGTACAGAATTATCTAATCTTTCTATGCTCAATTGGTTGTGGCTTCAGCGATCGCTACCAGACATGACAGGGGCGGATCTGTGGGAAGCCCTCTATGCTGATGAGCCAATTGCAGTTCTGCTCGAAAGCCCAGCGATCATGCCTTCAAAACTAGCCCGTTATTCGATCGCCGCAGGTAAGCCTCGTCAGGTTTGGACTCCTGCGGTCGGCGATATTTTGCCTTGTTTGGAAAATTTGCGATCGCGAATGCAGTCTGTGACAGATTTACCCGCGCATTTACCCTTCACGGGTGGCTATTTAGGATGGTTTGGCTATGATCTTGCATGGGAAATTGAGCGCCTGCCCTATACTAAACCTGATAATTTGCCCTTTCCTGTAGCCTTCTGGTACGAGCCGTCAAGTTTTGCTGTGCTCGATCATCAAACTCAAGAGGTGTGGCTAGCTGCCAGCGATCGCCATGAACTTCGGAAATTAAGCGATCGGCTAAGTAATTTTGAGAAGATTGATTCCCCTATTGATTTTTTACCAACGGTGAAAAATCAATTAGCTAAAGTAAGTTATTCCCCAGAACAGCAGGGCTATGAAGCTATGGTGGAAACTGCGAAAAAACATATTTATGAGGGAAATATTTTTCAGGCGAATCTCTCGATGCGTTTCGGCTATCCTTGGGCAGAAGATGGATGGCAATTATATAAACATCTCCAAAAAATTAATCCATCACCCTTTGCGAGTTACTGGCGCACAACTTGGGGCGAAGTAATTAGTGTCTCTCCTGAGCGTCTAGTCAGTCTGCGCGATCGCCATATCGAAACTCGTCCGATCGCTGGCACTAGACCACGCGGCAAAAACGAACAGCAAGATCAAGCCTTTGAACAGGAATTACTTGCCTGTACAAAAGAACAAGCGGAACATATCATGCTTGTCGATTTGGAACGGAATGATTTGGGAAGAGTATGTGAATGGGGAACAGTGGAGGTCGATGAATTATTGGTAATTGAGCGTTATAGCCATGTAATGCATCTGGTCAGTAACGTCATCGGCACATTACGCAGCGATCGCACCCTAGTTGATTTGATTCGCGCTACCTTCCCTGGAGGAACGATTACAGGCTGTCCGAAAGTCCGCTGTATGGAAATTGTGGAAAAGCTAGAACCACAACGCCGTAGTTTATTTTATGGTTCCTGTGGTTATATTGATCGGCGCGGTAACATGGATTTGAATATTCTCATTCGCACGCTTCTCAAAACTGGTGATCACATTTGGGGGCAAGTGGGCGCAGGAATTGTTGCTGATAGCATTAGCGATCGCGAGTGGCGGGAGTCTTTGCAAAAAGCTCAGGCTCAGCTAGCGGCTCTAGGGCTAATTTAGTTGGGCTACAATGAATTTAATAGATTATGTGGGCGAGCAAAGCTTGCCCACATAATCTTGGGTTTCAATTACCATTTACATTTTAAGCCCATGCCCCTGTTTGACATCCAAACCCCTTGGCAGCCCACCGCCGATCAACCGAAAGCGATCGCGCAATTATTTGATGGATTAAATAAAGGATTACGTTATCAAACGCTTTTAGGTGCAACGGGGACTGGTAAAACCATGACCGTAGCTAATGCGATCGCCCAATATCAAAAACCCACTTTAGTACTTGCCCATAACAAAACCCTAGCAGCGCAGCTTTGCAATGAATTGCGAGAGTTCTTTCCCAATAACGCCGTTGAATATTTCATTAGCTATTACGATTACTACCAGCCAGAAGCCTATATTCCTGTTACCGATACTTATATTGAGAAGACCGCTTCAATTAATGATGAAATCGATATGCTGCGCCACTCAGCAACGCGATCGCTATTCGAGCGTAAAGATGTAATTGTGGTCGCGTCTGTAAGCTGTATCTATGGTTTGGGGATTCCAGAGGAATATCTCAAAGCTTCGATTCCCTTAGCTGTGGGCGTGGAATATGACCAAAGAGAACTATTAAAAGCTTTAACCAATGTCCAATACGAGCGCAATGATATCGAAATGGGACGCGGTAAATTTCGGGTCAAAGGCGACATTTTGGAAATTGGTCCCGCCTACGAAGATCGCACAATTCGGGTGCAGTTTTTTGGTGATGAGATTGAAGCAATTAGTTATGTCGATCCTGTTACGGGTGAAACTTTGCAAAAAATGGATGCGCTGAATATCTATCCTGCCAGACACTTTGTGACACCAACCGATCGCCTCGAAATTGCCTGTGCCGATATCCGCAAAGAAATGGAAGATCGACTAGAAGAACTTACCAATGCGGGTAAATTACTAGAAGCGCAACGTCTGGAACAGCGCACCAAATATGATTTAGAACTATTGAGTGAAGTCGGATTTTGTAACGGGGTCGAGAATTATTCGCGGCATTTAGCTGGTCGTCAAGCGGGAGAGTCTCCTGCTTGTTTGGTGGATTATTTTCCCAAGGATGATTGGCTACTGGTGGTCGATGAGTCCCATGTTTCGATTCCACAAATTAGGGGAATGTACAATGGCGATCGCGCTAGAAAAATGACGCTAATCGATCATGGCTTCCGTTTGCCCAGTGCCGCCGATAATCGTCCATTAAAAGCTGATGAGTTTTGGGGAATGGTCAAGCAATGTATTTTTGTTTCGGCAACTCCTGGGGATTGGGAAATGGAAGTTTCTGAGCAGGTGGTTGAACAGATTATCAGACCCACAGGCGTAGTCGATCCAGAGATATTTGTACGTCCAACGGAAGGTCAAGTTGATGATCTTTACCACGAGATTCAATTGCGGATTAAGCAGAAAGAAAGGGTGCTAATCACGACTCTAACTAAGAAAATGGCAGAGGATTTGACTAATTATTTCCAAGAACGGAACCTGTTAGTGCGATATCTCCATTCCGACATTAAATCGATTGAGCGGATTGAAATTCTTCAAGATTTGCGGCGTGGAACTTTTGATGTGTTGATCGGTGTCAACCTATTGCGAGAAGGTTTAGATTTGCCTGAAGTGTCTCTCGTGGCAATTCTTGATGCTGATAAGGAAGGATTTTTGCGTGCCGAGCGATCGCTGATTCAGACCATCGGTAGGGCGGCACGAAATATTGCAGGTCAGGTGATCATGTATGCCGATCGCATGACTAAAAGTATGGAGAAAGCGATCTCAGAAACAGACCGCCGCCGTACTATTCAAACCAAGCATAACCAAGATCACCAGATCACACCCACTTCGATTATCAAATCCATTGAAGGCAATTCGATCTTGGACTTTCTCTCAGTATCCCGCCGCCTCAATGAGCGTCAGCTTGAGTATGTCGCGAACAATGCCAAAGAGATTTCCCTAGATGATATTCCCGCGTTAATTGGAGAACTAGAAAAACAGATGAAAGAGGCTGCTAAGAAACAAGAGTTTGAGCAAGCTGCTGCCTTTCGCGACAAAATTAAATTACTGCGCGATCGCCTCATCGGTAAAGCATAAATCTAGAAAATTAAGATAATATTTTAGAGAAAGTGGATTTAAAACTTAGGAAGACTTATGGTTACACTTGCAGCAGCAATTGAGGTTGTTGAACAGTTACCGACAGATCAACAAGATCTGTTGGTTCAAATTATTCGTAATCGTCAGATTGAGCGGCGGCGTGATGAGATTGCTCAAAGGCTGCATATCACAAATTCCTGTACTCCTTGATTAATAAGACTTTCTCCTCCTCACGGCACGGAGCCAGTGCCCTGTTTTGCAAGTATTCCTAAATAGGTAAGGATGAGCGGCGCGAATTGCCGCCCATTCTTATCTTAATAAATTCTTTCCATTTGAGGACTACCCGTTTTGCAATGTAATCAATCAATTCACTCATTAAAGCAGACATTATGCGGCTCATGGATTTTGAATAGAAGTTGAATTTCACTTATAAATATACTACGGTAGTGGTTGATATGGCTACTCTGTAGCAATTTTCAGCCACACAAAACAGAGGAATTAGAAGCGCAGCTAAGCCCTAAATTCTGCCATTAAAAAGTTTTGCAATGTAGTCACTCAATTCACGCAGTAGAACGCACATGAGGCGGTGATAGTAGAGGAGTAAGAGAAAAAGCTCCTCTTACTTCTTTACTATCACTCTGGAAATTTTAACTCATGAAAAATCTTATTCTCAGTTGTTCCATCGCTGTTTGCTCAATGGCGATCGCCGCCACCGCAGCCGTAACATCCACCGAAGCACTATCTCCTGCTGGATTTTTGGACGAAACTTCTCCTCAAGTAATCGAGAAGATTAATGGCAACATGGTAACTTACAGAAATGGCGCAGGAGAGTCTCGTAAATCTTACCTTCCAACTTGGATGTTTTCAAAATTCAATCTTCAAGTCGGTTCTTCCGTCAATCTTTTCGATGATAATATGGCTCAGGTAAGCTCTGCTGACCCACTTATTAAAAGCACCCCCCCTAAATTGAACAAAGTAGATGCTTCTGCTCCGCGTAGTAACTGCATCCTTGTGCCACTTTTAGATCTCGCAATTTGTCGTAACCAGCCTATCGAATAAGCCCTTGCCATTTAGATGGTTTGCAATGTATAGCGATAGTCAATCAACTTCTCATTTTAATAGGACTTACGCAAAAGAACGCAAAGTAGGAGCAATTCATGAATTGCTCCTACTTTGCCATGTGGGTTTCAGGACATTTTTGTGTAATTCCTAATTAGGGACTTGCGAAAAAATAAAATACCAATCCAGATTTTCCAGAATCGGGGGGGGGGCGTAGCCCCCCCCCCCCATCTGGGTTTATAATTGGTACTTTATTAAATCGCAAGTCCCTTAACTCAAATGCGAGGTACTTATCTGAGACAATAGAACCACTGCAATGTAGCCTTGAGGTGAAAAATTTGTGGCGGAACTACATCAAATTGGCGAAATTGTCCGATCGCGCTATCGTCTTGAAAGCATTCTTGGGGAAGGTGGCATGGGAATCACCTACGCCGCGACTGATTTGCAAACAGGCGATCGCTTAGCGATTAAGGCTCTATCTTTGGGTGCGACCTCAATATAATACAGTTATTAGGCAGCAACAGGAAACCCATACTGATTGAGCTTGTTCCAAAATTGTTCCCAACGAGTTGAAGTTAAAACTAAAGCTCTTAAACTTAAAATTATGCTCGCCCCCTTTTCCT
>JANMFC010000135.1:0-5460 GCA_031377675.1 Pseudanabaena sp. OTE_70b_metabat_355 | reverse complement strand
TCAAAATCGTGAAAGAAGAAGACTTTCAGAAGGCGGTAGATTTTATAAATCACAGACCGAGAAAATCTCTTGACTATCGTACCCCATACGAAGTATTCTTTGCTTCATTAGAACCCGTTGCATTTCAAGTTTGAATCGGCGCTTTATTAAATAGAGTTGCGATCGCCCCCAAAATCTTAGCTCAATCCGATCCAAAAATGATCTATGCAGTCTAGAGATTTTTAACAAAAGCGATCGCCTTTGACAAGCTTACTACAATGATTTAACTTAGCTGCTTCACCAGTTCATCAGGCGACATAATCGGAACTGGTGAACCAACAAAACCCGCAACATCACGAGTAACGATCGCATCTAAACTTGCCCCCATTGCCGCCGGAACCTGCACAGCATCCTCAAAATCAGTCAACCCCAAATCCACCGCTTGTTGGATTACCCCACGATCTACCGCACAAATTTCCATTAAAATCAATAACTTCGAGATCGTAGCGATCGCTATTTCTGTGCTTTTAGTATGACGCTTTACTAGATAGTGAATATCTGTAACAGTCGTAGCCGAGATAAACCCTTGAATCCTGCCTAGTTCCACTGACTCTAAAAGATACGCAGCATTCTCGACAAACGGAACACGAGCCAATACCGCATCTAGTAAAACATTCGTATCAAATAAGACCTTCATTACTTCTGCAAGAGCCTTGTTTCTAAAATAGATTTAACCTCTTCATCCGTAGATGCAGGCGCATCAGTCTTCGCAATACCCACTATACTTGACGCAATACCTTTATATTTGACCGACCAATCTTCAGGAGCCTCAACAGTTCCTGTCAAATTCTCTAATAAATCCCAAGCATTCTGAACAGGAACCACTTCTTCAGGAACAATCGTAATTAAATAACGCTTATTCCGCTCAAGTTTAAGCGGCTTATCTGGTGTAAGCACCGACCCATCGAAAGTAACCGATAGCAGTTCATTCATAACAATGTCGCTCATGTGGGTAAATAGGTGAAAGGAGGTACAAGAAGACGGCGGAGGAAGTCAAAATCAATCCAACGTAAATTGTAAGACCACTCAAACATGGCTACATAGAGATACAGATACTTTTTATGGATACCGCGAAATGGACGAACAAAGTTGCGTACACCAACCCAAATACCCTCCATAGTATTGCAATGGATTTCGCAACAACCATCTTGATCTTCATCACGAGCATACTCGCTCTTGGAGTGGCAAACAGTTTGACGCTCACGCCCAGAATCAGGTATGCGATTGTAAGCATCCGATTCATCGGTATAGACTGTTGTATTTGGCAAAGTCGTTGACTCTACCTGCGGTTGAATCGTGGCTTGCTGTGTATTGTCACAGACTTTCAGGCGAATCTGACCACTGTTACGCCCAACCGTACCGACAATCGGTGGACGATCATTTGCCATTGTTCCTCGACCTCGACGTTGATTGCTGCGCTGTCTTGGTGGGTCTGTCATCGGGTCATGTTTTGTCCCCTTTTCCCCTGCGTTCTGAAACATCTCGTCCATCTCTGCTTCTTCATCAGGCAGAGGCGTAGTAATCAAATTGGCAAATCCTCGGCGCTGGATGCGAGGCGCGCCATCTCAATAATGTCCCATAGTCCAGTCCTAATTCTTCGGCTATATGTTGTGTCGTTTGCCCTTGTAAAAATCCACGCAATATCAACACGATCTGACTACATTTGTAGTGGCTTCCTGATAAGTCTGTCCCTGTAAATATGTTAAATACTCGACCACATTCCCGACACCTGTATTTGACGATGGGGGCGCGTTTGCGATCATGCGGCGCTTGTCCTAATGGTATTTCGTGTCCGTTTGGACAATGTAATCCCTGCGGGTGTAGAACTTTCATCAGCCATTCATAACAGGCTTGCTCGTCTAACAGGTCAGTAAGGGGAAACTTGATCATGTTTATGTCTGTTGTTGCATCAAAACTTTTTTCCTATTTTACCATTTCACCTGTTTACCCACATGAGCGAACAATGTTTTAGTAAGCTACATTTATCATCTTATATCCTATCGAATAGCCGATGAATATAGTGAGTAAAGATTTAGCGATCGCCTATGTACTTAATCATGAAATGACAAGGCGATCGCCCTGTCAAAACACTTTAGTTTCTAACGAGGAATTAATTTGATTAAACTTCTTAAAGTAGAATTGACCGATTCTGAATTGGGAAAATATATTTTGATATCAGGATCGAGAATGATTAAATCATCTTGTGGAGGGAAATGTTCTACAGTAGTTGTACCGTCTTCATGATGAATAGTAACACTATGTCCTTTTCGATACTGTTGATAATATTTGCCCCGAACAGGATTTTTAAGCTCACTTAAATCATATTCTTCCCGTAAATCATCTTCTAATTCATATTGAATTTCATCGCTCATAATATCTTCTCTCCTTTGGTGTAAGCAATCTTGCACTAATTAAACGAATCTTATTATTGCGATCCGTATGAGATACAAACAGAAGTCTACCTTGATTTGATAAGCCTAATATAATATAGCGCTCTTCTCCTCTAGAATGCTCAGAATCATCAAAATTTAGAGATAATGGATCGTCAAATACAGTAGCAGCCTCTTCAAAAGAAACGTCGTGTTTTATTTGATTTGCTTTATCTTTTCGCTCATCCCACTCAAACTCTAGTTCCAACCCATTTCAACTCCTTAAATTCGACTAATTTTTATCCTAACATATCGTCGAATCGTAATTTTACTTCTGTAAGAGCCTTGTTTCTAAACTAGATTTAACCTCTTCATCCGTAGGTGCAGGTGCATTAGTCTTCGCAATACCCACTAAACTTGATGCAATGTCCTTATGTTCCGCCGACCAATCTTCAGGAGCCTCAACCGTCCCCGTCAAGTTCTCTAATAAATCCCAAGCATTCTGAACAGGAACCACTTCTTCAGGAACAATCGTGATTAAATAGCGCTTATTCCGCTCAAGTTTAAGCGGCTGATCTGGTGTAAGCACCGACCCATCGAAAGTAACTGATAGCAGTTCATTCATAACAATGTTTTAGTAGGCTACATTTACTATCCTCTTATATCCTATCGAAATAGCAGATGAATATAGTGATATTTCTAAGATGTAGGTGATTGAAAGGGCGATCGCTAGGCAAACTTGTGATTGAATAGCGATAGATGCTTTCGACAGCACGGGTTTATACTAGGAATCATGTATATTCTGCCCGATTGAAACCTCAACAACCATTTTTTCATGCTTGTCGCCAGCCCTGATTTGATAGCTTTAGCCCGATCGCAAATTATGTTACTGACCCAGAGTCTGGGTGCAGTCGCTAGTGCTATTTATATCACCGAAAATGTAGCGGATGGGCAACCACCAGCCCTTGTCGAGGTAGCAGTTTTCCCAGAAGAGGGGGCGATCGCTTTACCCGAAGCCTTTTCCCATGAATCCTTTGCATTCTCAATGGGGATTGGAGGATTAGTAAGGCAGAGACGGTTTGTGCTGCCATTAATTTATGAAGAGGCGATTTTAGGTTTTTTGATGACGGGGCGGGATGATCGGGACTGGATGGAATATGAACAACTGCAAATTAAACAAATTGCGAATACCTTAGCGATCGCCTGCGCCCTTGATCGGCGAAATCAGTGGTTAGAAACTACTCAGCGCCGTAATTATGAACAGCAGAGTAATTTTTTAGCATCATTACTGCATCAACTTCGCAATCCTCTCACCGCCATCCGCACCTTCGGACAGTTACTATCCCGCCGTATTGTTGCTGACGATCCCAATCAAAAGTTTGTCGTGGGAATTTTACGCGAAGCCCAACATATTCAAGACTTATTGAGCGAGGCCGATCGCCCCGCGCCACTGTTTGCACCACTATTACTATCTCCAGCCGAGAACGAAAAAGCGTTGTTGTTAGAAGCGGGAATGGAACTTACTGATGTTGATCTAAACAAAATTTTAGAAGAGATTACCAGTTTTGCCAGTGCGATCGCCCAAGAACGAAATATTCAGTTTTTAGCGAATATACCACCGCAGTTACCAGAGATCTTGGGTAATGCTTCGGCTCTGCGCGAAGCGATCGGCAACCTAGCGGAGAATGCGCTTAAATATACGCCTGAAAAAGGCTATGTGTTAATGGGTGCAGATGTGAAACCTGATACGATTCATATTTATGTCCAAGATACGGGCGTGGGAATTCCTGATTCTGATTTACCGCGCCTGTTTGAACGTAATTTTCGGGGTAGACAGGCTGATGGGAATATTTCAGGTACGGGTTTGGGCTTAGCGATCGCTAATGAATTAGTGCAGAAGATGGAAGGAAGTATTCATGTGATTAGTCAAGTTGGTAAAGGCAGTACATTCGCGGTGACGCTGAAGAGAGCAAATAAATGAAGCAAATATTAAACAAAACTAAAAACTAAGCGACAGCACCAAGCGCTGTAAAAATATTTGTATTATAGTTCAGGCGACACACTCTACAATTCGATCAACAGATACAATTCTAGGGTAACAATCCAAATTTTTTATCGAGAGTAAGGTTAGGATGGCAAAAGCCAACCCAAAACTCCAATGGGGTGCTGTAGCAAATCGTGCAAACCAAGCAGAAAAATATCTGCGCTGGTTTGTAGAGTTTTGTCCTGTGCCGATCGCTATGTTAGATTGCGATCTTCGTTACATATTAGTGAGTCAGCCTTGGGTAAAAATGTTAGGTATACCCCGACTCAAGTTAATTGGCACAGATATTCATAACTCATTGACGATTACCGAAGCCCATCAACAGGGGCTGGAGCGTTGCTTAACGGGTGGACAGATGCATTATTCCACAGAAGTCGAAATTGTAATTCGTGGCAATGAATCTAAGTTATTTCAATGGGAAGTGCAGCCTTGGTATACCGATGATGGCGCTGCGGGTGGCGTAATTATTGCCAGTCAAACTTTAAGTGATCGAACTTTAGGCGATCGAACTTTAGGCGATCGCCTTAGCGAGCCTTTAAGTAGCCGCCGTCCATCTGAGGATTTGAAACGTCATCTAGCCGAAGAAGTATTAGAGCGTAAACATTTGGAAGATGCATTTAATCAAATTGGTACAGCTTTAGAAAGTGCGAGTGATGCTGTTTGTATTGTCGATCTTGCTGGCAAGCCGATCTATATCAACCACGCTTTTAACGACTTGTTTGATTATGATCTAACCACCTTGCAACAATCTGTAAATTTTCGATCTTTATTTGTCAATTCTCCCATTGCCGCAGAAATTTTTACGGCAGTGATTCACGGTAATGCTTGGTCGGGTGAAATAGAGATGGGCGATCGCCAACAACAACCTATTCCGATCGCCTTAAGAGTAAACCCTGTAAAAAGATCAACGGGTGAAGTGATTGGCACAACTTATATCTGTACCAATATGCTTGATCGTAAAGTTGCCGAAGAGGAGATCAACAAGAGCTTTGCCGCCCTTGGTGCAAC
>JANMFC010000117.1:0-2528 GCA_031377675.1 Pseudanabaena sp. OTE_70b_metabat_355 | reverse complement strand
TACTTTTCAAAATCGAAAATATTTGTTTGCCTGTCCTGCATTGCTTTTCAACCTCTTCTATCTCTTAATTATTATAATATATGTCTATCCCAATTCCTCAAAAACCTTGTCCTGCCTATACCTATTTTTAGAGATGCCCTTTACTTGATTTTTCCATTGACGCAATACCATAACTAAATTGAATAATCCATTGGAAACGATTTTGCATCCTTCGGCTCAATATGCACATATTGCTGCGGTTGCAACTTCAACTCATCGAAACGTTCGCGAGTTAGATGCGCCGTCAAAACCTGCCCATCACCTAGCACCAACTCCGCTTGCACCTCCCAACCTAAATGAATCAATCGAGTGATCCGCGCCGAAATAGAAGTACTGCTTGCTTCTGTCTCAATCAAAATATCGCGAGGACGAATATAAACATCCTCACCATTACTATGTTTATGGATTTGATGGAACTCACTAGCGCGATCGCGATTGGCAGGAACCACATTCACAGGACCAATAAAACTCATCACAAAAGGCGTAGCAGGATTGTCGTACACTTCCGCAGGGGAGCCAATCTGCTCGATCTTGCCCTTATTCATAACCACGATTTGATCGGATACTTCCATCGCCTCTTCTTGATCGTGGGTAACAAATACCGTAGTGACATGGACTTCATCATGCAAACGACGTAACCAAGCGCGTAAATCTTTGCGGACTTTAGCATCGAGCGCTCCAAAGGGTTCATCGAGTAGCAATACACTTGGTTCCACCGCAAGGGCGCGAGCAAGGGCGACCCTTTGGCGCTGTCCGCCTGAAAGTTGAGAGGGGTAGCGATTGCCTAAACCCTTTAGTTGGATTAACTCTAGTAATTCTTCCACGCGATCGCTAATTTTGGCTTTTGACTGGTTACGAATTTCCAGCCCAAAACCGATATTTCGGCGCACAGTCATGTGTTTGAAGAGGGCATAGTGCTGAAATACAAAGCCAATATTGCGATCGCGCACATCTTGATCGGTGGCATCTTTACCCGTGAGAAAAATTTTGCCGCGATCGGCGGTTTCTAAACCAGCAATCAGTCTTAATAATGTCGATTTACCTGATCCAGATGGTCCCAATAGCGCAACTAAGGAGCCAGTTTTGACCTCAAGATTAATATTATCGAGGGCAACAAAATCGCCAAACTGCTTATTTACATTTTCTACAACAATGCCCACGTCGCCCTTACCTCAAATTTTGTCTTGAATTTAACTATGGTATAGATTTTACAAATCCACAGTTAACCTATGTATTTACCGTTGATTAAACATAATCGCATATTATTGTATTTCCTTATGAGATTTCTCGCTCAGTGCGTAAGCACTATCCATCATTTTTGGGTTTAAATTACGATTTGTCGCTAAAGTGGATATAGCAAACACCGACAAACTAACCAACAAACTAGCAAAAAATTTTAGGGAATTGTGGCTTGTCTTGGAGAATTCCCGTAATAGCAACTAATTTATTTTTATGAGATCAACTCCATTTATTCCGATCGCCGTATTTATACTCACCATCGCTTTACTAGGGTGGGGATATTGGCGCTCCCGTCAGTTTGGCAAGTTAGGATTACTTTCTTGGCTGCAATTTGTGGTGCTGATGTCGCCTTGGCTGATTTACTTTGGCTTGTTTGTGTCGGGTGTTTTCATTAATTTCACAACCCTATTATTTCTACTGTTGAGTTCGACGATCGCCTATGTAGCGATTGGTAATCAGTTGCGTAAAGTGGTGACTGCGGAAAGATCGGCGATCGAACAGAAACTTAAACAAGATCTGCAAAACAATAATCTCCAGAATAATCTCCAGAATTTAGATGCAAGTGGCGATCGCCAAAATCCCCAAAACACCTCGACAACGACTCCACCTGTTAACTCACCGATCGCCCTTGCCATGTCTCAAGGCAAAACTCAGCTAAAACTATTTCAGGCGATTCCCGCAGAAGATATGAAGCTAATTCAAGGGATGTTTGGCATTGAAACCTATTATGTTACCGAAACTATTCCCTATCAAGATGGGGTGATTTTAAAAGGAAATCTACGCGGTGAACCTGATGTCGTTCATGATCGCCTCTCCACATCCCTGCGCGATCGCCTTGGTGATAAATACAATCTTTTTCTAGTCGAAGGACAAGACCGCAAGCCTGTAATCATCGTCCTACCAAGCCGAGTCAATGCTTTTGCCGATTACAATACTGTTCCACAAAAAATCTTGATTGCGATTTTGATTGTCGCTAATGGCTATACATCCTTAAGTTTAGGGGCGCTGGTGGCAGGAATTCCTGTAATCCAAACTGCCCAAGAATATTTAATCGGATTGCCTTTTGCCCTTGGGATTGGGGCAATTTTGGGACTACGCGAGTTAGCAATGCGACTCATGGCAAAAAAATATCAGGTCACACTGAGTCTGCCATTTTTTCTACCTTCATCTCAACTCGGCTCCTTCGGTGCATTTAGTCGAATTCTGTCCCCATTACCAAATCGATTTGCCCTATTTGACATTGCGATCGC
>JANMFC010000115.1:0-2068 GCA_031377675.1 Pseudanabaena sp. OTE_70b_metabat_355 | reverse complement strand
TGCTTTGCCAAATCCATCACTTAATGTTTTGCCAATCATAAATGCTCGATTGTTTAATCGCTAATCTCCCAATTCGCAGTTTGCAAAGTTCTTTACCCACCAATCCAACATCTTTTTTCCTGCTCTTTCTATGATTGTTTATATTTTATACCTAAAACTAGGCTTTATTCCTTATTTGCCTGCTCTTAACACTTAACGGGAAAAGTAAGATCAATACTCACCCGTTTTACTTCTTTCCACTCATCTTTTTTTTTAAGGAAAATTGGTGATCAAAAATTCCTTGCACTTGATCCCAACTCAAATATTCATCTCGACTTACCTGCTCGATACTGGCACTTTGTACTCGTTGATAAACATACTCTTCATACCTTTGTGTGTATCTCCTTTCCCAATCTACAAACGGTAGTTTTTCCGTAAAATATTTTTGACAATGTTGACAATAAAATTGACGGCGTGGCGTATTTGAATAAACTACTTTGCCAAATACGGACAAATCTCGAATCAGTATTGGTCGATTTTGTTTTAATTGTCCACTCTGCGTATTACAATGCGGACAAGCAACTTCATCATGCAAAAATCGCAGCTTTAGAATAATTTTATTTTCCTCTTCCGTAGAACTTTCAACCGTTGTACTGGGTAAATTTAGCAACCTATCTAGATACAAGTCCATACCAGCTACCTCTTATATTTGTATATCATTATACATTATTCCCCTCAAACCCAGAAGAGCCAGTCTTATAAAACCTCTATTAATATCTTCGGTAATAACAACACGGCGGCGATGATCAAAGCTGTGATCGCCGCAATCAACACCGCACCCGCCGCACAATCCTTCGCAATTTTGGCTAACTGATGAAACTCACGTCCCACAGTCAGATCGACTACCGCTTCCAGCGCCGTATTCAGTAATTCCAATACCAAAACTAAGGCGATCGTCAAACTAATAACCGAGCAAGCAACGGCGGACAGTTGAAAATAAACGCTCAAGGATAAAGCGATCGCGCCAATCAGCAAATGAATCCGAAAATTTCTCTGCGTCCGAAAAGCATAACCAACGCCCTGTCCAGCATATTTAAAACTGAGTAATAAATTTGTGGCAATTTGAAAGGAGTCACTTCGTTGAGCCGCATTCTGTTCTGATTGGGTAAACTCAGATTTTTCAAACTCATCAATTTGGGTCATTTGCTCAGATCGTAATTCGGCTCGTAATGGCGATGTAAGTAAAAATATTCTTGATATCGACAAATCATTGTTCATGGATCTTTCGTCCCAATAGATTTTTCAAGCAATTGCAGAATTTTACCGCTACCAAAACAGTTTACCCAGAATCAGCCATCAATTGATTAAGGTATGTTTCAGTTCTCAATTTAGCGAGGTTCAATTTTATCAAAGCTACCCGAACAAGGGGCTTAAGCCCCTTGCCTATTCATTTTGACTTAGCGAAATTAGCTGTAACATTTGATCCTGTTGTTTGAGCATCGCCTCTAAACTCTCATCATCAGGGTGATCCCAGCCTAGTAAATGTAATAATCCATGCGCGGTTAACCAAGCTAATTCGTAAACCAATGAATGTCCACGTTCGGCAGCTTGCCGAACAGCCGTTGTCTGAGAAACGATGATATCTCCCCAACAAATTGGCTCGATATAATCAGAATCACCATCAGGATCATTTTGAGGAATTTCGGGAATATCCGACTCAAGCGCCGCGAAGGACAACACATCCGTGGGACGATCCTGCTGCCGATATTGCGAATTTAGTTGCTGAATTGTCAGATCATCGGTAATGCTAAGTGACAGTTCATATTCGCCCTCATTGATCGCCTGTTCTGACAGCAAATATTTCTCCCAAATATCAAACCATTCTTGCCATTGCTCAATGGCGATCGGATGGCGATCGGCTACTTCGGGATAAATTTCACAATACAAATCAATACTCAATGACTCATGACTCCTAAATTTATTAAAACCAAAAAGTGTTGGGGCGGGCTTCACCTGCCATAACACTTTTTGGTTTTACAGTAGTCCAGAGAAGTTTTTGAAAGCGGCGCTCTGCGCCGCTTTCAAAAAC
>JANMFC010000091.1:0-5256 GCA_031377675.1 Pseudanabaena sp. OTE_70b_metabat_355 | reverse complement strand
TTAAAGGACTAAACCAACAGGGAACCATGTATGTCAACCCAGACGAAGCGCGTGACTACTGTGGCATGGACTTTGATGGTGATACCTTCTGTGTCAAATCAATCAAGAAACTACCTGAAATCGCCAAAGAAATCCGTCAGCACCATATCAAGCCCACCACTTATAAACCTGACAAAGTACCAGTGCAAGGCACATTAGCAGAAGTTGCTCTCAGATCCACGGAAAACCAAATTGGACTGATTACCTATTACCTAGCCACCGCATGGGCAACAGGGCATCATCAGTACATTGCAGGTTTAGCCCAAGAAGTCCAAGTCGCCGTAGATCGGCTCAAATCCGACCTCAGCCATGACCAAGCCTTTCTAGATGAAGTCGGCAAAAGCTTACCGAAACTGGATTGGCTAATTGACCGCAAGAAGCAAGGCGTATATGGCAGCTACTACGACTCTAAACAGAGGTGTAAGATGCCCGCAAGAACCTTGGTAGCTAGTGGAGAATACAACGACCCGATATCATTCCTGATTCAATCCGTGAATGCGATCTGGCAACCCGTAGATTTACACGAACGTACACTTCTTGAATTCCGCGAACTATTCGTCAAACCAAGCGAGATTCTCTACAAAAGAGCGATCGCTCGCCGCGATGAATATACCAGCAAGATTAGGGAAGCGATGAAACTATCAAGCGATCGGGAATCACGCAAGAAAATCCTCCGTGCTGCCGTGGAATGGGCTAAAGGCTTAGGCGAGAAACTACGGAACAAAAGCGAGAAAACCGCCCAAACCTGTAGTGCCGCTATGTGGCAAGCCAGTCACAACGGCGATCATGGCACTGCAAGTGTTGTCTTCAATATGTTCCTACCCGAAGTATGCGATCGCCTCCATGACAACCAGCTCATGCGACTGCAAGTAGTTGGAGCGCAGTATGGAGAACTCGCAGCAACCAAATGGACAGGCAATGGAGAACACGCCTGTATTTCCATTGTTGTATCTCAACGTGAGCAGGATGGCAGATATCAAATTGAAGTCGTAAGAAATAGCAGGAAAAAGCCATATTTACTGGGATTGGTTGCTAAGGACTCGGCAAAAGTCATAGTCGGTGAATATATTGCATCCCTGACTACCCAGCAAAAGACCATAGTTTGCGAACTAGTCGCAGCCTAGAAAATAGAGAGAATAAAGCGATCGCTTTATTCTCCTAAAAAAAGTAACCGTAAAAAAGTTGCCACAAGTTACATATTTTGATAGTGTAAATTCTAATGAAAACGGACACTTTATTCTACCAACTATTCCAATCTTTCCATTCGCTACTCTTTGAGCTAATCGAACGCCCGATCTCGGAAGCAGAGGGCTATGAATTTAGCTCAGTGGAAGTGAAAGAGAAAGCCTTTCGCTTTGATGGGATATTTATCCCAAAAGCGAAAGACAAACCGATATATTTAATCGAGGTGCAGTTTCAGCAAAAGGAAGACTTTTACTGGGAGTACTTATCGGAAATATATCTGTATTTGAACCAATCTCGTCCAGAACAGGACTGGAAAGCGATCGCCATCTTTGCGAGGCGTAGCTATGAGCCAGAGCCAAGAAGCCATGTGCAGGAGATGCTCAACTGCCAGAGGATACTCAGAGTGTACTTGGAAGACTTGGTAGATCGGGAGACGGACTCCTTTGCGATCAATATTATTCAGCTAATCTTGTCTACTGAAAGTCAAGCCGTAACTATGGCTAGACGATTGGGCGATAAAATTGAGCAAGAAAACGATCCCGAAATTCAAGAGCAGGTATTAGAATTAATAGAGACTGTATTGGTTTATAAATTTCCAAAACTAAATCGTCAGGAGATTGAGGCAATGTTTACATACAGCGATTTAAAGCAGACTCGTGTATATCAAGAGGCAAGAGAAGAAGGCGAACAGCGTGGTGAGCAGCGCGGTGAGCAACGTGGGTTACAGCTAGGTGAGCAGCGCGGACTGATAAAGGGGCAAGCTACGATGCTACTGCGGCTGCTCAATCGCAAGTTTGGACAGATTAGCCCAAGTTTGCGGGGCAAGGTAAATAAACTATCGGCAAAACAACTAGAAAATCTAGCTGAAGCATTATTTGACTTAGAGACGATCGCTGACCTAAGAGATTGGCTAAAAAACAAAGGCAAAGCTAACTAAAGGATTTTTTTCGCCAATACGAGCAAAGGGCAGGACAGCTAAAGTCTTGCCTTTTTTAGTATTGAAAACCAAAAGATAAAATTTTTAAAACAAAATTTTTCTCAAATTACGCTATCGCGTCAAAGGTTCGCGATATTACATAGCGATTCCCATGAAAATAATCAAAAATTTGTCTCCCAGCGTCATTTCTCAAATCATTACACATTTGAAAACAATTCCGATGAAAGAAGATAAAAGCAACTATGCGAGAAATCGAAAGATTCAGTGGATTGGAGTAGAGCCGCAATTATTCGCAACTCAAGATACTTTAAAAACAGCAAAAAAGGCATATCAAGATGCCAGAATAACCAAGTTTTGCGAACTAATAATGCCTTTCAAGGTTGACTTTATTCTTGTTACCTACTCGGGAGATCAAGCAAGCGGAATTAATTGGCATAGAGACGCATCCTATGCAAAAGCTCTGGCTGGCACAATCAATTTAGGCAAATGCTCTTTTGGTATGAGAGAAAGAAGCGGAACTTATTCACCAGATTCTGAAGAAAAAGAACAATGGATTACTCTTACAGGCGGAGAAGTAGTGACATTTGATTGCAAGCATCCACATTGTGCAATCCCCGATCCAAATCGACGGGCTATCCATTGCTGGTCTAGCAGTGGGAAATAAAAACAAGTTGCATGGCACTAGCACCATGCAACTTGTTTTTTATGGCTAGCGCCATTGCTAGAGAAAAAATTTGGTTGCGAAAATCATGTTTGAAATTACCCAAGAAATCGAAGAACATTTTGACAGTTCTCTACGAATAAAAGCAGAAGCAACAGTAGAGGCGATCGCCCTATCGAAATCCATGTAATCGCATGGCAGCAAATGGGTGTCCCCGACTGGCTAAACGTAGAGATTTATCACCAAGTCATCAGCGTCAACCAGCCAGTCCCCTGCTTACCCGAAGCTGAAGATGTCGATATCAAAGTGCGCTGTGCCGTGAAATTGGGACTCAATATCAACTCCATGTCCCCAGACGAGCTAAATCTGCTGTTACGCAACACCATTCGTGTGAAGCTAGGAACAAGTTGGTTGCCCGAAACCGTAATTAAAGAATTTACCGAACAACTGCTCAGCCATGCAGGAAAAAGCACAGTCAAGTTTCATCCTGATCCAGCCAACATTTGGGTAATCACAGGTGACAGCAAACTAATTGTTTCGCCACAGAACAAAACCGAGTGGGGAACTCGTAACTTTACAGCGATCGCCCTGATTGACCATACACTCAACCAAAAAGATCCAAAAGTCTACGATTACTACAAAGACAAAGATGGCAACACGATCGCCACGCTCAACCTCGAAGCAACATCGGAGTCGCGCACGATGAGGGATAAGATTCAAGCCGCTTTCAAAGCATGGATCTGGAGCGATGGCGATCGCGCCGAAAGATTTTTTTAGAAAAAGTGTCACAAACTCACTACCTAAATCATATATAGGGTGAGCCTAATTTTAGGTCTAGAAGTAAAGAAAATGTTTGAGAAATGAAAATTTAATAATAAGTTTGATCCAAGGCTTTATTGTTAACATTCTCTATAAATATTTTTTTTAGAAAGAGTGTCACAATTAAATATATAGAATGGAACGTTTGATAGCTACGTATGGATGGAATTAGATTTCCTAGTTCTAGAAATTGTGGAAATATTGATAAGGTTCTTGAACTCTAAATTCTATCAATTTAAATAATAGAATCCTCGAAATCCAATTCTATAAATTTAAAATATTATTCTAATGGATCTTTTTCACTAATATCAACCATCATATAATAACTAATAAAAAGTGAAGTCAAAATGGTTTGATTATTTCTATTAGGTTAAGTGCAGTATTCTAAAATATTCTTGTAAAGCGCAAGGTGTCATTTTATTTTGAATGACACCTTGCGCTTATTGGTTTTATATGCTGTAATCAATTTAAGTTAAGCCTTGGATCGGTAAAACTTATTATAAATTTATCATGAAAAAAACATGAAATATTCTAATCGTGCTTATATGTTGTCTCTAGTGACAACGATTTCCTTCAGCTTAGGGCTTGGCTTTGGAACTGCCTTTAGTGGCAAGCCATTTGAAATGGTAGCTGAAACCCCTATTGGCATCATTCGTTTTCACGTCATTCCTGCAAACTATGACACCCCTCCGTTAGTCAAGGATATACAGGATGTGGCTGAAGTCTCTATTGAGTTGGCATAGTTCTTATAGTGTTGTAGTCCTTTCATTTTAATGGAGGGGCTACTCTAGCTATTAAGATGCAAAAGAAATGAAAATAGACGAAAAGCTGAGCAAAGCTTGGAAAGAGATCTCTGACAAACATACTGAAATTACTACTGAGCTAGTTAATTACTTTACTGTTCGTCAGATTTCTAAAAAGCAATGAGGTTCTTCAATGAGAGAATATATCGTGTCGTCAAATGCTGTAATGGCTTTGATTAAAGAAGCCCTTGACAATAGAAATCACCCAATTATTAAGTGTGTTGGACGCTTCTTATCTCAACATAGTCTCAATGCATCACTTGTTGATGATATATTGAGCGATGCCTACATTAGAGCCTCTCAATGTTCTACCTCGATTACCAACCCCGAAGGTTGGCTTAGAAAAGTTTGCCTGAACATTGTTCGTGAAAGAAAAAGAGATCAGCAGCGTTTTATGTATGATGATCTTGATGAACAAAACCTTTCAATGATCCATCTAGATCAGCCAGAATTGGAGGAAGTAACTATTAACGGTCATCCTATTAGTTTTTACGAAGAAGCGTTAAGGAAAGTTTGGGAAGATCTACCTTCAGATCAACGAGTTATTCTTGGTATGAGGCACTTACAAGACAAGTCTTGGCAAGAAGTAGCAAAAGCCGTTGCGAAAAATTCTTCTAAATCAGTCAACGAAACTACCATTAGACAAAGGGGACATCGAGCAATCACCTCATTAAAAAATAAACTAGAGAGCATCTCTAAAAATTCAAAATTATTGACAATAGGAATGAAAGAATAAGCACTTCAACCAACATCACGCCGCGATCGCGGCGTGATGTTGGTTGAAGTGCTTATTCTTTCATTCCTATTGTCAA
>JANMFC010000079.1:0-2429 GCA_031377675.1 Pseudanabaena sp. OTE_70b_metabat_355 | reverse complement strand
AGCGGCATCATCTCTAAAGTCAAACAAAAGCTTGCTAAATCATAACGAACGAAAAAAGACTGCTAATGCTCCAGTTAGTGCGTAAAAAAGCCAAACAGATTCGTCTTACGAATCTTTTAGGCTTTTTTACGCACTAACTGGAGCATTAGCAGACTTTTTTCGTTCGTTATGATTTAGCAAGCTTTTGTTTGACTTTAGAGATGATGCCGCTAGCGATCGCTCCAGCCATGACAATACCCAACACAGGCTGAATCAAAGGTTCCCACAGTTGTCGCCATAGTTCTAAACCAAGATTAATTTTGAGCGTTTCGCCGCCAAGGGCTACGAGTAGCCACACAAAAAAGAAAAACACCAAAAACAAATTGAACATCAAAAATTTGTTCGTCCAACGTCCAATAGTTTCCATAGTTTATTAAAATTTTACTAAAAAGTTATAAAGTGAATAATTTATTGTTTCGGGGCATTGCCGCGAAACAATAAACAAACGGGGTAGCATAGCCGCCACCCCGATCGCTTGTATCGTTTTTATTTTATAGATTGCAAAATCTCAATTTACATAATGTAATCGAAAATTTCTATAAGAATTTCTATAAGTTTTTATAAGTTTTTTTATTAATTTTTAATTTAATTCAAACCTATTGAAAACCTATTTAAACCCGACAGCAGCTTGCCATACAAAAGCAAGTAGCAAGAAAAACACGGGAATCACGGGAAGAACATTTACCAGTGGATCGAAAATTCTATACGCTTCTGGTAATGTTGCGAGTACTAAACAAAGTTGCATGAAAAACAGACCTCCTTCAAGAGCTAAGATGAATTTTAGCACGTCAAAGAAGACATTCTTTAGGTTTATATATGGCGATTTCAAATTCCAAGATGGCAAACTTACAAACCATCCAGTTTAAAAATTTTTTTAAAACCTTCCAAGCCACAGCCCTAGCAATTCTCCTCTGTCTCTGTAGCTTTGCCTTAAGCGCTCCTGCTTGGGCAAATGTGCAGATAAAGCTGACTAATGTTGTCTATGAGCCATGCACGGGTGATATTGGCAAAAATATGGTGCTGGGCGGCGGGATCATGTCGGCAAAATGCTACATGATCAAGGGAGAGGCGAATAACTCATCGGGTAAAGTTGTTTACAATGCCGATATTTTTGGACGCATTTATGATGCTAATGGCAATGATGCGATGCCTGAGAGAGGGCGACTCGGTGCAGTTGAGCAGATTCCTGCGGGAATGAGCGACTTTGAAATTATGGTAGCTATTCCTGCCGAACAGCCTGAACCGTTGGAACTTAAGCAATTTAAGGCTTCAGGATTTGCTGGCAAGGTGAGACGTTAAATACGGCGCTTTGCGCCATCTTCCAACAAGGTGAATAATTAGTGGTGCGCGGCTTCGCCGTGCACCACTAATTATTCAATAATCGGTTTTGATTAGAATGGAGAGATATGACAAAATCTAAGTCTAAAGTTCTCTGAATTAACACCAAAAGTAATATCAAAAATATGGCCGTTAAAGTTTTAATCCCTACACCCCTCCAACAACTGACCAATAACCAAGCCACCGTAGAATGCGATGGTCAATCGGTTCAAGAAATTATTGATGCCCTAGAAGCTAATTTTTCTGGCTTCAAAGCGCGTATTTGTGACGACAAGGGCGTTCTCCGCCGCTTTGTTAATTTTTATGTCAACAGTGAGGATATTCGCTTTTTGCAAGGAGCCGCCACTGTACTGAAAGATGGTGATGAAGTGAGCATCATCCCCGCGATCGCAGGAGGCTAAATTCTAGAAAGGCGGTGCGATGCGCCGCCTTTCTGACTAGATAAATATTTCAGCAACAAGTTGAAATAGCCAAATTACGGACTGTTTTCTAGGATCTGGATCAATTTTTCCTTTGTCGCCCCAACGCTGTAACCATGTGAAGAACTTAGTCAAAGAAACTCCTATCCAGTCGCCAACCTGATTAAATATTTGTTGGGGACCAATGCCTGTCAAGACTTGGATCGTAAAAATAACCGCGACTATTAAAAATGCGGTTTTGAAGCTAGCTTTGATCACGCTGAGCAACCACCACAACAGCAGTAATGAGACTATTAATGCGCCGATTACTAATGGTAAGTTCATAGAGTTTGTTTTAATTCCATCTCCAAATCTATTAAATTGTGACACGATATCCAGATCTCCATCAAGTTAGACTCGATATTTCAGAAATAGAGTTTGATCGCCTCTGGTTATTTTTGTCTGAAGATGAGCGATCGCGGGCCGATCGCTTTAAGCGTGAATATCTCAGACGTAATTTTGTGGCGGCGCGGGGAAATTTACGCACATTGTTAGCACAGAGGTTAGGCTGTCTAGCGCAAGAAATTGAGTTTAATTATGGCGATCGCGGTAAGCCGTATATTCAGGATTACGATATTTATTTTAATCTCGCTC
>JANMFC010000051.1:0-26243 GCA_031377675.1 Pseudanabaena sp. OTE_70b_metabat_355 | reverse complement strand
GCATCGCAGAGCATATCGCCTTGCACGAGTGGCTGGAGAGTCCGGCAGGGCCAATGGCAGGCCGCCCCTGGGTCGTGCCTGTCAATGGCTGGGACGCACTGCAGGACCCGGCAAACCCGAACATGCCCAACCCTGCCTACTTCTACGATGGGTTGCATCTCAACACCGCCGGCAACATGGCGCTCGGCCGTGCCATCGCAGAAGCCATGGATCCTTATTTTGTCGATGCCGATACATTGCAACTGGTGTCCAGCAACTCCGATTTCGTCAGCGCGGCCAACCCGGATGGCGTGTTGTTTTCCAATCCGATGTTCGATGGTGTGGGCGGCGCAAAGGGTGCCGGGATCACGGGTGACGTTGCCACTGGTTGGCGCGCTTCGTTGAGGCTCCTTTCAAAATCGATCTGAATACACCGATCGCCCAACTGGCGGCTGGGCAAAAACAAAAATTAGAAATTCTCAAACAGCTTTATCTGAAAAGCCGTATTCTGATCCTTGATGAACCCACTTCCGTCCTAACGCCTCAAGAAGCTGATGAAGTGCTAGGGCTATTGCGCGAAGAAGTCACCGCAGGACGATTGAGTGTCTTAATGATTAGCCACAAATTCCGCGAAATTACTGCCTTTGCGGATAATGTCACCGTATTACGTAAGGGCAAATTTGCAGGGACGGGTTCCACCAAGGAGCTATCTGTCTCAGACATGGCGGCGATGATGTTGGGTGAAGCTAAGGAAGCACGTCAAGTTGCCAAGACGGAAGTTCTTGCCGAGAATGTAGTTCTTAGAGTGCGGGATATTCATGCCGATCGCGATAATGGAATTGAAGCTGTTGGTGGTGTTAGTCTCACGATCAAAAGTGGCGAAATTGTCGGTATTGCGGGTGTGTCAGGTAATGGTCAGCGCGAATTTGTAGAAGTTCTATCTGGACAAAGAATTGCTACTTCGGGTGAGATTTTTGTCAATGGCGATTTATATACAGCAACTCGCAAGGAAATGTATAGCCATCAAGTATTTTCCTTGCCTGAAGAACCATTGCGAAATGCCTGTGTACCACACATGAGTGTTGCCGAGAATTTGGCGCTGCGTACCTTTGATCGCACCCCCCAATCTCAAGGTGGGATTTTATTGCTTTTCAAAGCCATCCGTGAAACAGCCAAAAATCTGATTAAGGTTTTTTCGATCAAAACCCCTTCACCAGACACTCCTATTGGCAATCTCTCAGGTGGCAATGTCCAGCGTACTGTCCTCGCTAGAGAGCTTTCTGCTACCGAAATTAAATTGCTCATAGTTGCCAATCCTGTATTCGGGCTAGATTTTGCCGCCGTTGAATATATTCACAACCAAATTGTCGAAGCTCGCAATCGCGGCGTTGCCGTTCTCTTAGTCAGTGAAGATCTTGATGAGATTTTGACTCTAAGCGATCGCATTCTGGTGATGAGTGATGGTCAATTTGTCTACGAAAGTCCCATTGCTGAGGCTGATCTCGCAGCGATCGGGCAGAAGATGGCTGGGCATTAAACAATATTTTGTAGTTGGGAACTTACCGAAGGTAAGTTCCCAACTACTATTAGATTAAGAAAATATCAATGATTATTAACCAACAAGTCAGGGTTTTCCCCGAATTACTTACTCGTTCTAACTATGACGATCTGCCTTGGGAATTTTTTCGGAAAGGCGTAGAAATTTATCCTTTATATAAGGATGATATGGGCGCGAGTGCCGCGATCCTTCGCTATGAAGTCGGCGCAAAGGTTCCCCATCATTCTCATTCAGGATACGAGCATATTTTTGTGCTATCAGGTTCCCAATCCGACGCGAATGGTAAATATACTAAAGGTTCGGTGATCATTAATCCCCCCAATACCAGTCACCAAGTTTCTAGTGAAGAAGGTTGCGTGGTTCTAATTGTGTGGGAAAAACCTGTCATAATCGCTAACGAATAATTGATTTAGAACTTACGCCAAATAATCCAATGTAGGGGCAATTCATGAATTGCCCCTACATTGGAAACAAGCTTTCAAGTCTGTTTGGGTAAGTCCTACGATTGAGAAAGTTAGTGCAAAGCCCAAAACTTTTGAACACTAATAAGGAGAAACATAATGACTACGATCGTTGCTCAGCCCTACGATTACGAATTACCCAGCGATAGCAAAATCGCGCTCGTGATTATTGATATGCAACGGGATTTTTTAGAACATGGCGGCTTTGGTGATGCGCTCGGTAATGATGTGATGCAATTACGCAGCATCGTACCAACTGTGAAAAAATTACTAGAAACCTTTAGAAAGTTGGGCTTTCCCGTTATTCATACGATCGAAGCACATTCACCCGACTTATCAGACTGTCCACCTTCTAAGCTCAATCGCAGCAAAACGGGGCTTAAAATCGGCGATCGCGGTTCAATGGGTAGAATCTTAATTGTTGGTGAAGATGGCAATAATATTATTCCCGAACTTACGCCCCTAGAGAATGAGATCGTAATTGTCAAACCAGGAAAGGGCGCTTTTTGTCGAACTGATTTGGAATCAATTTTACAAAAAAAGAATATTACCCATCTTTTATTTACAGGTGTAACTACCGAAGTTTGCGTACAGACAACCATGCGCGAGGCGAACGATCGCGGTTATGAATGTTTGTTGATCGAGGATGGAACTGCCAGCTATTTCCCAGAGTTTAAGCGATCAACAATCGAGATGCTTCGCGCTCAAGGTGGGATTATTGGCTGGACTGCTAATGCTGACGCTGTAGTTGAGGCGATCGCAAGTTAATAAATCACTTACGGCGCTTTGCGCTAACTTAAAACCCAGATAAATTTATGAAAGCGCCGCTTTTATAAATTTATCTGTACTACTTCAAGTTTCAATAAGCTGTAACAAATCACCTGTCAAACTGCATGGTAAATTGCATAGGTAGTTATATCGGCAGGTTATTCAAGTATGTCAGAAATTAAATTCGCGATCGAGGGTAGTGCAGCGCTTGACGCAACTGAAGCGTTATTGGAAATAGAAGCAATTGACGGGGCGTTTGCAGAAAATGAGGGGTTGGAACGTGAACCTTTATTGGCAACGATCGCTTCGATTGTGGGTATTGTGTCGGGGACTTTGGCTGTTGCCGAACAAATTCGTAAGTGGTATCAGGAATATAAGCAGGGCAAGTCGGGCAAAAAGATCGCGAAGGTATTGATTGTCGGACGTAATGGCGATCGCCTCTTGTTAGAAAATGCGACAATCGAACAAATCCGTAAGATTTTAGAGAGTTAATTTTGGGAATAGCGAGCAAAAATTTGACGTGAAGGTAAAGATCCTAATCGATTCATTTGTAATAAATTCACGGTGACGCGCCCGATCTCTGATAATGGTTGAATTGCACCACTTTCCGAGTCAAGATAAAAATGCTCTTGCCAGATGTCTTGCCTAGGGTTGTAAAGTCTCACTGTATCACCCGTTTCGGGATCGATGGACGCAATATCGCTACCTTTTGCTTGATTGCATAGTGAGCAGGAGAGCGCCAGATTTTTCTCTATAGTTTCCCCGCCGTGCTTTTCAGCGATTACATGATCGACTTGATGGGAAGCTAACACTAATAT
Organism: Pseudanabaena sp. OTE_70b_metabat_355; assembly: GCA_031377675.1. Taxonomy (GTDB): domain Bacteria; phylum Cyanobacteriota; class Cyanobacteriia; order Pseudanabaenales; family Pseudanabaenaceae; genus Pseudanabaena. The sequence goes on along the minus strand of JANMFC010000051.1, from coordinate 22,659 downwards.
TTCTGGAATCAAACAATATTCACAACAATTCTTAGCCTGATCGCTAACTATGCGACGCAAACTTGCCGAAATATAAGTTCTACTCATGCACTTTGTTTTAGTTTGAGTAGGGCTTGTGCTTTGGCTAGACGGACTAGATGTTCGACAAATTCATAGTGTTGCCATAGGCGGCGATCGCTTTCATTGAGTCCTTCGGTGCGATTTTTATCTAAAAGATTTTCAATTTCAGTTTGGAGGTTAGGTGCAAGGCGCAAGGCTAGAATTTCTTGAGGGGATGGCAGTTTTGCAAAAAATTCTAAGATTTCGGTGAGTCCAGAGAAGCCTGTAGCAGGATTAGCAGTAATTTCTTGTAAGCCTAGAGCCAAAATTTGCGGGAGTTTGTCTTTGAGCGGTTCTAAGCGCAGGGCGATATCATCGGGTATTTCTACAGTGATTTGCATGGTTATGCCCTATTTTTAGCTGTATTGTATCCATAATCAAATATAGCTTGTTATGCCCTGTCGCCTTTTGTTAGAAAATGCGACAATCGAACAAATCCGTAAGGTTTTAGAGGGTTGATTTTATGACTACGATCGAGTCAGATTTAATTCAAGAGCAATACATTATTGATGGCAACGGTAACAAAACAGCCGTGATTTTAAGTATAGCTATACGAGCAAATGTTAGAAAATATTCATGATTTGGTGATCGTGGCTGAGCGGCGCTCTGAATCTTCGATTAGTTTGGCTGAGATGAAGAAAAGGCTAAGTTAGTTGTAGGGTGCAGTTAGGCTCAGCCGTAACGCACCGATAAAGTAGGGTTTGGATGCGTTACGCTGGCGCTAACACATCCTACGAATTGGGAATATCTACTTAGTGTTATGGAGTGATTTGTGGACGTTCTTTATATTGAGTTGCATCCTAGCAGTGAGACTAAGGTTGAGTTGCGGTATCAAAAGCTGAAAGGTCAGGGCTATGAAAAGCAGATCTTGCGGATTAGTGATATTGAGGATGCGATCGCTTTAGCTGAACGGGATATTTATGTGTCTATGCCCGATCCTGTGGCGATCGGGAAGAAATTGTTTGGCTGGTTGGATGGGGATGGACGCTGGTTGAGTCGGGCGGTGGCGGATTGTCAGGGGGAGTTGTTGGTATTGGCGATCGCTAATCTTGCGAAATTGCCGCATTTGCCTTGGGAGGTGCTGCACGATCGCGAGGGATTTTTGATCGATCGCACTTTTCCTAAAGTTGTGCCTGTGCGCTGGACTAAGGGAGAAGTGGTTGCCATTAAGCCAGCCGATCGCCCTTTGCGGGTGATGTTTATGGCGACCGATCCTGAGGGGGTGGAGCCGCGCTTGAATTTTGAGGGGGAAGAGGGGCGGATCTTGGATGCGACTCGTGGGGCGGCGCTGACCTTGCGGGTGGAGGAGAGTGGCTGCGTGAGTGAGTTAAAAAAGACTTGGCAGCTCTATGAGGACAATCATTTTGATGTATTTCATCTGACGGGTCATGCTTCGATCGCTGAGGATGGTCAGCCGTTTTTTATTACGGAAACGGAGACGGGCGATCGCTATGATGCGAAGGCGGGTGAGATTGTTGATGCGTTGCGGTTTCGATTGCCGCGTTTAGTATTTTTGTCGGGCTGTCGCACGGGTCAGGCGGGGGAGCAGGGAGCTACGCCTTCGATGGCGGAGGCTTTGTTAAATTTGGGATTGACGGCGGTGTTGGGTTGGGGTCGTCCGATTGGGGATGATGTGGCGACTCTGGCGGCGGCTTGTTTGTATGAGTCTTTGGCTTCGGCTAATAGTTTGGTGGAGGCGATCGCGGCGACCTATCAGAAATTGCGAGAGAAGAATATTTATATCTCACATTCCGCTCGTAATGGAATGCTAAAATAATTAAGCCAAAGGAACAAGGATAAAGCAAGAATGAATAGAGAGATACAAGTAAAGAACCTAGACCATCTAGGAATAGTAGCAGGGATAATAGATGACTTGGGAATTGTGGAGCAGATTAACGCCAAAATTGGGAGAAGCTCAAGAGAAAAAGTAAGCGCAGGAGTAATGGTAAAAGCAATGATTTTGAATGGGTTAGGGTTTGTATCTAGACCACTGTATATGTTTAGTAAATTCTTTGAAGGTAAACCGACCGAACATTTATTAGGGGCAGGAATAACAGCCGAGCAAATCAACGATGACCGCATTGGTGACGTACTAGATGATTTACATAAAGTAGGACTGACCGAAACATTTGTGGGAATTAGTCTGAATGTAGTAAAAAAATACGGAGTCAAGGTAGAAACAGCACATGTAGACTCAAACTCATTTCATGTGGATGGGGAATATGCTAAGCAAGAAGAAGGGAGTATAGAAATCATCCATGGATATTCACGCGACCATCGTCCAGACTTGAAACAATTCATGATGAATTTGATTTGCGTAGGTGATGGGGACATCCCCGTGATGATGGAAGCGGTAAGTGGTAACCAATCCGACAAAGCAAGATTTGCAGGATTATTGCAAGAATTCAAGGAGCAGTGGACATTCGAGGGAATATGCGTCGCCGATGCGGCGCTATACAGTGAGGAGAATCTGAAAGCGATGACAGGACTGAAATGGTTAACCAGAGTGCCATTGAGTATCAAAGCGGCTGGTGAATTAGTGGAAAGCAACGAACCATTGCAGCCCAGTCAAATACAGGGATATAGCACAGCCGAATCGCTGAGTGAGTATGGTGGTGTAAGCCAAAGATGGATTTTAGTTGCAAGCGAGGCAAGACGTAAGTCCGACATCAAGAAATTAGACAAAAAGATTGAGAAGAACCAGCAGAAATGCGAGAAAGAGTTACAGGTTCTAGCAGGGCAAGATTTTGCTTGTGTTGCTGATGCACTCGCCGCCGCCTATAAGCTATCAGCCAAAATGAAATGGCACAAACTCGACCATATTCAAACCGTGGAAAAACCACATTATGCAAAGCGGGGTAACCCACAGCCTGATGCTATACCAACTAGCATTAGTTATCGCATTACAGCAACCGTGATGGTCATAGACGCAGAAATCGCGGCGCAACGATTGCGCTGTGGTCGGTTTGTTTTAGCCACGAATGTTCTTGATTCTCTGGAATTCACCACTGATGATGCTTTGCGGGAATACAAGGCTCAACAGGCGACGGAGCGCGGCTTTGGCTTTCTCAAAGATCCTTTGTTTTTTACTTCGAGTGTTTTTCTCAAGTCGGCTAAACGCATTGAGGCGCTGGCGATGATTATGGCACTTTGCTTACTCGTTTATAATTTGGCTCAACGACAACTCAGGCTTGCCTTGGCTCTCTCTCAAGATACGATTCCTAACCAATTGGGTAAGCCCACTAATTCACCCACTTTGCGTTGGGTGTTTCAATGTTTTATGGCGGTTCATTTAGTCTCTTTTAATGGCGTTATTCAAATCGTTAATTTGTCTGCTCCTCGCATTCATATTTTAAATTTCTTTTCTACGGCCTGCCAACGCTACTATCTCCTCCCTGCCCCTGTTTCTTAATCATTTTTTCCTTCCATTACGAGCGGAATGTGGGTTTTATTGTTGTCTGCGTCTAAAGCGCGTTCATTTGGTATTGCCGCTAACTGTGAAGGCGATCGCCAGAACTTTTCAGAGTTTTTTGCAATTTGGCTCATGCTCTGCTCTCGACTAGATGCCCTTGGGCAAGATTGGCAAGTCAGCTTTTCCGACCCTGTAGTGGTTTCCGACTACATTACAATGCGATGCTCACTAACTATTGATCGTGTTAGGCGTGAGGCAACGGGTAGTGACAAAGGCTGCCTGATTCAGGTTGGTTTTACCACAATCGGAGTTCACGCTCCCGAAAGAGCAATGCTCAATTCTTTTTGCAATGCGGCAGCTCAATTTGGCGTGATTTTACCTTTTGCAAAACTAAATAACAAAAAACCTCCAGACAACCGTGAGGAATTAATGGAAGTGGTCAAAATGCTGCGTAATTTACAACACAAACACAAACGTTTTCAGTTGTTTGGTTGGAATTTTCAGACAAATGACCGCGCTAAATGGATTTTTGTTAAATAAGAGACTTGCGAGAAAATAAAGTGCCAATCCAGATGCTCCAAAATCAGTGGGGCGGGAAAGCCGCCCCTTTGGTACTTTAGCCACTTGACTTCACTACAAAAATCGTTGCAAAACCTCTACGGTTGCTTGTCCTGTTTTTTCCCAACTAAATTGACTAGCTCTTGCTAAGCCAAGTTGAGAAAGATGCGATCGCAATCCTGTTTCATTAGCGATCTCTTGCATCGCGTCTGTAATTTCTTCCACTTTGTAAGGATCGATCAAAATTGCCGCATCACCCGCAACTTCTGGTAGGGATGACAAGTTAGATGTAATTACGGGAGTCCCGCAAGCCATCGCTTCAAGTACAGGTAAACCAAACCCTTCCCATAGTGATGGAAATACTAAGGCGATCGCGCCACTAATAATTTTCGGCAAATCATCGTAAGGAACATAATCCAAAAACTTAACGCGATCAGTAATACCTAACTCTTGGACTTGTTTTTTTAAGGCTGGCTTATAGCGTTTATCTGAGGGACCCGCTAACCAAAGTTGATATTCACTGTTTGATGGTAAATTTGCGAAGGCGGAAATTAGGCGACTAATATTTTTGTAAGGATCATGTCTGCCAATGTATAAAAAATATGGTGAATGATTAGGCGATCGGCTTTGTAAAGCTTCTTCTATTATTGGTCGAAAATGATTGGAATCATAAGCTAAAAGAATGGGTGTGATCTTGTTAGCTGAAATATTGCAGAATTTAACAATATCTTGAGCAGTAGATTGAGAATTACAAATAATATGCTCTGCTTGTTTTAGGACTTGGGGTACATAGTAACGATGATAAGGGGTAAGAGGAGAAAACCGTTTAGGAAAGCGCAACGGTATAAAGTCATGAACCATTACTACATTTCGGCATTGCGACCATAGTGGCGCTTCTGGGATCGGAGAAAATAAAAGTTGAGATTTAAGTTCTTTATAGATTTTAGGTAATTGAAATTGAGTCCAAGCTAAGCGCTTGAAATGCCCCTTTGTTCCATAGGCAGGGGTTAAATCATTGGGAATAGAATAGCAGTTAAATTCAGAATATATTTCAGAGATTAATAAGGTCGGATTAATCTCTTTTAGATAAGGGAAAACATTTTTTGTATAGTTGCTTATACCCGTTGCATTTGATAATAAATGCGATAAGTTAATTATTACCTTACTATCGCGGTGACTATTCACAATATCCATCACACAATACTTCTATATACTTCTAATGTTTTTTTGGCTGTATTTTCCCAAGTAAAAAGACTAGCCCTTGTTTTACCTTTACTAATTAAATCTTGTCGCAATTGGCGATCGCTAATTACTTTTAAAATACTTTCAGCCAATTCTTCAGGATTATTAGGATCAATCAATAATGCCGCATTTCCTGCAACTTCTGGCATAGATGAAACATTAGATGTGATCACAGGTGCTCCCAGAGTCATAGCTTCTAAAATTGGCAACCCAAATCCTTCATAGTGAGACGGATAGACAAAGACATCTGCTTTAGCATAAAAAGCTGCGACTAATTCATCGGCAAGATAGTCTAGGTGATAAATATTTTGTGCGTATGGTGAGTTAGCAATGAGTTCAAATATAGGTTTATAATTCCAACCTTTTTGACCAATTAAAACTAAGTTATGCTCAATTTTATATTTTTGCTTCAATAAATTAAACGCATTAACTAAGGCTTGAATATTTTTTCGAGGTTCAATAGTACTGACAAATAAAATATATGGTTTAGTAAAGTCGTAACGGAGAAATGATGAAGTTAATGTCTCAAGCTTAAAATCTTCAAGAAATTTATGATTGTATCTACTGGCTAAAGGCGTAACATGGATGCGCTCTGCGGGAAAATTTAAGTATTCAACAATATCTTGCTTAATGCTCTCCGAACTAGAAATTATTAAATCAGTCCAAGTAAGGCATTGTTTGACAACTGCTAAATATTTACCCACTACCGCATCAACATATTCGGGATACTTGATAAAAGTTAGATCATAAATATTTAATATTTTAAGACTGCATTTAAATGGATAAACTAAATAATTTGTCCCATGAATTATATCTGGATAATTTAAAGTAGATTCAAAACAGTTGGAAAATAATTTTGGAGCATATAGTAAAAATGGGTTAACAAATCTAACAGGAATAGGCAAATTATAAAGATTAGAATAGGAATTAATTATGTCAGGAAAAACTTGATTACCTTTAAGCCAATTTTTAAATCCAGGTTGATAAGATATTCCCATTTCATAATGGAAATCAAGAAAATTATTATCTTGTAACATGTATAACCAATAGATTAAATTTAGTAAATGTAAGCCTACTCCACTGGGATTAGATTTGATAGGTGTACCATCAATTATAATTCTCATTTTTAATTATCTCTATTCTTGAGTTTGAATTTGCTAATCAATAATAATATATTCGATATTTTTACAGGTTTGAGAAAAAACACTTAAATTTTATTGTTAATAACTGATTCATTTTTTTAATATCTTTATAGCTTTTTTAACTGAAAGTAGTAATTTCCCTACGGTTGATGCCTCAATAAAAGCAAAGCGCTCATCAGATAGTTTTTGAACCTCTAATAATTCTGTTTGCAAAGCTATAAATCGTTTGTTAATCCAGTATTCAGTCTGATATATGGGGGCGTGATTTTGAACTTCAAATATTTCTCTAAGATTTTCTTGCACATTACTTGATAAACCACCCGCATAAAATGAGGCTATAACTCTAGAAAAATGAAATAAGTTGATGTCTGAATATTGCATTAATTTAGTTATCCATTCATAATCTGATGCAAGTATATAGTTCTGATTGTAAAGCCCTATTATTTCAAATAAATTAGCTTTAATAAAGCTACCTACATGAGGAATCGTCCCTCTAAGGATCATAGATTCAATAATTTGGCTTAGATCGGGTGATTTTTGAATAATTATTTTTCCCATAGGCTGTCTTACTTCAACATCACCATAAATAAAGTCTAATTCAGGTTTTTCATTAATAACTTTAACTACATCATCTATAACGTTTCTATCGTAAATATAATCATCAGAATTAATAAAATAGAGAAAATCACCTGTTGCTAGTTTAATAGCTTTATTCATAGCTTCCCAGAGACATCTATCAGGTTCACTAATAAACTTAGTTATGTGATCACCATAGGATAAAATTATGTTCTTAGTCCTATCTTGAGAGTTGCCATCAATAATAATATATTCAATATTTCTATAAGTTTGAGATATGACACTTTTAATAGTTGTCTCAATGGTCTTTTCGGAATTTTTACAGACTGTGATAACTGATATTTTCATAGTGGTGATTTTCTTAACTATCCTTAGTGTTAAAGAATATTTAAGGAAAGGAGGAAGATTTTTTTCGATTTCACTGACAACTAGATACCCTGAGTAGTGCAGAAAAGTCTGGAAACTGACATAATGTCTTAGTCTTAACCTAAAACATATTTTAACATCCTTAATTCTAGGCTAGATTTGCTTAATCGTGGATTCGACAGCCCTAGGACCCATGCTAATACTTACGGTGCGCTGATTTTTGAAATACTTAGTGTCATTTTCTCCCCTTGACTTCTTTCTTAGCCTATCATACCTTTGTCGCGAGTAGAATACTCATTGCTTAACTGTGCGGTTCCCGATCTTATTTAATTTTTATTATGATTTAACCATTTAATTGAAAAGGCTTTATTATAGAAAACATAATTCTATCTGCTATTGATGTTATTTCTATTTTTTAACACGCTGGACTGGGCTGCGAGTTTTTTATTTGCACATCACGTTTTATTATGCTAAATTCTAAATCTCACCAAGGTAATAGATAAATATATGCCCCGTATAGATATTGTTATGCAAGCGACTGGAAATCATGCTTGGAATATGTCAACAGGTTGGGGTGAGGTTTTGCAACGGGAGGGAATGTTGAATCGTACTTTTCGTCCTTTTGCCAGATGGGGCGATATAGAGCCAGAGAATGATGACGGATTATTCGACTACCTTGGAAAGCCTGAGTCAGACATTATTATTTTACTGGGTTTTGATTGGCATTCTCAACCTCTTCATCGAACTAGTCGATGGCAAGATAGATGGCGAAAAGCCTCTATAAAAAAAATTGCAATAATTAATGAAATGTATTCTTCCGAACATATTCATCAATCTCAAGATTGGAATGAGTTAGCCCAAAATGCTCTCAAAAGCTCAATCTCTTGTGTGGATGCAGTTATATGTAACCATGAGCTTGATGTCGATTTCTTGAAAAAAAAAGAAAGTGTAATTAAGCCAATTGCTTTTCAACCTTTTTCTATAGATCCTGTTTACTTCAATCGCGAAAGAAAATTTGAGAATAGATTTCCTCAGGCATTTTTTAGAGGGAAAATTGACAAGTTTTATAATATCCATCCTTACGATAGGCGTGAGAAAATCATAGGTCAATTAAAACTTTGTGAAGAAGTATGTCTTGCGGAATTTCAGGAAGAACTACTACTTCAAGACTACCTTAAAGATTTAAAGAAGTATCAAATACTCTTAAATCTGCCCTCGATATCACCCACACTAACAGCTAGAACTTTTGAAGCTATGGGATGTGGAGGTTTATTACTACAAAATAGAATTGAAGGAAAAGTATCTAATCAACTATTCGCAGATTTAAAGCATTTAGTCTACTATGACTCAAATAATACAGATGATTTAATCTCCAAGATTAAATATCTGATTAAAAATCCTGAGATAGCTGAAGATATCGCAAATCAAGGATATCAAATTTGCCATGAGCAACACACCATAAGTAATCGTATTTCAGAAATATTACAGTGGGTTGAAAGCGACTTTAAACAAGATCTATCAGTTTCTAAAGACGTAAAACTTTCTATTTCAGAGAATATAGTTCTTCAATCTATAGATACTTCTATGACTAGTTTAGATATTAGCGATCAAATAGAAAAGATTACAAGCTTTAGTTCACTAGGAAAAGAGGATTCCAAAGAAGGTCAGATATTTCCTAAAATAGTTATTGACGGAATTTTCTTTCAAATCTCTAAATCTTCTGGCATTTCTCGTGTTTGGCGATCTCTTTTAGAGGAGTGGAGTAACTCTAACTTTGCACAACACCTAATAGTTTTAGATCGAGGAGGAACTGCCCCGAGAATCAAAGGAATTGAGTATCGTAATATTGAGTTGATTGATTATCCTAACTTTAGTAGGTCAGGTTTTGACGCTCAATACTTACAGTTTATTTGTGATGAGACAAAGGCGGATTTATTCATATCCACCTACTATACAACTCCAATCTCAACCCCATCTGTGGTTATGATACATGACATGATTCCCGAAGTTATAGGTGAAAATCTATCAGAACCAGTCTGGAGAGAAAAGCAGTACGCCATTCTTCATGCTTACAAATATATAACTGTCTCTAAAAACACAGCGCGTGATTTGCTCCACTATTATCCTCATATTTTACCTCAGAATATTACAACTGCTTATAATGGTATCTCTTCAGTCTTTTCGACAAAAAGTATTATTGAAATCAATAATTTCAAAGCTAAGTTTCAAATCTCTCAGCCCTTCTTTCTATTTGTTGGAGGTAGATACTGCTCAGGTGGATATAAAAACGGTATTTTGTTTTTTAGAGCTTGGAATGTATTTAAAGATAAAAAAAATATAGCTATTGTTTGTATTGGGGGATCACCTCAGCTTGAAGAAGAGTTAGCATCCCTGTCAAAAGGAACTAAAGTTCATATCCTTTGTGGGTTAAGTGATAATGAACTTAAATTAGCTTATGAAGAGGCGATCGCACTAATTTACCCTTCTTTATGTGAGGGTTTTGGACTGCCAATTTTAGAAGCAATGTCCTGTGGATGTCCCGTTATTACATGTTCTAACTCTTCTATTCCTGAAGTTGCAGGTGATGCAGCTTTATATGTGGATGAATATCAAATTGATCCGTTATTAAATGCTCTAGAGGAAATTCAGAAACCAGAAGTTCGTCAACGTTTAATCACTTTAGGACTCAAACAGGTTAATAAGTTCTCTTGGCATAACATGGCGGAGATAATATCTAAAACTTTATTGGAAACGATAAAAGATTTTCCACTTGAGCAGTTAAAATCTCAAAGCTTAGTTTGGCAAGAGTTGAGAAAATCACAGCAACAAAAACAAGAACTGGAGAATTTATATAGCTTATCTAAGAATCGTATCCAATATTTAGAAAGTTATTTATCCAAGGAAACAAATCAAAAGACAGAACAAAATACCCCCATGATTGAAGTGTTAATAGAATCTGAAGGCTTATCCATCGAAGAAAAAATCAAGAAAGTGGAAATTTATCTACAACAGAAGTCTCAAGAACTTTCAGAAACAAAATCAAATTTAGAGGCAATTAAGTCTAGTAAATTTTGGAAAATATATCTTTTTTGGGTTAAGGTAAAAACAGAGTTCTTTCCGTTTTTAGGAGTAATATTAGGTGTAGTTATATTATTTACAAATATTTTAGCACCTAAAATTTTTAATTTGCAATATTTAATTAACTATCATTTAATTTCAATTGGTTTTTTTGTTCTATCTTTTCCCCTTTTCTTAGGGATACTTGGCTATTTTAGTTTAATCAAAGCAAATATATTGCGTGCATTGAGAATAATCCTTTTTATTGGGGCTATAGGACTTATCATTCTAGGATGGATAAATTAACCTATTTAATTTTTAATCAAATTTAGTGGCTCTTTTGAGTTTGAGGGGGTAAATGCTATATAAACGATACAATAATTGGCGATTTGATAAGGCTATGACTGTTACGCAGAGAAGATTTGAGCTACTATTAACTGCGCTTATTCCCTCAAACCCAGAAGAGCATTATAGTTATTGATATCTTGTGAGATTGTGTGATTACTGAAATGCACTAAATTGGCGTAGTACGATGTAAAATGTAAGTCTATGTTATGAGATAAATTAAAATGACATTCCCTTTAGTTCGTGTATGTTGGTGTAAGAATCAAGAATTAACTCAATTTTCTTCTGAATACTTAATTTGCCATAAATGTGAAACTTTAGTATGCAGAGGATCATTAAGTATTGAAAATCTTCGTATTCAAGATAACAGCAATGAACTATATACCAAGGACTATTGGTTATCATATCAAACTGAGCAACATGGATACCCTGATATTTATAATCGGGCAATCGAAGATCTCCCAGAACGGTGTCTCTACTGGTTGAATACTCTAATGAAATATAAGTTGCCTTCAGCCCAAGTTCTTGAGTTAGGTTGTGCTCACGGAGGTTCCGTTGCCTTAGCAAAATGGGCAGGATTTGATGCTACTGGCTTAGAACTTAGTCCTTGGGTCGTGCAATTTGCTCAAGAAATATTTGAAATTCCTATGTTATTGGGTCCTTTAGAGGATCAATCTTTAGAACCTAATTCTTTGGATGCGATTGTACTTTACGATGTTTTAGAACACTTGCCAGATCCTGTAAGAACTATGAGTTATGCGGCATCTCTACTTAAAGAAGATGGAATTTTTATTGTTCAGACTCCTCAATATCAGAAAGGTAAAACTTACCAAGAAATGATTAGTGAAAATGATAGTTTTTTAAGTTTACTCACAGCGCCAGAACACCAATACCTTTTTAGTAAACAATCCGTAGGAAGATTCTTTAAAGATCTGGGTTTTCATTTACTTCAATTTGAAAAGCAACTTTTTGCTTACGATATGTATTTTATTGCTAGTCGATATCCGCTTAATAAAAATTCTGAAGAGCAAATTACTACAAAATTATTAAAAACTGCATCAGGTAGAATAATTCAATCACTTATTGATAAAACCTCAGAATTAAATCAACTAAATATGAAATATCATAATAGTCAGGAAGACTGTATTGATAAACAGGAAGAGTGTATTGCAGCATATTCTCAGCTTAAACAATCTCAAAATAACCTAGAAATTACACAAGCTCAATTAGAAACCACACAAAGGCAGATGGAAAATTTACAACTTGTAACTCAAGAGTTGCAAACAAATAAATTACAAAGTCTCTATCATGAAGTTAGCTTGACTCAAAATGAAATCGATCAGATTAATAAAGAAATAGTAAAAATTAAGGAAAGTAAGCTTTGGCAGATCCGCTCCTCTTGGTTTAAGTTTAAACGTAGGTTAGGTTGGACGGGAAAGGAATAAGACGCAAAAATTCATGTTTTTGATAGATAAATTCACCTTGAAGCAGAAGATTAGTAAAGTGCAAGCGCAGCATACGGCGAACTTCGACTGTTTAAAAATTCTAGGCTGCTTCCAGACCCTTTCTTGACATATCTCATAACCAAATTAATAAATTGCTTACGCTTCTGAGCATAAGGATCTGCAACTAGTGTCATAAATCTTTAAATGGGTAAATTATCAGGATCAATACCTTGCGATCGCAAATCTTTTGATATCACAGAAAACATTCTAAATGAAAATTTGCTAGAATCGGTTTAGTCAAATGGCTGGCTGCACCTATGCGATTTATTAATCCTAAGACTGACTATGCATTTAAGAAAATCTTTGGCTCAGAGCAGAGCCATGATATTTTGATCAGTTTTCTCAACGCAATTCTTTATGATAGTAAACCGATAATCCAAGATTTAGAGATCCTTAATCCATACCTAGCCCCCAAAATACGCGGGGTCAAGGAAACATATCTAGATGTCAAAGCTAGACTAAATAACGATAGCACTGTAATTATTGAGATGCAGGTTTTAAATATTGAAGGATTTGAGAAACGAATTCTTTATAATGCTGCTAAAGCATATTCTAATCAACTAGGGGTAGGACAGGACTACAGCTTACTAAATCCTGTAATTGCGCTGACGATTACCGATTTTGTCATGTTTCCAGAGATCAAGTATCTCATTTCTAGATTTATTCTCAAGGAAAAAGATTTTCTAATTGATTATTCCATTTATGACATTGAGTTGGTATTTGTTGAGTTACCGAAATTTGACAAAAAAGTTAATGCTTTAGAAACATTAGCTGATAAGTGGTTATATTTCCTCAAATGGGCGAGACAGTTAGATCTTGTGCCTGAAAGTATGGATCTTGTACCTGAAATAAAGCAGGCCTTTGAAATGGCGAATGAGGTAAACCTCACGCCTGAGCAGATCGAGGACATGGAAATGCAGGAGATGTTTATTCACGATCAGCGCAATGCTATTAAGAAGGCTCTAACTCAGGGGCGAACTGAAGGTAAGTTGGAGATGGCGAGGCAGTTGCTAGATTTGTTAGATGATGAGGCAATTAGTCGAGCTTCGGGGTTAACTTTGCAAGAAATTGCTCAACTTAGAGATACTTGATTTTAATCCCAGAACATAAAGATTTAGATTGGTAAATTATCAGGATCAATACCTTGCGATTTTCCCACTTTCATCGTGGATCTTATTCAGGGCTATCCTCGCTAAATTGATCGATCGCCTCCACCAAACCCTCCGAATAAGGCTCAATCACAGTCGCGCAAACATGAAGGTCAACAAGAGCCTGAGAAAATTCATCCGAAGCCAAGTCAGATTTTTTAATTACCTCAATCGCAGCAAGCGCTTGCTCCAACCTAGATTGATACTCATTCAAAAATATATCTAACCGCTCATACGGATGTTTGTAAACAGAAATCATTGACTTAACCTCCTTTCTAATTTGGCAATATTTTGACGGCAATTAGCAACGGGTTTTTCCAAGTGGGCTATTAAACCTTGGTCGATCATCTGCGTAGGCTTGCTTTTTTCGTTTAGATTGGCAAATTATCAGGATCAATGCCTTGCGATCGCAAATAAGCCGCCAACCGATCCGCCCTTTGACTTTCAGCCTCAGCCCTCTGCGCTAAAGTTGGTATCCAACCTGTTCGATCATACCAACGCAACCACAGCCCTTTAGTGCCTTGATAAACTCCTTGCCATAGCCCTAAACCCAAATTGATCTCTTCAAGCCAGAATCGATTTTCATCGATCTCAATTGGTTTATAACGCATACCCGAAATTTTAAATGCCCTGAGATTATTTTCGTAGCGATCGTAGACGACATAGTAAGGAACTCGCAAAATTCGCTCATAGACTTCCCACTTCTTCGGCGGTTGATTTATCTCTCTCAGCCTCTGTCCTAAATCTTCATCCTCAGTCCCTGGAGACAATAACTCCACGATCAAAAAAGGCGTAACGCCCTCTTGCCAAATTAAATAACTCAGCCTTAATTCTTCTAGTTGATTTGCCCTTGGCACACCCAAAACCATGTACCAATCAGGACGCTTGTACCACTGCGTATGCCTCGGATCGTAATAAAGATTAAGATCCCTCGCCAGTAAAATTTCTTCTGGCAAATAACCAACAGGCTTGCAAGTCTCAGTCAGCAAATCTGCTTGAATGCAATGAAATTCGTCAGGCAAACCAGACTCTCCTAACAACTCACTCGGTAAATCGTACATCGTGGGCATCGTCTCAAGGGGCGATCGCGGGTGAATTGGTTGATACATGACTAGCCTCAAGTAACACTATCTAAATAAGATTTTACAACTTCTTTCGAGTCCCCTGCTAATTTGAGATCGCCCTTACTGAGCCAAATTGCCTTATCGCAGGACTTTTGGATAAAATCCATCGAATGCGACACCACCAAAATCGTGACATGGGAATCCCAAAACTTATCGATGCGCCGTTGACATTTATTTCTAAAGCTTTCATCCCCCACCGACAATACCTCATCAAGGATTAATATTTCTGGTTGGATATCGGTAGCGATCGCAAAGCCCAACCTTGCCACCATGCCTGAAGACAAACCTTTAACAGGCACAAATCGATAGTCTTCCAACTCCGCAAAGTCTAGAATTGAATCTATCCTCTCCTTCATTTCGGCTCTCGAAAAACCTAATAACACTCCATACAGCAGGATATTATCCATCACCGATATTTCTGAGTCAAAACCCGCACCCAACTCAATCAAAGGCGCAATCTGACCACGGACTCGTACAGTGCCAGTAGTAGGCTGCAAAATCCCTGAAATCACCTTTAAAAGTGTCGATTTACCCGCCCCATTACTGCCAATGATGCCAATTTTTTCACCCTTCTCTACTACTAAATCAATCTTATCCAAAACTAATTTCTTAGCTGGTTGGCGATATTTACCTTCAAAAAAAGATAAAACAGTTTTCTTCAGGTCATAGGAGAATTCTTCCTGCGTCCTACGCCACAGAGATACTTGATCTAATCGAATCGCTTCTTCTGTCATTTATAACAAGTCCACTATAACAAATCCATAAATTGCGACCGGGAATGGTGAAAATATGCCCAACCCAAAACCGCAAAGATCGTACCACTTAACAAAGCACTAGCCACCATCATCACATCAGGGAGATTACCAGAGAGCGTAATCTGCCTGAGACTTTCAATAATTGGTGACAAGGGATTAATACTTAAAAAAGGCTTGACAGCAGGTGGCACGATCGCCGCAGGGTAAAAGACAGGACTACTAATCCACAGCATAAAGGTGACTAGCTCATAAAAATAGGGCAAGTCACGAAAAAATACATAAAGTGCGCTAACAAAAAAGCCTATACCCACGCAAAAAAGTACTAGCGCCACAAAAGGTAAGAGTACCGCAAAAGCATTAAGTAAATTGTGGGACTTGATTAAAGCCACGATCGCTAATAACGGGTAAGCTCCCATCAGAAACTGAAAGATATTAGCCGTGATCATCGACACAGGGAAAACACTTACAGGTAAACGGATTTTATTTAACAAAGCCCCATTGCCGACAACACTAGTCAAAGCCTGCATCGTTGAAGCGGAGAAAAAGTTAATTACGATCAACCCTGTCAAAGCCGCCAAAACATAATTCAAAACTGAATTGTCGTAATATTGGGCAAAGGTTGCTCCAAAAATGGCCGTATATAGCCCCGTCATAATTAAGGGATTGAGCAACGACCAATAGATCCCCAAAATTGAACCTCGATAACGCACCTTCAGATTGCGCCCCACCAAGACCTGCAATAGCTCTAGGTAATGTTGCAAGTCTTTGCTGATGTATTTATTGCTTAATAACAGACTCATTGATTTTTACTTCCTACATTATCTCAAGTTGCGAATCATCACCAACCAGAAAACGCAATGCTTGGGGACGCTTAGGAGATACTTTCATCGACACTCTTTGTCCAATCACGCTGTCAACGATACGCTGATGAATACCTGTGATTTTGGTGTCATTAAGGATGACGCTATGCTCGATATCGGTATCAATGATGGTAATGCGATCGCTAATACTGGTATATGGACCGATATAGGCATGTTCGAGATGACAATTTTCGCCAATGATCACTGGTCCGCGAATTTTGCAGCTAATTACCTTAGAACCTTTACCGATCGCTACACGCCCACTGATATTACTATCACTGTCGATTTCTCCCAAGTTTTGAGATTTTAATCTCGCATCAAGCACAATTTGATTGGCGGCGAGAATATCATCTTTTTTACCTGTGTCGAGCCACCAGCCTTCTAGTTCGGAAGCTGATACATTCTTTTGAGTATCAATTAGTTTTTGGATCGCATCAGTAATTTCTAGTTCGCCTCTGGCTGACGGAGCAATTTGGGCGATCGCCTGATGAATTGTGTTTTTAAAGAAATAGACCCCAACTAACGCCAGATTTGATTCAGGCTGTTTAGGTTTTTCGACTAATTTGATTACTTTGCCCTCAGCATCAACAGTGGCAACGCCAAAGGCAGTAGGGTCAGAAACTTGGCGTAATAAAATCAGAGCATCTAATTGTTTTTGCTGGAAACTTGCCAAGAATTTATTTAAATCTGACTCAATCAGGTTGTCACCAAGAAACATGATGAAAGATTCTTCGCCAAGGAATGGTTGGGAGATCTTGACAGCATGGGCTAAGCCTGCGGGTTGATCCTGCAAAATATAGGTAATATTTGCACCAAAGCGATCGCCTAACCCTGTTTTGCTTTTGACTTCATCGCCAGTTTCGGGGCTAATCACAATGCCGATATCGCTGATACCTGTGGCAACAATACTTTCGATGCAGTACCAAAGAATGGGTTTATTGGCAACGGGTACGAGTTGTTTTGCGCCTGTATAGGTGAGAGGGCGCAACCTTGTCCCTTTGCCACCAGAGAGAATTAGAGCTTTCATATTTGTGAATAGTAGGGTCTAGTGAGGGTTTGAGAAACCCATAAATACTTTTAAAAGAGGCGCAAAGCGCCTCTTTTAAAAGTATTTATGGGTTTTATCTGGCTTGAATATAGGCTGCAAGCGCTTGTTGCCAAGGACGCATCTGATAATTAGTGATTTTGGGCAAATGCTCGCTAATTAATGCTGAGTTCATTGGTCTGGTAGCTTTAGTAGGGAAATCCGCAGCAGGAATAGCGGCGATGGGATGCTGAATATTAGCAAGACTAAGGGCTGCACTGGCAAATTCATGCCATGAACAACTTCCAGAATTAGCGCCATGAATGATCCCTGTTGCGTGTTCCTGCAAAAGTACATCTAGCAATCTGGCGACATCATAGGTATAGGTGGGGGACATAAAGATGTCATTGACCACCTTGAGTGGATCACCTACCTGTGCCTTTTTGATCATTGTTTCCACAAAATTTCCACCTTTCCCGCTTGCTCCAGCTTTGCCGAAGACACTGGAAATTCGCAAAATTAGCGATCGTGCAGTGGTTTGTTGGACTAAATATTCCCCCGTGAGCTTGGATGTGCCGTAGATATTAATTGGGTTAGGAATATCGGACTCAGTGTAAGGCGATGGGTGATCGCCACGAAACACATAATCAGTACTGATATAAACACACATAGCACCAATATCACGACAGGCTCGCGCTACATTTAACGCGCCGATCGCATTGACATCAAAGGCGGTGTCCACTTCCTGTTCACAGTCATCGACCCGCACATAAGCCGCACTATTGATCACCACATCAAATTTCTGATGGGTTAAAACTTGAGCAACAATGTCAGCCTGTCTAATGTCAATGTCAGCACGGGTTAGAGCCGTCAGTTGATAGCGATCGCACTGCGAAAAGTGACTAGTAATATCGGAACCTAACTGTCCATTTGCCCCAATCAGGGCTACTTTCAGAGGCTGACTCATCTTGCATACCATTGGCTGTAATGTTCTTGGAATACTTTCTTGTCCTTAACCGCTTGCCACCAGTCCGAGTTTTGTTTGTACCAAGCCACGGTTTGCGCCATGCCACGCTGAAAGTCCCATTGACGCTGCCAACCTAATGCTTCAGTGGCACTAGGATCAACAGAATAGCGGTAGTCATGTCCTGGCCGATCGCTGACAGATTGCATCAAGGATTCGGGGCGATCGAGCAATCCTAAAATAGTTTTGGCAACCTCGATACCGTTGACTTCCATGCGTGCGCCAAGGTTATAGGCTTGACCACTTGTACCCGCTTGCAGCACCGTATCAATGCCTGAGCAATGATCTTCGACATAGAGATAATCACGGACGGCGGAACCATCGCCATAGATAGGCAAAGATTTTGACTCTATGGCATTGGTGATGAAGAGAGGAATAATTTTCTCTGGATATTGATACAGCCCGTAAGTATTCGAGCCACGGGTAATCACCACATCTAAGCCATAGCTAATACCATAGGAAAAGACTAAATGCTCGGCTCCAGCCTTGGATGCGGCATAAGGACTGCGCGGTGAGAGGGTGTCTGACTCTAGGGAATGGCGATCGCTACCGACTAAATCACCGTAAACTTCATCGGTAGAGACATGGAGAAAGCGTTTGATTTGATGTTTTCGCGCTGCTTCTAGTAATAGTAATGTGCCTTCGATATTGGTGCGAATGAAGGGTAGTGGATCACGCAAGCTGCGATCGACATGGCTTTCGGCAGCAAAGTTGAGGATTGCATCAACACCATTTACAGCTTTGTCCACATCTTCAGGATTGGTAATATCGCCTTGAATGAAAGTAATGCGATCGCTGACATCTCTGAGGTTATCCAAATTCCCTGCATAGGTGAGCTTATCGATCACCACAATTTCCCATGTGGGATGCTGATTTAAAGCGTAATGGACATAATTAGAGCCAATAAATCCTGCTCCTCCTGTAATCAGCACTTTTTGAAATTTTTCGACTGGATTCATGCAAATAACTCCGCTTCTTTTAATAATTTGCCAACAGCATCTTTGACCGACACAATCGGTTGTTCTGTGAGTTGCCAAGCGATCGCTAACTCAGGATCGTTCCACAATAAACTGCGCTCTTCATTGGGAGCATAATAATCTGTCGCTTTATAGGCAACTTCAGCAAAGTCAGATAATACGGCGAAGCCGTGGGCAAATCCGACAGGAATCCACAGTTGCTGATAGTTTTCCGCACTAAGAATATAACTGACCGATTTACCAAATGTTGGGGAATCTTGCCGCAAATCTACAGCCACATCTTGAATTGTGCCTGCTAAAGCCCTTACCAATTTGCCTTGAGGCTTGCCGATTTGGTAATGCAGTCCTCGCAATACATTTTTTTGCGATCGCGAATGATTGTCTTGGACAAAGGTGAGATCTAAACCTGTTTTTTCGTAAAAAACCTGTTGGTTGTATGACTCATAAAAAAAGCCGCGATCGTCACCAAATACTCTAGGGGTAATTAGTAAGACCTCAGGAATTGCTGTGACTTCAACTTTCATGCAAATATTGCGTGACATTAACCATAGAATTATGACTTATAGTGCTTTGCACTGACTTAAAACTTGGGAATATTTTCAAAAGCGTTGCTTCGCAACGCTTTTGAAAATATTCCTACATTACATTGATTGGCGAAGTTCGTAATGGGGTGATGAAAGTTTTGCTATCTTCTCATTCGGATATACAACCGATTTTTGCTCACCAATTTACTGAAGAATACAAAGAAGCGATCGCTGCTTTACGGAACATATTGGGGCGTAGTGATATTAATCTAAAAAATATTGTGTCAATAGTCAGAGAATTACGAAATTTTCATATAACTTTATCGCAGCGATGTTGATGTATAACTAGTTAAAAGTGCCGCAAAGCGGCACTTTTAACCTTCTGGATTTTCCGTTACAACTTCTGGCACGGGGTCGTAGCCGCCTATATGCCAAGGATGGCAAGAGCAAATTCGTTTAGTTGCCATTGTCCCGCCTTTGACTAGTCCAAATCGCTCGATCGCCGTTAAGGCATATTGAGAACAAGTCGGCTGAAATCGACACCTTGGCGGTAGCAATGGCGAGATACACAATCGATAAAACTGAATTAATAAGATGACAAGTTGTTTCATGGCTAAGGTAGTCTATAAATCCAGAGAAGAGTATAAAAGTGCCGCTTTGCGGCACTTTTATACTCTTCTCTGATTTGCTGTACTGTTATTTTAATGTCTCAATTTCACTAGCGATGTCATCTCCTAAAAGTATTCCCAAAACTGTCACGATCGCCGTTATTCAAGCATCCTTAAATGCTGATATCACTACTAATGTTTCTAAAATTTCTGATTTGGTAATTAAGGCGGCTCAACAGGGAGCGCAGGTGATTTTGCCGCCAGAATTATTTGAAAGCCCCTATTTTTGTCGCGAAGAGCGGGATCACTTTTTTGATTTGGCGCAACCTGTGGAAAATCATTCCACGATCGCCTATTTTCAAAATTTGGCAAAAGCATTTAATGTCGTAATTCCTGTTTCATTTTTTGAGCGATCGCATCAAGTCTATTACAACAGTTTGGCGATGATCGATGCTGATGGAGCCTTACTGGGAGTCTATCGCAAAAGCCATATTCCCGATGGACCAGGTTATGAAGAAAAATTTTATTTTCGCGGCGGTGATACGGGCTTCAAAGTTTGGGATACGGCTTTTGGCAAAATTGGGGTGGGCATTTGTTGGGATCAATGGTTTCCTGAATGCGCTAGGGCGATGGTGTTGATGGGGGCGGAAATTTTGCTATATCCAACAGCGATCGGTTCGGAGCCAGAAGAGCCAAACTTAAATACCAAAGATCCTTGGCAGAGAGCGATGATCGGTCATGCGGTTAGTAATGTGATTCCTGTGGCGGCGGCAAATCGGATTGGGTTAGAGGGTAATCAAACTTTTTATGGTCATTCCTTCATTGCTAACCATCGTGGCGATAAAGTTGCGGAACTCAATGACAACGAGGAAGGCGTAATTTTAGCCAATTTCGATCTTGATACTATCAAGCTCAACCGCGCTTCCTTTGGGTTTTTCCGCGATCGCCGTCCTGATTTATACCAAGCTCTGTTGTCACCATAGTTTTATTATCGCCATAAATACACAAGTTTGATTACTCCGCTTTTTCTGGTTTATGCCCAAGCCCAGCGACGTTTAGGAGTATTGCTTTTTTTGATTTCTAGTCTTTTAGCTTTGGTCAGCGTCGGCTCAATTACAGTCGTAATGTCTGACAACGGATTAACTCTTAATTCATTAGTAAAAGTGTTGCACTGGTAAACCGTTGCTGAATCTAAATCTAGCGCCGATAACCAACCACTTCTAGGGTGATAGCCACCCGTATCAATATCTAGCCAACCCTTACCTAAAACCAAATTACCAGGCACGACATTCGGAAATACAAAGGTAATCGTATGTCCAGTAATGATGATCTTGTCAGCAAAGAAAGGCTCAGTCGCGTTGTGAAACTCTTCGCGTATCCAACAGAACTCAGGAGCGCCTTGCAATTCAAGGGGGAGATTGGGATTCAACCCTGCATGAACTAACCAAGAATCACCAAGATCCATAAACAGAGGAAGTTGTTGCATCCAGTCTAGATGCTCTTGGGGGACACCACCTTCGTCATAGCTCTCTAAGGTATTAGCACCGCCATTCATCATCCAGCCTTTCCAGACTAGAGAACCCTCATTACTTCGATAGGCATCAAGACACATTTGCTCATGATTACCCCTAAGACAAGTATGACCATTTTCCATCACCCAGCGCACAACGTCAGCGCTATGATCGCCGCGATCAATTAAGTCACCTAAAAAAAACAATTTATCGTCAGCAGAACAGTCAATGAAGTTAACTAACTTCATCAATCCATCAAATTGACCATGAATATCACCAAATACAAGTCGAGCCAACTTATCTCACCCTATGTCAAAAACAAGGAAATTGAATGAAAGGAGAACGAAATTAGAACTAACCAGAAGCAGTCAATAAACCTTAAGCATTGAAGTATATAGTGAACTTTGGAGCAAACTTTGTAAGCGCGACCAGATTATCGTGGCTTAGGCTATACAATAATTAAGCCCTATACATCAGGCAATAATCACTTTTCAGCTAATCAACTTTTTTGCATATCTGATAAAAACTGAATCAGCCTAGAAGTTACCAAAGTATCAACTCGTATCTACAGCGTTTATCTTACGACAAATTTATTTGGGTTTAGTTCCCTCGTTATAAATTGTGCTCAATTATAGCTATAGTCATCAATAACCCAAAAGAGAGTTGGGGGGGGGGGGGGGGGGGGGGGGGGGGGGGGGGGGGGGGGGTGGGGGGGTGGTGGGGGTGTTGGTGTTGTGTGTGGTGATAAGGGATATAAAAGAAAAGTAGGTTGTGTAAATATAGTATGGATATTTATAATATT
>JANMFC010000045.1:0-23998 GCA_031377675.1 Pseudanabaena sp. OTE_70b_metabat_355 | reverse complement strand
GCCCTTTTCCGATTGTTCGCGAATAGGGAATGTGGAATAGAACAAGGCTCTATCCTTAAAATACTTGATTTTTGCTTTCTGCATTTCCACAATAAACTTATCGCCAGTTCTACTCTCGCAGTAAATATCAAAAATAGCTTTGCGTTCCGATATCGTGTCAGAGAGGTTTTCAGTGTTTTTAAAGGTTAATTGTTGGATTTGATGATGTATTGGGAGAAGTTGGTTAAGAAAATCGATAAGCAAATCCTTACTGCCTTCTTCACCGAACAGTTTCTTAAAGCCGAAATCAGTATAAGGATTAAAGTACTTCGCAACCATTATCACTCCTAAAAGATTATTTCATTAAAATAACCGTTAAATAATCATTTACCTAGAAAACTTTATCTGATATTTCTGTATAGCACAAAAATGGTTTCTATCTAAACAATCAAATAAAGCGTTTCATTTTCAACCCACAGGAGATTCAGTGGCGATCGCTAATAGTCATAACTTCCAGCCGAGAACTTGGTAAGGCGATCGCTTTTTATTTGAGTGAATATCTTGCGTGAATATATCGTGAATATATAATTAGGCGATCGCACCACCACTGAAAATGCCACTAGTCCCGCAGGGCGCAGTATTATCGTGGTTCGCGGGGAATTTTTCCTATACAAAAATATGTAGGGGGCAATTCATGAATTGCCCCCTACAAAAATCAAGGGCTTCCCAGTAAGTTAAGCAACTGGAGTAAGCTTTACCCTAACGATGATGTCGTTGTAATCAAAGTCACCACCACTGGGCAGATCTTCAAAGCCGAAGGTGTTATTGCCTAGCAAACGGATGTGGTCAACCTTGTCTGTGTTTGCGCCCAAGAACGGGAAGTAAACCGCAGGATCGTTATTTGGATTGCTATCCAAAATTGCCGATGGACTGCCATTAACCACAATGAATGGAGCAAAGATCGAGCCAGCTCTGAAAATTCCAGTACTGGTTGCAGTTGATTGATTTGTCGCACTCAAATCAATACCAGCAACCTGTCCAGCGATCGCTGCTTGAATGTAGCCACTCTGACCGACTGAAACAGTTGTACCATCGGCTCTTCTGATGTCACCTCTAGCATTCTCAATCTTGTAGAATCCAACAAAATTGTTAAAGGCAGCTTCACGATTGACCGTGAATTCGGCTCTAACTTGAGAGACATTGGGAGCAAGTCCCTGTGTAAAATCAAGAACTTCACCTTCAGTTTTATCCTGCAAACCTGTACCGAGCTCTAAAGGAGCATCAGAAGGTGCGATCGTGATGTCTAGATTGTTAAAAGTAAACTTACTAACACCACTGGATTCTGTGAAATTGAGAATGCTCGTAGCCGAAAAAGTTACTTTGTCAAAGGACTTGTTTGCCAAAGCGGAGTTGGTAGTTGTGCCTCTGTCGTTGATCACATAAAAACGGAACTTGTCGCTATCGTTAAACTCTAGCAAGCGGCTCAACCCATTAGCATTAAAGCCATCGGGATTATTACTGAGCGAAGAGAAAATCACCTTAGCTCTTGTTAAAGCTTTCTCAGCGTAGCCAGCCGTATTAGGAGCCAAACCATCAATCTTGCCATCGGCATCGTCAACGATAAATACACCAACTTCACCAACTTGACTGGCTCCATTGCTGTTCACTGTAAATGACAATGAAGGTTTGGGATTAGTGCCACTGCCAACACTGAAGATATCAGAATCATTCTTCTGGAACTTCTTCAAGGTGATGGAAAGTGCATTCGGCAAACTCAACAAGCCTAATCTCGATGGAGTGGTTGTTCCTGCGACATTAAAGTCGTTGTCATTGATCAAAGCCAAGGTATTGGAATCAACAAGGGCAAGACCTTCCAGTTTATCAACGCCTGTATAACCAGATCTAGCGGCATTGGCGATCAGAGTCTTAGTGACAGGTCTGATTCCTGCCAGTTCAAGTTCAGATAAAGTTAATGGATTAGGCTTTTCGGGATTAAGCTGTTCGATAGTCTTGCCTGATGGCAAAGTAAAGTTAGCAGGGTTGTTAATGTTTGTCGCATTCGCCAAATCAATCTGATAAATCAGCTTGTTGGAATCTGAGTTAAAAACATCATCGCGTTCGACTACCGCAAACTTTTTATTACCCAAGGATACAGCGTCGCCGATCTTATCGGTTCTGAAAAGCCCACTGGCGCTAATGCTATCGAGGAGATAGAGATATTCGCCTGTGACGGTCTTGGTGACGATATCAAATTCGAGAATTCTCAAGTTGCGAGAGGTACTGGAAGTTGAATTATTCGCAAAATCAGGATTGTCGATCGCACTTTGAATGAAAGCATAGAGTTTATTGCCTTCCAAAGCTACGGCTTCAAATCCACGATTTGCGCGGCGTTGAGCATATACTTCTGGCAATACTTCTGTTCCAAAAGTTCCTGCGGCAAAATTGGTGTCAGTACCACCAGTAAGGGTGGCGGGGGCTGTAGCTGTACCTCTTGGAATGAAGCGGTTGAGCATCTTGCCATTTGTATCAAATTCATAAATGGCAGGACGATATTCATCAACGATCCAATAATTGCCATTATCAGTAATGACAATTCCTTCTGAGTCGATACCGAAAGGATCGTTTGTTAAGACATTTGGAATTGGAGCGACTAGATCGACACCGATTTCGTCAGTGTAGGCAATGCCATTAGCACCTGCTTGGAGGTTGGGTAAACCAGTGAGTTTGGTAGTACCATCGGCTCTAAACAATCCTGTGCGCTTGGTGATAGCAATTGCGTTTGTACTGCGATTTAGCTCAAAGCTGACGACTTCTGGTTGGAAAGCTGGCAATGAGAAAGGACGATTTTGTCCAGTAGGTTCGCCATTTGGTCCGCGATCGGTTAAGGTAGTAAATTTCAAGTTGCCATTGGAGGCATTTGTACCTTGAAAGAAGAGTCCCGAAAATCCGCCAAGGAGGATATTTTGACCTGTGGAAGTTATTCCTAGACTAGGCAGATTGGTGAAGTCGTAGTTGGTGGAGTCAGGAGCAATAACGTTGGTAACGGTAACTGTGAGATCCCGAACGACGGGGGTAGTGCCGTCGGTCACTTGAACCTGAACGTTGTAAATGTTGTTGGTTCCTGCATCGGTGGGGGCTTCAAAGTTGGGTGCAGCAATAAAGCTTAAGGCTCCTGTAGTTGGAGCGATCGCAAACAAGGCTCGATCTGCACCACCACTCAAGCTGTAGGTGAGAGCAGCGCCTTCGGGGTCGATCGCGCTAACAGTTGTAACGGCGGTCGTATTTTCGGCGATCGGGACAGTATCAAGAATGATTTGTCCACGAAGTTCACCCCCTGGATTGTTTAAGGTGTGGATGTTAACATACAGACCATTATTTTTTGCGAGGGTAACTTGTGTATCAGACAGGGTAAAGACTCCATTGAAGGCTCCGCCTAGTTGATTTGCATCGGCTGTCACTGTTAAAGCCCGAATAATACCACCGTTCGCCCCAGCAGCAGCACTGTGGATATGGATAGAGTCGATGGGGTTGCCTTCACTATCGGCTCCGCCAGTGCCATTGGCTCCGCCAGTGGTACTGGTATCGCGCAAGGCACTGGTGAGGTTGCTGAAGGAACCCTGTACGGTTAAGGTGTTGCCATTTAAGGTGGCATTAAACTGTCCCGTGGCGGCGGTATCGACTACAGGAACTGTCGCGACTTCTTGAGATTCTTGGAGGGGTGCATTAATCACGCCGATGCGGTTAAGGGTAAGCCCGCTAGGTGCTTCGTTGACGTTGGTGACGGCGATCGCTACGGCTTTGGTATCGATGAGATCACCATCGTTAGCAATTACATTGATGTCATAGACGTTATTTGCGCCAATGTCGGTGGGTGATTCAAAGTTAGGAGAGTTTATGAAAGCGATCGCACCTGTGCTGCTGTTGATGTTAAACAGCGCCGCGTCTGTACCACTGATGCTGTAGGTGAGGGTAGTTCCTGCGTTAGGGTCGGTTGCGGTGACGGTGTAGGCTGTGGCTGTGCCATTTTCCGCAAAGTTAGCGATTGCGCCACTGGTGACGGTGGGCGCTACATTAACGGTGGTATTGTTAGGCGCTGTAGTGCCAAATACGACATTAGTTGCTGTGAGATTGGCGATCGCTGTATTTTTGATAATCGCGATCGGTGTACCGCTTCGGCTGATCAATGCATCACTTCCAGATGCGGCGATCGTCAAATCACTCAATTGCGTTACACCCGCAAGATCGAGACGTAAAGTATCGACAACAGGATTAAAATCGCTAATTGTATTAGCGCTAGTGGGCAAATCGACATTAGCAAGCCAAAATACATCCCGACCATTACCACCTGTGAGGCTATTGCCACCGTTCTTGCCGCCAAAAATGATGTCGTCACCCGCATCACCAAGGGCGATATCGTTACCGAGGGTAAAAATTCTGTCATTGCCATCGCCACCCGATAGCGTATTGTTACGGACACTACCACCGATATCGGAGTTCAGTTCGTCATCGCCAGCATCACCAAAGAGTTGGTCGTTAGTTTTAGCGAACAAAATATCATTGCCATCGCCGCCTCTGAGGATATTGCCGCCTGCGCCGATCCCAGCCTCAAGAGTATCGTTACCCGCTAAGCCTAATAGGGTGTCGCCACTAATACCAGCGCTGATCCGTAGATTATCATTACCTGAAGTTCCGTTAATTGTTGCCATTAAATTTTGTCCTTTTATTTCTAGAATTGTCAATCAATAACTGATGTTACGCGGAACCCTCACCCCCCAGCCCCCTCTCCTAGGGGAGCTACCGTATATACACAAGTCTCTCTGTCTACGTTTTAGGGTTTAGATCCCCCCCAGCCCCCCTTAAAAGGGGGGAGAATAAATTAAATTTTCTTCTTCCCCCTTTTTAAGGGGGATTGAGGGGGATCTTTAGTAACTCGCGATATAGCTGATAACTTGTGTGTACAGGGTAGCCTACGGGAGAGTGTTTAGGGGTGAGGGCTTTAGAAACTTCCACGTAACATCACTCAATAAATCAAAAGCCTTTAATATGGAAAAAGACAAACCAATCAAAACTTATCTTTTAGATAGTTTTGAGTAGGTTTGTCATTATCATACATTGTTCTCAAATAGTTGAGAATAGTATCTTAGCCCTTGCTGCTAAAACATGAAGTCAGAAGCAGTCAAAGTAGAAGTTGTAATACCAGTCAAGGTCGCAACGGTTGCTCCTGTTGCCTTGATGATGATGTCGCTTCCAGTCAAAGTTAACCCAGCGAGGGAAGTGATACCGCCGCGGATGCCGATTTTGTCGCTGCCAGTTTGGAAGTCAAGAATGATATTTGCAGCAGAGAGAACATCACCACTGAAAATATTGAAGATGTCAGAGCCAGCGCCACCAGATAGCAAGTTGTTGCCACCAGAACTAGCAAAGAAGGTGTCATCGCCATCGCCGCCTAATGCACGTCCACCAGTGGATGCGCCAAGTTGGAATGTGTCGTTGCCAGCACCGCCAGAAATACGGAAGCCGCTTACGCCTTGAGCAAATATTTCATCATTACCTTCGCCACCAAATACGCGATCGCCATTTGTTGCGTAAACTGTGTCATTACCACTACCAGTATCGATGCGGTTATTGCGAGCAGCACTTCCAGCAATAGGCACTTCAACTTCGTCGTTACCAGCACCAGTAAAAACAATGTCGTTGATACCATCAAAAGCAGGAGTGACTCCAGCTCTCAAAGTGTCAACGCCAGTTGATCCACTCACTACTTTAGCAACCTGATTTGCTGCGGCAAGTTCAGAACTAATACCAAACATGGTTTCGTACATGAGCTTGTAGATCTCGGTGTTGTCTAGGGTGCTAGGCAACTTGTTTGCATTCATTCCGTAGGCTTTGGAAACAATGCTGCCAGGGAAATCAGGAGTACCGACCCAAGCTACACCAAAATTACCCATTGGTCCATCAATGCTGCTTTGAGACGCAAAAGGTTTCCAAGGTGCTTCGGCTGTACCTGTGCTGCCGTTGCTGCCGTCCAAAACTGCACGGTTAGTATTGGTGGTGGTGGGATTAACACCGATAAATGGCGCACTAGGCTCAGTATTTGCCAATGCGGGGGTGGTGGGGGTAATGTTGCCAGTGGGACGGGTATAAGGCTCGAATTGGAACACTTGCAATCCGCCAGCATCGCTATCGGCGGCTGTTAATACCAAAGTGTTAGGGTCTTTGGTGTTGATATAGTTCATGGCGACACCGATCGCTGCATCAGCGCGGCGTACACCTTCTATAGTCCCTGCTGCATTGTTGTTATTACCAAAGTTGTCAGCGCCTTCCTCTTCCAATACGACAAAGAAACCATCGGGATTTAAACTGAGGATTTTTAAAGACGCATCAAGCATCTCGGCAACTGTCGGCGCAGTAGCTACATATAGAGGCAAAGGATTAGCACTATTAAGTCCTAATGCTTCTTCGGTGCGATCATCAAAGGTGTGATTAGCCGCAAAGACTCCCAGCAACTTCGTGGAAGCAGTAGCAGTTGCCACAGCCGCGTTCATTTGAGCCTTCGTGTAAACCACGGTGTAACCCAAAGATTTTGCTAAATCAATCAGATTGGTGGTAGGACGATCTTCAGCATCAGCGAAAGCAGTATCAATTTGAGTAGTAACGTGGAAACCAGTAGTACCCTTGGGTAGCAGGTAAACTTCACCACCAGCCATGATGATCTGAGTCCCAGAGCGAATTACTTGTTCGGCAATTTCGGCAGTTTTCTCACGGGCGCGAAGGTTATTGCCAACACGGTTAGTAGTAGCAGCAGCAAAAGCGGCTGTTCCAGGCTCACCAATGTGACCCGATTGAATGAGGGCAGTTGCTTTACCAGCAGCGATCGCTTCTTCTAAAATGGTAAAGCCAACTTTACCAGAAGCAGGAGTAACAAGAGATTGATCTGCATTCAAGCCAAAGGACTCGTTGAATACCTTCACACCGTTAGCGTGGGTGACAGCCGCTGCATTGGAAGTACCAGTTAACTGATTTTCCATATGTCCTAGATACACACCTGCATTGGACATCTTGTCCCAGTTGAGTCTGCCATCAGGACCTAGATCGATATTGCGGGCTGCCATGTAGTGAGAAGGACTTGTACCATCTGGATGGATGAAAATTACATTTCCAGTTGACTTGGTAGCTTTGGGTGCTGGAGTGGGATCAGGATTTCGAGATGCCAATTCCTTATCGAACAGAGTCTCATACATCAACTCATAGATTTTGGTATTGTCCAAAGTTGCGGGTAGTTTATTGGCATTTAGTCCATGAGCCTTAGAAACGATTGAACCGCTAAAGTCGGGTGTACCCGCCCATGCAATACCAAAACCAAACCGATCGCCGCTAGCATCTGGAGCCGCAACAAAAGGCAAGGTGTTTGCACCTGTTTGACCGTCTAGGGGGACGTTACGAGCAGCAGTGGCAGGATTATTGTTAATCGTGCCTAAATTTGTACCAGCAGTGCGAGGATCGACTACTTGCAGACCGCCAGCGTCGCTATCAGCAGCACTTACCATCAAGGTGTTAGGATGCTTCTTGATGAATTCCATTGCAACGCCAATGGCTGCATCGGTACGGCGCAATCCTTCTAAAGTTCCAGCAGCGTTGTTGTTATTCCCGAAGTTGTCTGTACCTTCTTCTTCAACAATAGTGATTGAACCTTTGTTAAAGTTTGGATGCTTTTCCATCAACTTCTGGGTGACATCCAACATCTTGGCAATGGTGGGGGCTGTATCCAAATACAGTGGTAAATTACTTGCCGCTAAAACTTCTTCGGGGCGATCATTAAAAGTATGGATAGGC
Source organism: Pseudanabaena sp. OTE_70b_metabat_355 (assembly GCA_031377675.1). Taxonomy (GTDB): domain Bacteria; phylum Cyanobacteriota; class Cyanobacteriia; order Pseudanabaenales; family Pseudanabaenaceae; genus Pseudanabaena. The sequence goes on along the minus strand of JANMFC010000045.1, from coordinate 16,186 downwards.
GCAAATACACCTAACACTTTAGTTGGAGGTACAGGAAGAGCAAGCAGAGCATTAAGTTGGGCTTCCGTGTAAACAACTGTATAACCTTTGCCCTTTGCCAGTTCAATTAGATTTTCTGTAGGACGTGATAGAGCATTAGTACTTAGCGCATCGAGTTGAGCCGCAGTACCATGAAAACCGTTTGTACCGACAGGTAAAAGGTTTAGCTCACCACCACCCATGATAAAGTCAACGCCTGAGTTAATTACCTGTTTGGCAATTTCTGCCGCTTGGGCGCGAGGTACGGTGATACTGCCATTCGCATTAGTAATTTCCTGCGTCTTGGCAACAAAGGCGGCAGTTCCAGGTTCAAAAATAGCTCCAGATTGAACTAGGGCAGTAACTTTGCCAGCATCTCTAGCTTCTTCAACAATGGTTTTGTTGGTTCCAGAAAGAGATGTAATTAGTCTGTTCCCTTTCTCAAAGCCAAAAGACTCTGCGTAAACCTTAGCACCTGTAGCGTGAGTAACAGCACCACCGTTTGATGTTCCGCCTAGCTGGTTTTCCATGTGACCTAGATAAACACCAGCATTGGACATTTTGTCCCAATTCAAACGTCCATCAGGACCTTTATCTACAAATCTTGCAAATGCATAGTGAGATGGACTAGTCCCATCTGGATGCATGAAAATTACATGATTGCCCGTTGCCATGTAGCCTCTGAATGACTCAATAATTTTTCAATTTCTACTACGATTTAACCACCCTTTCATTAAGAAACATGATGCTTTTCGGTTAAGAAAAGGTTATTTTTTGATTAAATTTTAGATTTGCATACGCGCTGGTGATCACGAATATGTTGCAGCCAACTAGGCATTGCCTACTTTTAACTTTACCTAGGGACTGCTTGAAGCCTCAAATAGGCTGTAATATTTAATATTCAGATTTTAAATTTTGAATTGACCCAGAAAAATTATGCTCCCAAATCTAAAATCAACTATTAAACTAAATACCAAAAATAAAAATGCTAGTAAAAAGTTTTCTTGGACTCCCTATTTATTTCTATTGCCAGCGATCGCATTTTTATCTTTAACATCATTCTTACCGATATTTCAAGCAATTTATCTTAGTTTTACCAACTATGACTTTATTGGCAATCCTAACTTTATCGGCTGGGAAAACTATACAAAACTGTGGAGCGATCGCACTTTTTGGAAAGTGATGAATAACACGTTAATCTATTTAATATTTGTCGTGCCTAGTTTAGTAATTTTATCCCTAGTTTTAGCAATTTTAGTTAATCAAAAATTACGCAGCATTAAGTTTTTTCGGGCAATTTATTATTTTCCTGTAATAGTCTCAGTTGTGGTCGGAGGGATTGCATGGAAATGGGTTTATGCTGAAAATGGCATCTTGAATTATTTCTTATCAATTATTTTTTGGCAACCAGTCAAAATTCCTTGGCTAACTAATCCCCAGACTGCCATTTTTGCCATTATGGCGGTAGTGATCTGGCGAGGGATTGGTTACTATATGGTAATTTATTTGGCAGGTTTACAGGCGATACCCGCAGACCTCTATGAAGCGGCGGCGATCGATGGCTCCGATGGTTGGCAAAAGCATTTTGATATCACGATTCCCCTGATGCAGCCCTACATTATCCTCGTCAGTATCATTTCATCGATCTCCGCGATGAAAATCTTTGAAGAAGTGTATATCATGTCTCAGGGCGGTCCCGCCAATAGTACTAAAACTGTGGTTTATTATTTATATGATAAAGGATTTACCAGTTTAGAAATGGGATATGCTTCCGCGATCGGCGTGTTCTTATTTCTAATTATTTTTGTGATTTCGATCTTGACTTTTAAATTTATTAATCCCACAAAAACAATTTAATTATGTTTAAACCTTTTGCACTTGCCTTAAGTATATCCCTAGCGATCGCCAGTTCCGCGTCATCACAAAATGTCCAATCTGATTCGACAAAACCAAAACTTATATTCCAATCCGAGTTTTCGCGCAATCTTGCCAAAAATTTTCAAGACGCAAAATCCGAAGGTTGTTTTGTTTTGTACGATCTTAAACGCGATCGCTATATTCGCTATAACCCCAATCGATGCCAAAAGAGATTTATTCCTGCTTCTACGTTTAAGATTTTTAATTCATTAGTTGCCCTCGAAACAAAAGCGATCGCCGATGAAAATACGGTCATGGCTTGGGATGGTGTTAACCGCCAGTTTCCGATCTGGAATGAAGATCAAACGATGCGAACTGCTTTTACGCGATCGGCAGTTTGGTTTTATCAAGATTTAGCACGAAAGATTGGCAAAGAACGGATGACCAAATATATTCAAGCGGCGAACTATGGCAATCAGGATATATCTCCAAAAATTGATTCTTTCTGGTTGGATGGCAATCTCAAAATTTCATCAGAGGATCAGGTTAAGTTTTTGGTGAAACTCTATCAGGAAGATTTGCCTTTTTCTAATTCGGTGATCAAAACCGTTAAAGATATTATGATCAGCGATCGCCAAGAAGCCTATACGCTAAGCGGTAAAACAGGTTGGTCGCGCAGTCCTGATGGCACAAATAATTTAGGCTGGTATGTTGGGTATCTAGAAAAAGCGGATAATACCTATTTCTATGCCTTAAATTTTGAAAATCAAGATCCTAACTTTCCATTGGGAACAGTTCGCAAAAAGATTTTGTACAGCATTCTGGAAGATTTAGCACTGCTTGAGTAAGTAAGCAAATAGAACCAAGAACTAAAGTTCTTGGCTAAAAGCTAAAGTCAGTTAAAACTGACTAATTTCTAAGTTTTAACCCGTTTCAACGTGTCTTAGCTTTCAGCCCGCAATTTATTGCAGGGTATCAAAATAATTAAGCCTACCTACTTAGCCATGAAGAAAAAGAAGCCCCAATTACTAGCATTAAATAACTTAAAAAAAATTTCGCAGTTTATGCTTTTAGTGGCGATCGCTACTTTAACCGTATTTCCCTTACTGTGGCTGGTGAGTACCGCCTTTAAATCACCCACGGAAAATATTTTTCAATCGGTTCCCCAATTACTTCCTTCTCAACCAACTCTCGATAACTTCATCAAGGTTTGGAAAAACTCGCGCTTCGACCTCTATCTGTGGAACAGCTTTTTTGTCTCTAGCATTACCGTTATTTTAAATCTTCTATTCTGTTCCCTTGCCGCCTTTCCCCTTGCGCGATTGGATTTCAAAGGACGCGATCCGATCTTTTGGGCGATCGTGGGAACGACGATGATTCCATTCCAAATCACGATGATTCCCCTCTATATTCTCGCCGTGCAGCTTAATCTCAAAAATACCTACGCAGGATTAATTTTCCCCTATGTGATTTCTGCTTTTGGCATATTTCTATTACGACAAGCCTTTCAAAGCGTTCCCAAAGAAATGGAAGAGGCTTCGCGTATGGATGGTTGCTCTAGTCTCGGAATTTGGTGGCATATCATGTTACCTGCGGCGCGTCCTGCCCTAACCACTCTCGCCGTATTTACCTTCGTGGCGATGTGGGGCGATTTTTTGTGGCCCCTAGCGATCGTGGACAAAGCCGAACTTTACACTTTGCCGCGTGGTATTGCTAGCCTAGCCAGTGCTTTTTCTGAGGATTGGCGCTTAATTGCCGCAGGTTCCACGATTTCGATATTACCCGTATTTATCGTCTTCGTATTTCTGCAACGTTACATCATTCCCACCGAGGCAAGCATTGGTGTTAAGGGTTGACGAAACCCATGAACATAAAAAAGTGCCGCTTTGCGGCACTTTTTTATGTTTATTTATATTTAATCGCAGTCTAAGGACTCTCGTGTATCCACACCCGTTTTTAAGTTTGTGCCTTTGGCTTTAGTACATAGCCATTTACGCTGTGCGCTATCCATGATCGCATCGGTGAAATCAGTGCCATCAATATTTACAAAATCAAAGGTGCTGCGTAACAAAATCGACTCCACTAACAACGCCTGACTGAGATCGGCTTTAGCAAAATCAGCTTGATCCAGTAATCCTCCTGAAAAATCCGCGCCCTTGAGATTGGCTCTTCTTAAAATTGAGGCGCTAAATACTGTCCCCCTGAGATCTGCATTTTCAAAATTTGTCCCCTCCATATTCGCATTGGCAAATCCTGATCCCACCAATATTCGCCCCGAAAAATCTCGTCCTTTTAACTGAGCATGACTAAAGGATAGGGTTTCGGCTTGGGCTATGGCAGGAGATATGAACAAACAGGCGATCGCCATGATCATGCCTAATCCTAATGCGATCGCTGGACGGAGATATGAAATTAAATATGAAATTAAATATGACATAAATTTTTTTGTAGAGTGCGTTACGCTGCGCTAACGCACCCTACTCTAATCTATTTCTTTGCTGATATATAAAAGAGAGTCGCAGCGCTTAGGGCCACAACTCTCTTTTAGGTTTTATGAAAAATAAGTTAAATAGAGCAAATTCAAGAAACTTCTAGTTCTCGATGTAGTTGAAAAGCAAACCCATTGTCGCGATCGGCAGGATTAAGCAAAAGAGAGGTACAAGAATATATGAAATATAGTAAGGAGCGTAGTATGCGGTCATGATTTTAAGTTTCCTAAATAAGAAATAAATTGATCTGTGATTTGAATTGGCTCAACTTAATCTAAATTTTTGCTGGTATTACCAACAACCCTTTAGAAAAACTATTCAGAAATTAAGACCAGAGCAAAGCGGCGAATTTTTGCATTGGGTCTAGATAGTTAAGGAAGTAAGCAAAAGCCGCACCGCCAGCACCACCAAGCAAGAAGCTGCTAGAAAATTCACTCCAACCAGAGGGATTGCCGAGTTCTTCAGGAGCATCAAGCGCAGAGCTAGAAATTAGCTTGGTTGCACTTGCCCCATAAAGAGACAAAGCAAGGGTCAAGAGAACTACAGAAGCTACGGTTGCCAAAAGTCCAGCGAGGCTAGCCAATTCGGTATTTCTGAGAGGTCCAAGCAATGCAAAGGGTCCATAGATGAAATATCCATGAGCCATGCCGATTTCTAGACCACGGCGACCAGGGGACAAGCCCTTGCGATAAGCAGGGAGATTGCCGATGAAAGCTTTAACGATCGCGGAATCGCTTACTGGTGTGGATAGATTCCCAAGTTGGGGATCATTTTTGAAGGCTTTTACAAAATCTGTCATAAGTCTTTATTAAGTAAAGATTGCAGGGAGAATTTTGTCTTCATTTTAGGGAATAAGCGCTATTGTCACTGCATAAAAGATAGTTATCTTTAGAAAACTTCACAACTAAATACAGCGGCTTGCGCTAACACAAAACCGCGAAAAGCTGATTCGACCGCTTTGCGGTCGAATTAGACTTTTTCGGTGCAAGTAGACGAGGGGCATAAATCCGCAAGTTGACAGCGATCGCAAGCTGGTTTGCGGGCATTACATACGGCGCGACCATGATAAATGATCCGAATTGACCAATTTTCCCAATCCCGTTGGGGCAGCAAAGCCATCAGATCGCGCTCAACTTTAACTGGTTCTTCAAATTTAGTTAGCCCTAACCTCTTCGTCAGACGTTTAACGTGAGTGTCAACGGTGACACCTGCATTGATCCCATAGGCATGAGCTAATACGACATTCGCGGTTTTACGCGCTACACCCGCTAATTTCAGTAATGAGTCCATCGTGTTGGGGACAAGCCCCTCAAAATCGCGCACAATCATTTCACAGGCGCTTTTAATATTTTTAGATTTATTACGATAAAAACCTGTGGAATGGACTAGCTCCATCAATTCATCAAGATCAGCATTAGCTAAAGCGATCGCATCGGGAAATCGGGCAAATAATTTAGGCGTAACCATATTCACGCGCTCATCTGTGCATTGAGCCGAAAGAATTACCGCCACCAAAAGCTGCACAGGTGTTTCGTAATCAAGGGAACAGATCGCGTCAGGATACAACCGTTTAAGGCGAATCAGAATTTCATTAGTCCGAATTTTTTTGGATGAACGTTTGGTAATAATTCCCATGATTTGCCCGATACAGGGATGATCTGTAGTTTACAGCCTATCGAATCCAGAGATCTGTTTAAAAGACTTGCAAAGTCAGCCTTTTAAATGGCTTCTAATTGCTTTACAAAACTTATCGTAGCTTTTTGGTTGAAATACCTGTAAATGCAGCGTTTTCTGGTGAGATAGAGTTAGATATTTAAGTTGGAAAACCCTATACTGGGTAGATATTATTTCGACTTTTTACATAACCTTTAAAGATCTCAAGGGAGACACATGAGCGTAACAGCGTCAAGTGGTGCAGTAAATGCCCGCCCCAGTTTATATCAGACCGCTTTAACTTCTACAATTTCTCAGATAGAGCAACAAGATCGCTTTGCAACTCGTAGCGAATTAGATGATTTATCAACATATTTTCAGTCTGGACTAAAGCGCCTCGAAATTGCCGAAGTTTTGACTAAAAACTCGGACAATATCGTTTCCAAGGCAGCTAGCCGTATTTTTACGGGTGGCGCACCGATGGCGTTTTTGGAAAAGCCCAAAAATACCGAAGTATTTGAGATCGATCGCGCTGGTCGTGTGGTTGATGTCAAGGTCGGCATGGAGCTTGGTACGACTACCTATACTGAAGCAAGTGAAGGCGGCTTTTTAGGAACCATCAAAAATTTCTTCAGTAATGTTGGTGTTACTGGGGTTATCGATACTCCTCCTGCGAGCTTCCGCCCGATCAATATTTCGCGTTACGGCGCAGACCGCATGAAGAAGTCATTGCGTGACTTGTCATGGTTTTTGCGCTATGCCACCTACGCGATCGTCGCTGGCGATCCGAATATCTTGGCTCAGAACGTGCGTGGCTTGCGTGAAATCATCGAAGCAGCCTGCTCGACCGATGCCACGATTGTGGCTTTGCAAACCATGAAGCAAGCCGCAGCAGGATATTTCTTGAACGATCCTAGAGCGATCGAAATCATCAAGCAATATATGGATGTAGCGATCGCTGAGTTTAAAGCCGCGACTCCTTCACCTAAAGTCCGTCAGCGCAACTCGACCGACTTGCAAGGCTTGGAACTGCCTCAGAACTACTACAACACGGCTACACGTCGTCAGAAGTTTGTAATGAAGGCGGCGATGACAGGTACTGAAAAAAATAGCGTCGTTAAGGCGGCTTACCGTCAAATCTTTGAGCGCGATATTGCCCGTGCCTACAGCCAAGGAATTTCTGACCTTGACTCCAAGGTTAAAAATGGCGAAATCTCGGTGCGTGAATTTGTGCGCCGCTTAGGTTTGTCACCTTTGTATCGCGATCAATTCTTCTTGCCCTTCATCAACTCGCGTGCAGTTGAGTTAGCCTTCAAGCATTTCCTTGGACGCTCACCCGAAAGCCGTGAAGAAGTTGCCGCTTACTTTGCGATCGTCTCCAAAGGTGGTTTGTCGGCGCTAGTTAATGCGCTAGTTAACTCTAGAGAATACAGCGACTATTTTGGCGAAGAAACCGTTCCTTACCTACGCGGTTTTGGACAAGAAGCCCAAACTGCTCGTAACTGGGGCGCACAGTTTGATCTTTTCAACTATTCGGCTCCTTTCCGCAAGGTTCCCCAATTTATTACCTTGTTCGCGGCTTACGAGCAACCATTACCCGATCAACACGTTTATGGTGCTGGTAATGATCCCCTCGAAATCCAATTTGGCGCGATCTTCCCTAAAGAAACTCGCAATCCGAGTGCATCTCCTGCACCTTTCGGCAAGGACACTCGCCGTATCTTGATTCGCAATGGCGCTGGTATCACCAACCAACTTAGTAATCCATCGGCAACTGGCGCGATCGATTCCATGAGTCCCAAGGTGTTCAAACTCGATCAAACCCAACGCGATAGCGTCAAGATTGGTAAGGGTGCAAGAAGTAGTTCGGTTCAAGGTCAGAGCGTTAATAACTCTGAATCCTCAAGCCAAGCTGTAATTCGCGCAATTTACTTGCAAATCACTGGCTATATTCCTTTCTCTGGTCAGCGTCTCACGGCTGCGGAAAGCAAGCTGGAGAATGGTCAAATCTCAGTACGCGAATTTGTCCGCATCTTGGCTAAGTCGCCGCTATTCCGCGATCGCTATTGGACGAAGCTTTATGTCACCAAGGCGATCGAATATACCCACCGCCGCCTCTTGGGTCGTCCTACCTACGGTCGCCCTGAAATGAATGCCTACTTTGATCTGGCTTCAAAGAAAGGTTTCTACGCAGTCGTGGACGCGATCCTCGAAACCAAGGAATATGAGCAAGCCTTTGGTGAAGATACCGTTCCCTATGAGCGCTATTTGACTCCCGCAGGTGTATCTCTTCGCAACAATCGCAACAGCACCTTGGGCGAGGAAAAAGGCACGAAGGTTGTGGTTGAGTCAACACCTAAGTTTGTCGAACTTGGTCAAGTCACCGAAGAGCGCTCATCTGTATCGATTCGCGATCGCATCAACCAAGGTGTGGACAAGAAGCGCGAACAACGCAAGATCTTCAAGCTCACCACCACCGATCCTGTGGAAACAGGCGCATTGGTGCGGGCTGCTTTCCGTCAAGTCTTCGAGCGCGACATGGATGCCTATGTTGCGGACGCACAGTTCAGTCAATTTACTTCCAAGTTGCTCAACAAAGAAACCACGGTCAAGGAATTCATCTTGGCGATCGGTACATCCGAACTCTATATCAAGGAATTCTACGCGCCATTCCCCAACACCAAAGTAATCGAATTGGGTACAAAACACTTCTTAGGACGTGCGCCCCTCGATCAAGCTGAAATCCGTAAATACAACGTGATTTTGGCAACTAGCGGTATCAAGGCAATGGTTACGGAAATGGTTAATAACCGTGAATACCTTGATGCTTTTGGTGAAGATGTTGTCCCTTACAACCGCTTTGAGACTTTCCCTGCGGCTAACTACCCCAATACTCAAGTGCTATACGATCGCCTGACCAAACAGGACAAATCAATCGTTGTACCGAGCTTTGCAACTGTTAAATCGAAAATTCCCACTGCGGTTTAGAGATTAGCTGCTAGCTTAAAAAAGAGAAACGGCTGTGCCGTTTCTCTTTTTTATTGGGATCAAATAACATTACGCACTGTCACCTCAAAATCATCCCTAACTACCCTAAAATTCAAGGTTCTCAAGGTTCTATGGAATTAGATCAAGAAACATTCCACTAATTTCTGTTTCATCAGCCTTACAAATACCGCGTTCCGTAATTAAACCTGTTACTAATCTCGCAGGCGTGATATCAAATCCATAATTTAAAGCATTGGTTTCCAACGGCGCAACCCGCACTTTCCCGATCGCCCCATCAGCTTGTAGTCCCTGCATATAGAGAACTTCATCAGCACTACGAGTCTCGATCGCTATTTCTTTAATTCCATCACAGATTTGCATATCAAAAGTGGAACTTGGTAGAGCCACATAAAAGGGAACATGATTGTCATGCGCCGCTAGAGCCTTGAGATATGTACCAATTTTGTTGGCTACATCACCACTACGGGTAGTGCGATCGGTTCCGACAATACAGAGATCGACCTTGCCATATTGCATTAATAATCCACCCGTATTATCCGCAATTAATGTATGGGGAATCTTTGATTGTCCTAACTCCCATGCAGTCAAATTTGCGCCCTGATTGCGGGGACGGGTTTCATCGACCCACACATGGATATTAATTCCCCGATCGCTGGCTTCATAAATAGGCGCTAAGGCACTACCGCGATCAACGATCGCCAGCCATCCTGCATTGCAATGGGTGAGAATATTAACGGGTTCGCCTTTCGGTTTAGTTTTAGCGATCGCTTCAATCAGTTCGCAGCCATATTTACCAATATTGCGTGTGCCAATTACATCTTCATCGGCAATGGCGATCGCTTCTTTGAGGGCAATTTCTACTAGGTCAAGTTTTTTGGCGGCGGCTTTTTCTAATACAGCTATGAGGCGATCGACAGCCCACATCAAGTTTACGGCAGTAGGACGGGCGCGACGAATTTCGGCTGAAAGAACTTTAATTTTATCCAGATCGCCGTTGCTTTCTCTGGCAGCGAGATAGACCCCAAAGGCGGCGACATTGCCAATTACACCAGCCCCGCGCACGGTCATATCCTGAATAGCAAGTGTGGCATCGGCGCTAGTTTTGAGGGTTTTGGTTACTAAGCTAAAGGGTAACTGGGTTTGGTCAATGACGATGAGATCACCGTTTTCCAGCCAAAATGCTTTGTATGTCGAATGCATAATTTCTTCTCGGATGAATATTTCATATCGGGGTTTGCCAGTTATTCTTAACAACTTACAAACCATAAAATCTATATTTTTTGTCTGCGGATTTTACCTTGTCCGTACCAAGGTGAAATCCAATATATAATGTAGCCTATCGCAAATAAGACTCGAATCTCCTCTCACCAATTCAAGAATTTAGCCGACAGCGTCATGGAATTGCTGGATGCACTATGCAGTAATAACAAAACAACTATATAATGCGAAATTATGGCAAGGTGAAAAGGAGTTTATAAAGATGCCTATACTAAAAATTTCTGAATCCTTAATTCGCCAGAATGCACCCGATAAATCCTTTGAACGCGGTAGAGACTATGCGCGATCTCACTCTGTTAGCGATTTAGTTTGGCGGGGTCAGACTTTGCGCTCTTCCGTGGTAGGTAATGAATATTATCGCGTGACTATTGGGTTTAGCGGTCAGAGTAAACAAATAGTCCAAGATGCTACCTGTTCTTGTCCCTATGATTTTGGTGGATGGTGTAAGCATATTGTGGCGACTTTGCTCGTGGCTAACGAGCAAGAAAATATTGAAGAACGTCCTAGCCTTGCCCAACTACTTGAACGACTAAATTTAGAGCAAACCCGTAAACTTTTAGATAACTTGGTGGTCGAACATCCTGATTTAATTGACCAAATTGATCTACAAGTAGAACTTTTGACTGCGGTTAAACCGACTAATTCCAAATCCACTAAATCTAAAGCCAATCAAAATCAACGCCCAGAAATTGACCGATCGCCTTTTCGCCGCAGTGTTCGCTCCGAGATTCGAGAAGCCTTGAGATCTGCTGAGGAGGACTATAGCGAAGAAGATCCTTTTATCGATGTAATCAATGATGAAATCAAAAAAGCATCAGGGTTCCTCGATGCAGGGGATAGTTTTCGAGCCTTTGTGATGCTATACGCAACCGCCGAAGAGTTAGCAGTTCACTGGGATGATATTGAGGGTTATAGCAGTGATTCTTCTGATTTAATTTGCAGTCTAGATCGAGCGATCGCTGAGACGATTCTCTGGGTAGATTTTTCGGTAGAGGAGCGCGAAAAATGGGCTAGTGAAATTGAAGGTACACAGGATAGTTTAGGTGAAGGACTGGAACTGAGTTTAACGGCGCTCTTGCAGGGATGGGATGATCCAAGGTTGCTAGCGATTTTGGCAGGCGAAGTTGATCATAATCTGCCTACTGGGGAGATCGAACAATTAAAGCCCGTTTTTTGTGAATTAGGCTATACCCGATTAAACGTTTTAGAATCTCAAGAGCGTTTCGATGAATATCTCCATTTTGCGGAAATATTGGGCTTTTTAGTACCATACGTGACGATGCTAATCCAACTAGGGAGGTTTGAGCAGGCGATCGCATCGGCGGAAAAAATCGAAAATCATCAGCAAGCTTTCGAGATCGCCCAGAAATTACTGGAACATGGATCTGAAAAAGAAGCCTTGAGGATTGCCCATAGAGGCTTACAGTTGTTAGAAGAAGGTTCTTCATCCCATTACGCAAGCGATTTAGCAGTTTGGACGGCGGCTTTGGCAGAACAGTTGGGTGAGACCAAGATTCTGCTTAATGCTAAAATTATTGCCTTTAAACTCAAACCTTCTCTAATTGATTACCATGAAATCCGTGATTTAACTGGAGACAAATGGAACTCAACCAAAGAAATTTTGCTAAAATATTTGTCCAAATCGAGTTTTTATGGCGGGGGATCTGACGCAAAGGTAGATATCTTTTTAGAAGAAGAATTGATCGATCAGGCGATCGCGGTGGTTGATGGCAGTTACTGTTCTAGAGGGCTAAGATTGCGGGTAATGCAAGTGGCGGCAGGGTTTAATCCTCAATGGGTGATCACCAAAGGTAAAGCTTTAGCTGAAGACATTATCAACCGTGGCAAATCGGAACATTACGACGATGCTGTCTCATGGTTAGAACAGGTCAAGCTCGCATATCTTGCAAGTAACCAGCAAGAGGAATGGCGGAGTTATCGTCAACAATTGATAGAAGTGAATTCCAAGAAGCGTAAATTGATGGAGATCGTTAAGCGTAAAGGGCTTTAAAAAGGAGTGTTAACAATTATCAATACATTAATTTTATGACTAACATAACTTATCCTAAGTATAAAACTGGTGAGAATATTGCAACCATTGCTCAAACTATGCAGACAGATGGACAGATTCAAATCGCTCAGGATATCAAACGGCTAAAAGCGATGGGAGAACCAATTTATTATTCTGTTGGCAAAAGGTTGGTACGGGAGGAATCCGATGGTCGGAGATATGAATATCGGTTACGAGAAGATGGTAGTGAAGAAATTCTAGACGAAATTCAATAAGCTATGCCAGAGTTAATTGTTATTGCTGGTGCTAACGGATCGGGAAAATCTAGTCTAACCAAGTTGTCTGCATTTGATTTACCAGTGATCGATCCCGATGCGATCGCTCGTGAACTTGCGCCTGAAAATCCAGAATCTGCCGCTTTTGCTGCTGGTAGAAGAGCGATCGCCAGAACAAGAGAGTATATTAATGCCAATTGTAGTTTTGTGGTCGAAACGACTCTTGCTGGAAACAACTATCTTAATCTGATGGTTGAGGTGAAGGCATTGGGATGGATTGTTACCTTAATTTATGTTGGTATTGACAATCCGAATACTAATATTCAAAGAGTTCGCAGTCGTGTCAAATTAGGGGGACATGATGTACCGAGAGTTGATATTCTACGGCGTTATGAAAGAAGTTTAGGAAATCTTAATAAGGCTGCTAAAATCGCTGATAAGTTGATTTTATATGATAATTCTACCAATATTGGCTATCAGATTGCGGCGACAATTGAGGGGGGTATAACGGTTATTTATATGCCAGAAATACCAGTGTGGTTAGCAAGATCAAACCTCAAGCTTGAAATATAAAAGTCTCGTTAGGCTATGGTTTAAATTATTTATTCGCTTGTTGCCAACTGGTGACGATATCTTCTTTTTTGATTCCTGCTTCGATGAGTGTATCAATTAATCCTTCTTCAAAGTTGTCTTCTTCGATGATGATTTGGCGATCGCTGTTATCTTTTTCAATAAGTCGCGCATGAAACAGGACAAAATCCATCCAGCGTTGTTTATCAAATCCTGTGGCAAGAACAACAAATTGACCAGACTCAAGATCGCAAACTGGATAAAGTTTGATCGCTTGCAATCTTGGCTGATGGATGGTGGCATCCTTTACTACTTTCTTGAGTATTTCTGAATAGTCTACAGGTTTAAACATTTCTCTCTCCTTGAAATAAAATCAGAAAGCCTTCTTGGGTAAAATGCTTGTCGTGAGTCAAGATCTCTGTGATTTTGAGTCGATCCATGATGATCATTGACATACAATCGGTGAGGCTATAGCCCTTGTCAAGACGATTAGCATACAAATCTAGTCCCTCAATAAAAACTTCTCTGGTATGGGTTATGACTTGAATATTTTTGTTTCTGAGGATTTCTCTAGTTCTTTGAGAAACGCCGAAGCGCATTTCTGAACCAAATTGGGCGTAGTAGTTGAGCAACTCATTGAGTACAGCATCAGAAGTTACAAGTTTTGTTCCTTTTAGTTGTTGACTGAAGTTGACAACTTGTTGATGCCATTGATCGCGCTGGTTACATAATGCAATCCAGTAAAAAGTATCGACAAAAATTTGTTTCATATTTATGTAGATTGCTTAGGCGAACCGTACACATAATGATCGTGATTGGCTGCTCCGTCTATAGGCAAGCGATCTAGAACTTCTGGAGGCAGGGAATGAGCAAAATTTGTAAAACTTTCCCAAATGGGAATTTCTGTATCTATTTCCTGCGTTGATGACTTGACTTGTGGTTCTAATAAATCTCGATCTTTAGAAATTGATAGTAAGTTAAGTAACTCTTGGGCTGTTGTGTCAAGGATACGGGCAAGAGTAAAGATAGATACTTGGGGCTGATTTTCTAAGGTGATGATGCCGCTAGGTTGTTCATTTTGTAGCCATGCTAAAAAATGATCTGGGGTTGTACCTAATACTTCGGCTGAGGTTTGTAAATCAAGGGTTAGTTTTGTCATAATTATAGAGTTTGATTAAAAATTGAATTTTTACGCGGCAACTAATTTTCCTTTGTATGTATGAATTAATTTTTCAGAAACTTATCAAAGTTAAGGGATATTTTTTTGGAAAAATTTTCTGATACCTGATTGACTGTAGTCGTTAAGAGAATCTCTCCTGTCATTAGAACCAATGCCATTGGCAATAAGGTTATAAAGAAAGGAAGATCTAGCTTTGTCACAAGAGTTAATTCCCAATCTATGCGCGTTTTTCTTTCAGAAAGCTCTGTAAGTTTTATATTAGAGAGGAAGTCAACGTGATAACCATTAGGATCTTTATCAACTATTGGTTGAGTTTTGATTTGGTATACTCCTCTTTTAATCTGATTCATATATAACTTAACCGTTGGTTCTATCTCATACCCTAAAGAGACAAGCTTGCCAATATTTAGAGAATATGCATTCTTTGCGATTAAATTAGCTTTTAAAGGCAATATACAGGTTGGCAACCATTGAGGATGAGCATCAATATAATTTATTACTTCCTCTATATTTCCTTTAAGCAATATAGTGCCTGTTGATTTATTCCTAAAGACATAAGGAAATGAAAAGTTACCTTTTGTAGGATTAGTTTGTTTGCAATTGTTATTTAGGTCTTGTAAAACCTCTGTTGCCGATTGATATCTTTTTCTAGTTGCTGGCTGAACTAATTTGTCTAAGATTTTGCCAAGAGAATCACTTACAGGAGTATTTAAGAAGTTTCTCCAAACCCAGTCATTCTCAGAATCATCGAATAACCTAAAAGGCTCAATTCCCGTTAAAAGATATAAACAAGTTACGCCTAAACTATACAGGTCACTAGCAAATATAGCTTTTCCTCTTGCTTGTTCTGGGGAAGTATAAGCAGCACTACCAATTACAGTTCCTGTTACTGATAAAGGTGTTTTCGTTATGTATTTTGCCGCGCCAAAGTCAACTAAAACAATCTCCCCATCAGAACGTCTAATAATATTTTCTGGTTTTATATCTCTATGAATTACTTGATTCTCATGAACAAACTGTAAGATAGGTATCAAACTATTTATAAGTATACAAATTTTAGTCTCTGAAAATACTCCATCCTGATTCAATTCTTGTTCTAAGTTTTGTCCGTCAATAAATTCTTGAATGAGGTATTCATTCCCATCTTGCTTAAAATATGCTAGAAGTTCAGGTATTTGAGAGTACTTTCCTAGTTCATCCAATCTCACTGCTTCTTGGGCAAACAGTTCTGCTGCTTTACTAGCGCTATCTGGATCTTGATCGAGAGGGAAAAACTGTTTAATTACACATTTAGGTCTAGAAGGCTTATCTTCGTCTAGGGCTAGGAATGTTCTACCGAATCCACCTTGACCTATTTGTTTAATTGCTCGATATCGATCCCGAAGTAAAATCTGAGATCCACAATGACAACAGAATTTTACATTGTCTGGATTATGAGTGTTGCAGGTGGTTTGGAGGCAATAGCTCATGCAAGGTTAATGAATTTATAATATTTTCAATATTATACCCATGATCGCATCAATGGTTGTTGACTTACCCACTTTCATGGAAGTATCAATCGCGATTTTGCTAAAAATGCGCCAATTCAAGGATGAAATGCAACGCCTAGAGATCTTTGAATAAAGGGACTCATAAGGATATTCTGATATTAATCACAACCATCAGGAAATCCTCATGAGCTTTAAACATCTTACCACCACAGAAAGAAGTGAACTGTATAAACTGCGGGTAACAGACAACCTATCGATGTCAGAAATCGGTCGCCGCATGAATCGGGACAAAAGTACGATATCAAGAGAACTATCGCGTAACACCGATGAGAGACAGTGTGTCTATTTGCCCGACA
>JANMFC010000560.1:0-3051 GCA_031377675.1 Pseudanabaena sp. OTE_70b_metabat_355 | reverse complement strand
TGGGTAGAAAGATGTAAAAGCCTTGTCAAAAACTTCGACAGAACTCTCGACAATGCTAATGCTAGACTCAAGCTATGCTTTATCAGGCTTATGCTTAAGCGCCTTGCTAGAGCTTCCTAAGATACCAAATGCGTTCTATAGCGTCATTTGTTCCTTCTATTATTTCTCAAACTGAGATCAGACAAAACATCAATACCACTTATAAACTGGAAACGTTAATTATGTCTAACCTAGTTAAAGACAAGATTAAAATCAATCTTGTCAAAGCCAAAAGCCAAGGCAAGATTAGATCCGAACATATTCGAGAAATTGTTACAGACGCAGTTGCTCAAACCATCGCAGAGCTAAAAGAAGGCTCAGGTGAAATTGGCTTGATTGTAAAAGATGCCATCTCTACGGTAATTGCTGATTTACAAGGAAGTAGTAAGGAAAATTCCGAAAAAATCACTGCTTCTGTTGAAGGCGCAATTGTAGGAAGTACTCGTCAGCGTCAACAGACGATCTCGGAGCGACGGGTGAAACTACTCGCGATTCAAACTCAATTGGAGCAACAGCAGGAAGAACTAGATCGTGAATCGAGCGCCATTATGATGGATATCAAAGCCGTGGAATTACCAGATATTAATTTTGCAGATATTAATCTAGCGGTCAATACCTATCAAGAACACCACGAGTTGGGGATTTTGCAAGAGCAGTACATCAAAATCAAGTCCCAAATGGCAATTCTAGATGAGAAGTTGGCAGATCGTTATGGCGATCAATATCAAGAGGTTAAGCAGCAATGGGAAAAGTCAAAAACTTGGTATGACCACAAAAAAGTTGAAGCTGAAGCTAGCGGAGTCATTCCTTTGCAGCAGAAACATGCAGAAATCGAGGAAAATCTAGGCAGACTTGGTTCAGTCGTTGCCCGTAAAGAGGAACAGATCAAGCAGGGCTTAAAAGAAATTTGGAAAAGCAAAAATTCTGTCACTAAGCGCTAACTTTAAAATCACATATTGGGAGATATGGTGCGGGCGTTGCCCGCACCATATCTCCCAAAAAGAGTAAATATATTTGGTTTTTCCTGCCGCCTTATTAGCTGCGGTCGTCATTGGTTTTATCAATGCCTTTATTGGATCAGTAAGCAGAACTTAAAATTGGGGTTCTACTTAATCCGAAAGACTGTAATCCCCACCACGCTCTAATGCTTGCTGATATGCAGGACGGCTATGGATGCAATTCAAGAATGTCATAAGCTTTGGACGACTCTGGTTTAGTCCCGCCCTCGCTACTGCTACTTCTAGTGGAAAGCTAATTTGGATATCGGCTGCGCTAAATTCGTTACCCGCAAACCATGTACTTTTACCAATCTCTGCTTCCATAAAATCTAGATGCTGGGTGATCTGAGGCTCGATAAAGGAGCTTTTAACTTGATTGGTGATTGATTTAGCGATCGGGCGCACAAAAAAGAGCATGGGAGTTTTCTCAATTGTATCGAAAATCAGCTTCAGTAATAGCGGTGGCATCGCCGAACCTTCGGCATAGTGCAGCCAGTAGGTATAGCGCAAATGTTCTGGTGTGCCTAGAGCAGGTTTCAAGCGTCCATTGCCATAGCGATCGACTAAGTACTCGACAATGGCTCCCGATTCCGCCACGGTTAGATCGCCATCAGTGATCACAGGCGATTTACCGAGGGGATGTACTTTCCGTAAAGATGGGGGAGCCAACATAGTTTTTGGGTTACGCTCGTAGCGCTTGATTTCGTAGGGGAGTTCAAGTTCTTCTAGTAGCCAAAGCACACGTTGGGAGCGAGAGTTGTTTAAGTGGTGAACTGTGATCATAAAATTTCCTTTTGTTTTGTTGAAGCAGGTTGACAGGTCACAACCCCTTCCTGTTGGGTATTTGCCTCAGGTTTACTGCCCATTGCTCGAACCTTCATGATTGGCTGATAGTTGGGATAACAACGCACCAAAACCTTATCACCATCACGAGTTAAATATAAAACACTGATCGGTTTGCCGCCCAAAATTGCGGTTTCGAGATAAGGAGCAGTTGCCGCAGTTGCGATTAATTCAGGTTGAGGAGTAGTCAAGAAATCGGACAGAATAGCCTTCGCTGACAATGGCTGCAAATAGAGCAGTAAGAATGTTGTTGCGATCGCTAATATGGCAATAAATAACTTAGTAGATAGTTTAAACATTTATTGGTTTACTCTAAATTCCAAAAAGGAGTGGCGGCGCGAAGCGCCGCCACTCGCTACTTAGGTTTTGAGGAGTTTTTTAAACTCCGACAGTTTTTTTATCAGGTTCTGGCTTTGCACCATTGGATGCGATCGCTTCGCCTTCCACAAAAGAACGCAGCATCCATGAGATTTGCTCATGCTGCTCCATCAAAGCTGTGAGAAAGTCTGCGGTTCCGTCATCTTTAAACTTGTTGCAACATTTCTCAATATGTTCACGCAAGTTCCGTACCACCTGTTCATGATCCGCTAGCAAGTGCGATACCATACCAGTGGCGGTGGGGATTTTACCCGCATCTTCTTTGAGAGAACAGATTTTCAAAAATCCTTCCATCGTGCCGACAGGATATCCACCGAGGGTTCTAATCCGTTCAGCGATCGCATCGACATTAATCGTGAGGGCTTCATAATGCGCTTGCCATAGTTTATGCAAAGTCAAGAATTGAGGACCGACTACATCCCAATGATATTTTTTAGTTTTGACTAGCAGCAAATAGCTGTCTGCCAAGTCGTTGTTGAGGAGGTCAATCACACCTTGGCGCTGTGTGTCGGTAAGTCCAATATTAATTGTCTGCATAATAATTTCCTTGAGTTAATGAATGTTGTTGGTTAAAGATTTTAAGAGATCCCCCTCAATCCCCCTTGTAAAGGGGGAAGAAGAAAATTAATTCTCCCCCCTTTACAATCTACCGTGTACACACAAGTCTAAATACCCCCTTTAATTCCCCCTTGCAAAGGGGGAAAACTAGAAATCTTGTTCCCTCCCCTTTGCAAGGGGAGGGCTAGGGAGGGGTAATTGATGAGATTTACAAATTCCTGTAGTTGTGTGTACA
>JANMFC010000484.1:0-22584 GCA_031377675.1 Pseudanabaena sp. OTE_70b_metabat_355 | reverse complement strand
TTCGCGGGCAAATCAGCTTCTTTCGGTTCTGTTTTTTATTAAGGCTACCTACTTATCACAATTATACTTATTTAGAGACTATGACCGCCGCCGCACTTTTTTTCGTCACTCATGGCAGTAGCGATCGCCGTTCTTGGTTAGCGTTACAAAATTTGGTAACAGTTGCCAGAACTCATAGTGATCATCCGATTAGCGGCGGCTGTCTGGAAGGTCAAGCCCAGTCACTTGCACAGCAATTAGAGCAGTTCGCTGATGAAGTGATCCCCCTTGGCATTAAGGAAATTGTGATCTTGCCTTTGTTTTTGTTGGCAGGGGTTCATGTTAGTGAAGATATCCTCCATGAAGTGGCGATCGCTCAAGACAACGTGCAAATAAAGGCGCAAGAAAAGTTAATACTTCGAGTAACTTCCCACTTAGGGACTAATTCACAGATCCCTAATTTACTATTACAACATTTTCAGAAATATAGAAATACTGAAAACCCAGAAAAGTCGGGACAAATTTTAGTTTCTCACGGTAGTCGTCTATCAGGCGCAAATCAAGTAGTTGAGGATTTAGCTACCCATTGCCAAGCGATCGCCGCCTATTGGGGTGTGGAGCCAAAAATCGAAACTCAAATCGAAAATCTATTGTCAGCAGGAATTAATCAAATTAATGTATTGCCATATTTTTTAACTGAAGGTGGAATTACGGAAGCGATCGCCAAAAAGTTAGATGTATATGGCGATCGCGCTCAAATTCAACTCTTACCCGTCCCTTTATCTGATGAGCAAATTATCAATATATCGTTAGAATTTGTTTAACAGTGCTACCAACAAAGCTGGTCAGAAATATTGTTCTATATTCTCTAATATTTTGTTTTTTCACAAGTCTCTTATGTCCATTGCTCTTGAAATTTTTCCCATGTTATTTGCTGTTGAATATATTTGGGGGCATTTGGCTGATAAGGGGCGCTGAGGCGATCAATAGTGATAATTTCAGCGCGATCGCTAATTACTGGCACATCAGGATCAAAGGCAGTCGCTCGCATTAACGAACTGGAAAACCCCTTAAAAATCATCACTTCATCAAGTTCGTCGTCAATTTTTAACTTGACTAGTAGAACCTCTTGAGGATGTTTTGTACTATACGCTTCTAGCTGTTGCCCTTGATTTAGAGACATATTTGGGATTTACCTTTGAGGATATTTTAATTAACCACTACACAAAGACTCGTACAGTTCTGCATTTTCTTTCTGTAGCTCCTTTATTCTTTCTTGAAGCCGTAAAACTTCATCTGGTGAAAAGCATTTGACCGAGGCAGCATCTATATGTTTTTTGATCCCATTTTTCATTGGGTACAAGTTATGTGCAGGATCAAACCAGACGATATTAAACGTGTTATTCCAGATAAACCCATGAATCCGCCCGTGATTTTTTCCTAGCCTTACTTCAAAGGCTCTCGAAACTATCTCTTCAGCTTGATCCAGCGATGTTTGTTCATCTCTTGTTTGCACAAAAAGTTTATCCTTGATTTTTTCGGTTACTTGAATAGGAAACGACAGTCTAATCGAGGTTTTAGTATTGAAAATTGACTTAGGAAATAGGCTAGGGTGGGTTTGCTCGGTTATTTCCCTTTCCTTACTCGATTGTATTGTTGCTATGCAATTAAAAAATTTCTGATAATAGCTGACCTCCATTCCATGAAAAAAGAACTCCTCAGAGTCCCAGTCAATATATTCAAAGGAAACACGAAGACGCTCTTCGGCAACGGCTTTTTCAGCTTGTTCAGCAATAATAGCAATTCTACTTTTAGCCATTTACTCTTAACTTAGAAGCAAAGTAGTCGGCTAAAGATTCTTTAGAAATCAACGCATCACTACCAGCCAATTCTTCCAAATCTCCTCTTGCTTCTAACCAAGGTTTTTCTCTATGGGTCATTGTACTAAGTGCTGCGCCATCATAACGTCCATAGGCACTTACGATATCGCATAAATGCTCGAAATTAATATCATCTGGTTCACCCAAATCTTCATCATTGATCGGGTGCCATTTGTAATCTTTATACTTATTGTATAGTTCATGAATCACTGGACCATGTTGCCAAGCACGAAAATCTTCCGAAAACAAAGACTTTTTCTCAGCTAAGGCGTAAGCCTGAGCGTAGTAACACAGCTTCTGTAACTTCATAGGCGAAGGACTTTCACCAAACAAATCTCTGTGGATGGTAATGATTGATCTTTGAACTCTATCTAATTCTTGGGAAATCATATTGTTCAACCATATCTAGGCATGACGAATCATAACATATTTCGATGGAACTCGTTTTGTCCAACCCCTGTCAACAAAGTAAATAAAAGAAAATAAATGATTTCGATATAACTAATATGACTGTGTTTACTGTGACTGTATTGACCACCCGATCGCTGATTCGAGCTTTATCGATCACTATTTTTACTGCATCTACTATTGCTTTAGCGCAATCAGAGGCGATCGCACAAACCGCGTTTGGAATAAGAGGACAAGATGGCGATCGCGGTCGTGATGGACGCAGTGGGCGCGATGGGACGAATATCAAAATCGTGGGTAATGGGAAACCAGAATCCCATAATCTCAATGGCACTGTTGGGGAAGATGGTGAAGACGGAATCGCAGGGCGATCGGCGAATAGTTGTGAACAGCCCTATCGCCCTGAATATTCACTATTAGGTGCATCGGGCGGAAGCGGCGGCAATGGTGGTCATGGTGGTCGGGGCGGTAACGGCGGCGATGCCACCATTTTTTATACTGATATTGCTAACCTTCAGCAAATAGAAATTCGTAATGCGGGTGGTCAGGGTGGTCGGAATGGAAGGGGTGCGATCGCTGGTAAGGGTTGTGAATGCCAAAAATCAGAATGGCGGATCAGATATTGCGCTTGGGAAATTGAGCGCCGTCCCTTTAAAGACGCGAAGAAAGATGACAAAAAGGATGATAAGCAAGATGCTAAGGCTCCTTGGAAATATCACTCTACCGAGACAAAGCTTTGTCGGCGATCGTCAGATGATTTTGATTTTTCTCGATCATCATCGCGAATTTCTGAATATCGTCAAGATGATTGGTTGTATCGGCGCACCAGTAAGGGTGTTTCCCGCATCGATACCTATTCTTGTGAAGGCGGGCGCGATGGTGCTGCTAGCAGTAATGGACGCAACGGCGAAACAGGCTTCTATGGCAAGGTTACACTCATACCGCGTTTAGATATTCCTACAGAAATTACAGGCGATCGCGCTGCTTTAATCGATACTTTAGGCAAAAAAGTTGGCTTGATTAGAAATATCTGGGTCGAGCGTAGTGGATTGTCGCGCTTATTGCGCCCCAGTTCGGATGTGCCAGATGAATATACTTATCTCAAAGATACGGCGCGGTTATTCTATCGCTTTGAATGGGCGGCGGCGGCCACACCGCAAACATTAGGAATTGATCGCGTGGAGGTTAGGGCGATCGCTAATGTCCGTAATGAGGAGGCAATAATTGATTTTGATATTCCTGCGACTTTGGAATATCAAATTAGTAATGAACCAAATCTGCAAGTAATCAAAATAACAGGCGGTTTTGCCCCCGATCGCGTCAGTGCTTTTGAATTACAAAAAATATCAGGTGTGGGCACAGAAAATCAGTTAGTCCTAAGCGATCGCGGTAATGTTCGCGCCCTGCTGAAAGATACTCAAATCGAGGTGCAATGTTTTAGCAAAGAATCAGCAACAGGTGTAATTGCTGATGATTACATTCAACGGCGCAGCATTATCTTCAAGATTCCCCCGAAATTAGAACCGAGCAATGGGGCGATCGTAAATGGCAATATTTACACTTTGCCTGTGGGGCGCTATTGTTCACCTTGGCTCAAAACTGATTACCGAGCCGCCTATGGTCTTGTGATTAAGCAAACTACCAAGAGTGGCAAAGTATACGATCAGAGCATTGACTCAACTTTTATCGTTCGTTGAGTTAGAAAAGGCGGCGCAAAGCGCCGCCAAACTTAATTTATTCTTCAACCGTGATCGAGATGATTTTGTCGCCGCGACGAATGGCTTGAGCGACTTCGGTATCGGCGGTATAGCCAAAAGCAGCATATTGACCATCTAAAAATGACGCATCACCGAGAGTGATGAAAAATTGGCTTGTGGCACTGTTGGGATCATTGGTACGCGCCATTGAAAATACGCCAGCTTTGTTGTGCTTAAGTACAGGCTTTTTGCCGCCAGTTAAAACTTGACCGACAGTTGCCGCCGTGTCACCCTCAGCAAAAATTTCTAACTTAATGCGATCGCCTGATCCGCCAGTACCATTACCAAGAGGATCGCCGCCTTGAATCACAAATCCTGGTTCGACACGGTGAAAGGTTAGCCCGTCATAGAAACCATGCTTAGCTAGGTCAACGAAGTTTTTGACAGTAATGGGAGCGTGTTCGTCATCAAACTCAGCACGGATGGTTCCCTTCGCGGTTTCAATTACAGCACGAATCATAAATAAATTTACCTGAAATTTTTGAGGGTTAATAAACTATTTAAGAATTAGTTTCTCCGATAAAAAACTCTAAGAGATCCCCCTCAATCCCCCTTGTAAAGGGGGAAGAAGATAATTCTTATATTCTCCCCCCCTTTCGTAAGCTACCGTGTACACACAAGTTGCGAGAACCAAGAACTAAAGTTCTTGGCTAAAAGCTAAAGTCAGTTAAAACTGACTAATTCCTGATTTTCAACCCGTTTCAACGGGTTTTAGCTTTCAGCCCGCAATTTATTGCAGGGTATTCAGGATGCGATCAAACAATTTAGACTTGTGTGTACACGGTAGCCTTAAAAAGGGGGGAGAATAAATTAAATTTTCTTCTTCCCCCTTTTTAAGGGGGATTGAGGGGGATCTTTAGTAGCTCGCGCTATAGCTGACAACTTGTGTGTACACCCTCCCCTTTGCAAGGGGAGGGCTAGGGAGGGGTAATTGATGAGATTTGCAAATTCCCGCAGTCCCAAAAAACTTTGCAATTGAAAAACTCAATGTAGTTAATTCTATGAAACAGCCTGAAATTCCCGCCAATGAAAGCGATCGCCAAGCAGCCCTTGATCGCTACAAAATTCTCGATACATTACCAGAACAGGTCTATGACGAATTGACCCAACTGGCTTCGGATATATGCGGAACGCCGATCGCCCTGATCTCATTGATTGACAATAATCGCCAATGGTTTAAATCCAATGTTGGGCTTGAGGTCACAGAAACATCCCGTGATATTTCCTTTTGTGGTCATGCGGTTGCGGCTAAAGCGATCTTAAATGTCCCTGATGCAAGTAAAGATTCGCGATTTGCTGACAATCCATTAGTGGTAGACGATCCAAATATTCGCTTTTATGTGGGAATTCCGCTAATTACTGAAGATAGTTTTGCTTTGGGGACATTATGTGTGATTGATCGTCAACCGCACAATCTTACCGATCTGCAAATCAGACAACTAGAAGCCTTAAGCCGTCTAGTGATTAGTCAATTTGAGCTAAGGCGTAAGGAGGATACTGTTAAGGCAAGGACTAATGAGCTACATCAAGCGATCGCCGATTTACAGCAAGAAAATCAACAACGCTTAAAAACCGAAGTGTCATTACGGGAAAGTCAGAAACTTTTCACGTCTCTAGCCGCCGCCGCACCTGTGGGAATTTTTCGGACAGATGTTGAGGGCAGATGCATATATGTGAACGAACGCTGGCTTCAAATTTCAGGGTTAGCCTTGTCTGAAGCAACTGGTTTTGGCTGGCTCGATGGTATTCACCCCAGCGATCGCGAACTGGTTTCTACTGAATGGAAGACTTCTGTTACAGAAAATCGTCCGTTTAGTCTGGAGTATCGGTTTAAGAACAATTCTGGGCAGACTACTTGGGGATATGGTCAGGCTGTGGCTGAGCGCGATCAGTTTGGTGAAACCATCGGTTATGTTGGCACGATTACGGATATTAGCGATCGCAAACAAGCCGAGGCATCCCTACAACAACTCAATCAAGAGCTAGAAACCAAGGTCGAAGAACGCACTCAAGCACTTTGGCAGATCAATAGCTTACATCAAGCGATTCTCGATGGTGCTGATTATGCATTGATTTCCACCGATTTAAATGGCGTAATTCAGACCTTTAACAAAGCTGCGGAGAGAATGTTGGGCTACAGCGCCTCTGAACTAATTGGTCAATTTACTCCCGCAATTATTCACGATCCGCAGGAGGTAGTTAATAGAGCGGCAACCCTCTCTTTGGAGCTAGGGCAGAATATTCCTGTCGGCTTTGAGGTGCTTGTCGCCAAAGCGCGTCTAGGCATGGCTAGTGAAGACGAATGGACTTACATCTGCCAAGATGGCTCTCGTTTTCCTGTGTTGCTCTCTATTACGGCTCTCAAGGATGCTAATCAAGAAATTATTGGCTTTTTAGGCATCGCCCAAGATATTAGCGATCGCAAGCAAGCAGAACAGGAGATTTTAGAAAGCCAAAAATTTATTCAAAAAATTGCTGAGGCATCGCCGAATATTCTCTATCTCTACGATCTACAAGAACATTGCAATGTTTACAGCAATCGCGAGATTGCATCTGTCCTCGGCTACTCAACCACTGAGATTCAGGCGATGGGATCGGCCTTATTTGCAAACTTGATGCATCCCGAAGACCTAGCGAAAATGCCTGACTACTATCAACAAATGGATACTTCTCAAGATAGAGAGATTTTTGAAATAGAATATCGGATGCGCCATGCTAATGGTGAATGGCGATGGCTCTATAGTCGAGACACAGTATTTAGTCGAGACGATCGCGGACAGATAAAATTAACCATTGGTACTGCACAGGATATAAGCGATCGCAAGCAAGCAGAACAGCAACTCAAACAACAACTCACGGCGATCGAATCTGCTGTAGATGGCATCGCGATTCTTAAAGACGATTGCTATGTTTACCTAAACTCGTCTCACGTTAATCTATTTGGCTACGATCACCCACAGGATCTATTGGGCAAAAATTGGAGAATGCTCTATGCGTCAGAAGAGCTTCAACGTATTCAGCGTGAAGTGTTTCCAGTTCTGGGAGAGCATAGGCATTGGGAAGGGGAAGCGATCGCGATTCGTAAAGATGGAACAACATTTACAGAGGGGTTATCGCTCACTTTGACCGAAGATAATTTACTAATTTGTGTCTGTCGTGATGTCTCCGCCCGCAAAGAGGCGGAAAGAAAACTACAGCAAACCACCGCGCAATTAGAAGCCTCCAATCAAGAGCTAGAAGCCTTTGCTTATTCCGTGTCTCACGATCTGCGATCGCCTTTACGCGCAATCGATGGCTTTAGTAATGCCTTGATTGAGGACTATGGCGATCGCTTTGATGATGATGCTAAAGACTACTTCGATCGCATCCGTCGCAACATTCAACGCATGGGGATGCTGATCGATGACCTGTTGCGACTCTCCCGCGTGTCGCGATCGGAAATGCAATATACCACTGTTAACCTGAGTGCCTTGGTACAAGAGCAGATTGATGAATTGCAAGCAATCAACCCAGAACGGCAAGTTAAATTTGCGATCGCCCCCAATATTATCGTCTCCGCCGATCGGACATTGATGCAGGTTGTGATCAGCAATCTGGTGCAAAATGCTTGGAAATTTACCAGCCACCATGACTCGGCTCTAATCGAATTTGGAGTTTTGCAACAAGAAGATCATTTAACCTACTTTATGCGCGATGATGGAGCAGGTTTTAATATGAAATTTGCCAAGATGTTATTTGGTGTCTTCCAGCGCTTGCATGATACTAATGAATTTGCAGGAACGGGTATTGGTTTAGCCACCGTTCAACGCGCCATTCATCGTCATGGTGGTAGAGTTTGGGCTGAAGGATCTGTGGAACAGGGGGCAACTATTTATTTTACTGTGCCTAATACAGCGATCAAGAAAGGAGCCTAGGAAATGAAAATGAGTAAGATTATCTTAGTTGAAGACAACCCCGATGATGAAAGACTCACACTACGGGCGCTCCGAAAGGCAAACGTTGCTAATGAAATTCTCGTTGCCCGCAATGGTGAAGAGGCTCTGACGATGGTGTTTAATGCCGACCCATTACCAAGTGTGATCCTGCTCGACCTCAAGCTTCCCAAAATCAGTGGACTAGAAGTCCTGCGACAGATCAGATCCAACGAACGCACTCGCCTTTTACCAATCGTGGTGCTGACATCTTCTAGTGAAGATCGCGATATTATTGAGAGCTACAATTTGGGCGCTAACAGCTATGTTCGCAAACCCGTTGAGTTTGCTCTCTTTACCGAAGCCGTGAGCCAACTGGGGCTTTACTGGGCTTTGATCAATGAATCCTTGCCAACAGGAGTTAATAACCCATGAGTGAGACACTCAATGCTTTGCTCATTGAAGATTCGGAAGATGATGCGCTGTTAACCCTGCGAGAGCTAAAGCGTGGTGGTTTTAATGTTGTTTGGGAGCGTGTGGAAACTGCGGCGACCGTTCGCGATGCTTTGTTAAGACGCACTTGGGATATTGTGCTGTCAGATTACAACCTCCCCGCCAGCTTTAACGCTCCTATGGCTCTCGAAATTGTCAAACAAATCAATCCCAATCTGCCCTTTATTGTCATATCAGGCACAATTGGCGAAGCCTCGGCGGTAGAGCTAATGCGACAGGGAGCCAATGACTATCTGATGAAGGGAAGCCTAACCCGACTAACTGAGGTGGTGCGCCGAGAACTTAGAGAAGCCGAAATCCGTCTGGAGCGTAAGCAATCCGTTGAGATGTTGCGGCAACTTAATGAAACCTTGGAAGAAAAAGTACAGGCGCGAACTGCTGATTTAAAAAGTAGTGAGAGTCGCTTGCGTGAAGCTCAGCAAATTGCCCATCTCGGTAGTTGGGAATTGGATGTACAAACTAGAGAAAATTCTTGGTCTTCGGAAATTTTCAGGATTTTCAAGCTCGATCCTGATTGCCCAGAGCCAAACTATGAAGAGCTGCTGACATATTTTCCCACTGACGATCGCAAACGATTTCTACATCTAATCGATAGAACAATTCAGATTGGCGAAACCTTTGAAACAGATTTACAGATTATTCGCACCGATGGTTCTTTGGGGTATATTTTTGTTAAGGCGGAAGCGATCGCCAATGAAGGGGGACAGATAACTCGGCTATTTGGGATTATCATGGATATCAGCGATCGCAAACTAGCTGAACTTCAACTTCAACATACCAATGAAGAACTGATGCGAGCCACGCGCCTCAAAGATGAGTTTCTCGCCAGCATGAGCCACGAACTGCGTACACCTCTCAACGTAATTTTGGGGATGACTGAAGGATTACAGGATGGAGTGTTTGGGGCAGTCAGCGATCGGCAAATCAAAGCCTTGAAAACTGTGGAAAATAGCGGCCATCATCTTTTGTCGCTGATTAATGACATTCTCGATGTCGCCAAAATCGAGTCTGGACAAATGATCCTAGATTTAAGTGCCACATCGGTTCAAAACCTCTGTAAATCCAGCATTATCTTTATCAGTCAACAAGCTCAACGCAAACAAATTCGGATCATCGAACAGATTCCTCAAAATTTGCCCGACATAATCCTAGACGAGAGGCGTATCCGTCAAGTTCTGATTAACCTACTCAATAATGCTATCAAATTTACCGATGTAGGCGGGAGCATCACTTTGGCAGTCTCTCTATTGTCAGGAGAAGAGTATGGAGAGAAATCTTTTCTAAGGTTTGCTGTACAGGATACTGGTATTGGCATTGCTCCAGAAAATATCAAAAAACTATTCCAGCCGTTTATCCAAATTGATAGCGCCTTAAATCGCAAATTTGAAGGGACAGGCTTAGGGCTTGCCCTCGTAAAACGGATCATGGAACTGCACGAGGGCAGCGTGAGTTTAACCAGCGAGTTGGGCGTGGGCAGTTGCTTTACAATCGAGCTACCCTGTGGAAACGCCGTTCTTCCTACTCCTAAACCTGAGTCCCAACCTAGCCCAGTTTCTCACCTTCAACCCATCCCCTCAACACCATTAGCACCACCCTTGCTCCTGTTAGCAGAGGACAATGAAGCAAATATCGCTACGATTTCTAGCTACCTTGGCGCAAAAGGCTATCGCATCATCGTCGCAAAAGATGGTCAAGAGGCGATCGCCTTAGCTAAATCTGATCACCCCGACTTAATCCTCATGGATGTTCAAATGCCTGTGATGGATGGACTCGAAGCCACTAGGCAAATACGCCTCGATCCTATTTTCGCCAATATTCCCATTATCGCCTTGACTGCCTTGGCGATGGAAGGCGATCGCGATCGGTGTCTAGCGGCTGGCGCAAATGAATACATCAGCAAACCAATTAAACTTAAGCAATTAGCTTTATTAATTCAAGAGTTGCTTTAGAGATTCCGCTTCCTTATTCACCATAATTCGTACTATATGCAAACACCTGAAATTCCTGCCAATGAGAGCGATCGCCAAGCCGCTCTTGATCGCTACCAGATTCTCGATACCTTGCCCGAACAGGTATATGACGACCTGACCCAACTGGCTGCGGATATCTGCGGAACCCCGATCGCGCTCATCTCATTAGTTGACAAAGTGGGTAAAAAGCCTGAAGATTTTTTGCAAGGGGCGCAAACTTCGCAGGAGACAGTTACTTCAATAGGAGCTTCTGACTATTTGGTTAAGGGAAATCTTTTAAGTGCCACCTTACTGGAACGCTCTATTCTCCATGTGATCGAGCGAAAAATGTCAGAAAATCGCCAGCTAAAATTAGTTTCGGAACTAGCCGCCGTCAATCAAGAACTCAAAGACTTTGCCTATATCATCTCTCACGATCTCAAGGCTCCCTTGCGCGGCATCTCTTCCCTCGCAGACTGGTTGCTAAATGATTATGGCGATCGCCTTGATGACGAGGGACGCGATATGCTGAAGCTGATGAGTGGGCGGGTAAGGCGCATGGACGATCTCATTGATGGCGTATTGCAATATTCCCGTGTGAGTCGGGTAAAGGAAAATAAGACCCAAGTAAATCTTTCGCAATTACTTCACGAAACCATTGACATAATTGCCGCACCTAATGGAATTCAGATTGCGATCGCTACTGATTTGCCGATTTTGTGGGCAGAAAAGACGCGAATGCAACAGGTATTTCAGAATTTAATCGGCAATGCTGTAAAGTATATGGGTAAGCCTGAAGGTAAAATTTACATCGGTCATTCTCAAAAAGATGACTACTGGGAGTTTTATGTCAGTGATACGGGTATGGGTATAGAGTCTAGACACTTTGATAAGGTGTTTCAGATCTTTCAAACCCTAGTGCCGCGAGATCAGTCGGAGAGTACGGGGTTAGGCTTAGCGATCGTCAAAAAAATTGTTGAAACCTATGGTGGCAAAATTTGGTTGACCTCTGAAGTTGGCAAGGGCAGTACATTTTG
The DNA here is from genome assembly GCA_031377675.1 of Pseudanabaena sp. OTE_70b_metabat_355. Taxonomy (GTDB): domain Bacteria; phylum Cyanobacteriota; class Cyanobacteriia; order Pseudanabaenales; family Pseudanabaenaceae; genus Pseudanabaena. The sequence goes on along the minus strand of JANMFC010000484.1, from coordinate 11,150 downwards.
GTTTACATTACCCATAGCAGAATCCGCGAATGACCCTCAAACGTTGTCAAGCCGCTAGAGTATCCCGATTTTGTCGATAAATTACAAATTCTTTATCAATATTGGCGGCTAAGCGAAATTTCGAGTTTTGTTTCTTGATTTTATGTAAATATTTCCCAATAAGTTTATGATTCCCTCCGCCAATAGTTCAGAAAAAATTCAACTTCTGCTTGTCGAAGACGACCAGATAGATCGCCTTGCCTTCAGTCGCACAGTGAAACAGTATGACTTGCCCTATGAATACACCTTGGCAAGCTCACTGTCAGAGGCGCGGGAAATTCTGCGCGATCGCACATTTCAAATCGCGATTCTCGACTACAACCTAGGCGATGGAAATTCTAGCGAACTATTTGCGATTCTTCAAGAACAAAATTGTCCATTTGTGATCTCGACAGGTAGTGGGGACGAAGAAACGGCGGCAAGACTGATGGGTCAGGGCGCGGCGGACTATCTAATCAAAGATCCTGAACGCAACTATCTAAAAATTTTACCCGTAACCATAAGTAAAACCCTAAGTCGCCACCAAACCGATGGGCAGTTACAATTACTCAACCGTGCAGTACAGAGCGTCAAAGATGGCATTTATATCTTAGATGAGCAAGGAAATATCCAGTACATTAACAATACTCTTGCCGAGTTTTGTGATGTTTCTCCTGAAGCAGCGATCGGGCAACCAATTCAAATATTAAAACAACCCTATCTAAAAGCTTGGTGGTCACATCAGCGCCCTTCTTGTGCTACCGAGATTTGCAGCATTGAAGGGGAAGTTATCGTCTGTCGAGCCGATGGTACAAATTATTTAGCTTTAATTTCTGAAACTTGCATTATTGAAAATTCGCACTTCAGCCGAGTTGGGGTGATCCGTGATGTCACTTCCCTAAAAACAGTTGAACTGCAATTAAGACTTTCTCAGGAAAGTTTAGAAAATACAATTAAGGAACGGACTGCCGAACTACATCAGGCGATCGCCGAATTAAAACAAGAAAATCAAGAGCGCTTAAAAACCGAAGAGTCATTGCGGGAAAGTCAGAAACGTTTTGAGTCTCTAGCCGCCTTTGCGCCTGTGGGCATTTATCGCACTAATACCACTGGTGATGCGATCTACCTCAACGATCGCTGGTGTGAGATCGCAGGCTTGACCGTAGCCGAAGCATCTGGTCCGAACTGGGCGAGAGCATTGCATCCTGAAGATCGTGAAAAAGTTGGCGCAGAATGGTATGCCTCCGTAGAGGAGCGCCGCCCGTTTGAACTTGAGTGTCGTTTTCAAAAGCCCGATGGCACTATAACTTGGGTGCTTACACGAGCCAAAGCCGAACACGATATCTATGGCGAAATCATTGGTTATGTGGGGACGATTACCGATATTAGCGATCGCAAACGGGTAGAGACAGTCTTACAAAAACTGGTAACAGGAACCGCCGCCGTTACAGGAGCGGACTTTTTTGTGGAATTGGTGCGTCACCTTGCCGACGCTCTCGATAGCGACTATGCCTGCATAACCGAATTTGTTAGCGATCATTTGGTTACATTAGGATTCTGGGCAAATGGCAGCATACAACCTCCTTTTTCCTATCTACCAATCAAGACTCCCTGCGAAATTTCCTTGCAAGAAGGAGAATATTATTGTGAGCAAGGGGTTCAAAAAATATTTGTAGGAGATCGCGATCTTTCGGCTATGCAAGCCGAAAGCTACTTAGGAATTGCCTTAAAAGATGAACATGGCAAGACAATCGGCAATCTTTGTGTTTTAGACACACAGCTAATGTCAAAAACAAAAAAAGCTGAAGCGATCGACATTTTAAAAGTTTTTGCAGCCAGAGCATCGGCAGAATTGCAGCGCAAAAATGCCAATGAAGCCCTCAATCGCCTCAACCATGAGCTAGAACAGCGTGTTCTAGAGCGTACTCAAGAACTACAAGAGCGGGAACGATTTCTCCAAACTGTCCTCGATTCTTTCCCATTGGCAGTATTTTGGAAAGATCGTCAGTCAGTTCTATTGGGCTGTAATCAGCTTTTTGCTAAAATCTCTGGATTGGAATCACCTTTAGATGTTATTGGCAAAACAAATTTTGATTTTTCTTTTACTGAAGAAGAAGCCCTTAAATATCTAGAAGACGATCGCGCCGTAATGGAGTCTGGACTCTCAAAAATCGGTCTTGAAGAGACGATTACCTTAGCTAATGGAGAAATAAACTGGGTAGAGACTAATAAAATTCCCCTGCGAGATGCATCGGGAGAAATTGTGGGTATAGTCGGTACTTTTCAAGATATTAGCGATCGCAAGTTTGCCGAAGCACAGTTAAAGTTAGCCAACGAAGAGCTAATGCGAGCCACTCGCCTCAAAGATGAATTTCTCGCCAATATGAGCCATGAGTTGCGGACACCCCTCAATTCGATTTTGGGCATGAACGAGTCACTACAGGAGGGGATATTTGGCGATATTAATGACCGCCAACTCAGAGCATTAGAGACCATTGAGAGCAGCAGTACCCATCTTTTAGCATTGATTAATGACATTCTCGATGTCGCAAAAATTGAAGCTGGACAAATTGAGCTACATATAACCGATACCAACATAGAGAGTCTGTGTAAATCGAGTTTGTCATTTATCAAGCAGCAGGCTTTCACAAAACAGATTCAACTATCCTTGAGAGTCCCTCCACATCTACCCCAAACAATGCTAGATGAGCGCCGCATTCGTCAAGTCTTAATCAATCTGTTAAATAATGCGGTGAAGTTTACTTTAGAGGGAGGAAGAATCACGTTAGAAGTTACCCTTGTTGCGGGCGAGACTAATCTCATATCTTCAACTTATTTAAAGATAGCTGTGACTGATACAGGGATAGGCATCTCAGCCGAGAATATCAAAAAGCTATTTCAGCCCTTTATCCAAATCGATAGTGCGTTAAACCGTCAATATAATGGCACTGGTTTAGGCTTGGCTCTAGTCAAAAGAATTGTCGAACTTCACGGAGGCAGTGTCGAACTCACCAGCGAATTGGGAGTAGGTAGTTGCTTTGCCGTTAAGCTTCCCTTAAATCTAGAAAATCCTAACCTCGAAATCCAAACTCAATATGATTTGACAGAGCCATCTCCAATCGATCAAAGCCAAATCGATCAAAGCCAAACTGACAACCTAAAATCTCCCTTGATTTTGCTTGCCGAAGATAACGAAGCTAATATCAATACATTTTCTAGCTACCTAGAAGCTAAGGGGTATCGCCTTGTATTTGCTACAGACGGACAACAGGCGATCGCCGTTGCCAAAGCCGAACATCCTGATGTAATTTTGATGGATATTCAAATGCCCGTCATGGATGGTCTCGAAGCAATCAAGCAAATTCGCCTCGATCCTAATTTGGTTGATATTCCGATTATTGCTTTAACTGCCTTAGCAATGGAAGGCGATCGCGATCGTTGTTTAGCGGCTGGCGCAAATGAATATTTAAGTAAGCCGATTAAGTTAAAAGTATTAGTCGATACAATCGCGAATATTTGCTAAAGTATGCGAAATGTGGGTTTTAACTGCTTCGCAATTTAGCACAAAAAAAGGTAGAGGCAATTCATGAATTGCCTCTATCTTTTTTTGGGTTTACTACTTTTTTGTTTTTTGGGCAGTAAAGATAAATTAGTCTGAGAGTTTAGCGGCAATCAAGTTATTCGTTGATTGCGGTTCCGCACGTCCTTGAGTTTGCTTCATCACCTTACCGACAAAGAAGCCCAAGAGCTTAGTCTTGCCGCCCTTGTACTGTTCCACTTCCTTCGGATTAGCAGCTATCACTTCATCAATGATTTTTTCCAATTCCGCACCAGCGAGAACCGTTAAACCCTTAGCCGCCACTAAATCCTTGACTGAACCACTCTTGAGGATTAATTCAGGCAGGATGTCCTTGGCGATTTTGCTGCTGATTGTGCCATCGGTAATCAGCGCAATCATTTCGCCTAAAGTTGCAGGAGTGAGGGCAATATCAGCGATTTTCAGTTTGTTCTCATTCAGATAAGCGGTAATATCACCCATTAACCAGTTAAAAACTTGCTTCGGTTCAGCGCCTGTGAGGATAGTCGCATCAAAAAACTCAGCAATACTGCGATCGTCGGCAATCAAAGCCGCATCGTAGGGAGTCAGTCCAAACTCATGATGATAGCGATAACGTTGCGCCGCAGGGAGGGTTGGCAACTCAGAGCGATATTTCTCTAGCGTAGTAAGTGGAACCTCGATCGCCATCAGGTCAGGTTCAGGGAAATAGCGATAGTCACTCGCGCCTTCTTTAGAACGCATACTAATCGTGCATTGTTTGTTCTCTTCCCAAAGACGAGTTTCTTGCTTGATCGCTTCACCTGCCTCGATCGCTTCGACTTGACGATGGATTTCATAATCGATCGCCCGTTGAATGGCATTGAAGGAATTCATGTTTTTGATTTCTACCTTTGTGCCGAACTGCTCACGACCGACAGGGCGGACAGAGATATTCACATCACAACGGAGCGAACCTTCTTGCATATTGCCATCGCAAACACCGAGGTAGCGGACAATTCGCCGTAATTCTTGAGCATAGGCGGCGGCTTCTGCACCTGTTCGCATATCTGGCTCGGAGACAATTTCACATAATGGCACACCTGTCCGATTGAAATCGACAAGAGAATGACTGGAGCCTGAAAGGCGATCGCTACCGCCATGAACTAATTTCCCTGCATCCTCTTCCATGTGTAAGCGGGTGATGCCAATCCGTTTGGTCGTACCATCTTCTAATTGAATTTCTAACCAACCATGCTCAGCGATCGGCAGGTCAAATTGGGAAACTTGATAGTTTTTGGGAAGATCGGGGTAAAAATATTGTTTGCGATCGAATTTGCTGTGGGGCGCAATTTGACAATTTAGGGCTAGTCCCGTTTTGACTGCATATTCCAATACTTTTTCGTTAAGTACAGGCAACACCCCTGGCATACCAAGACAAATAGGGCAAACATTGGTATTGGGCGGTGCGCCAAACTGGGTTGAACAGCTACAAAAGATTTTGGAAGCCGTGGTCAATTGACTATGGGTTTCTAATCCAATCACGGCTTCGTACTTGGTCTTGGGGGCGGCGGTGGTTGCAGTCATAACTGGTTCTTGGTTAATGCTTTACTAATTGCTTGTGGGCAAATAATTAATTGTCTTAGGTTCTAATATAACCCTTTGCGTAATCGATATCAGGCGATCGGTATAATACTTCGCTAAAATTTCATTGATTGAAGTTTGTAACAAAATATCGTTAAAATATAAATCTGTAAGCATCTGCTAACTTGACGCGAAAATATCTACAGTATTAGCACCTTTCCCTAGAGGGCAAACTACGATGTTCCTTGCTACGCATGATATTCCTATAATTACGGTTGATCGCTTCTTGCAGCAACCAGAAACGAAACCTGCTAACGAATTTATTAATGGTTATATTTATCAGAAACCTATGCCCCAAGGTCAACATTCTCGTCTGCAATTAAGGCTATGCAATGCAGTAAATGTTGCCACGGAAGATGTTCAGACTGCATTGGCTTTACCAGAATTGCGCTGTACTTTTGCCGATCGCTCAATTGTGCCAGATGTGGCTGTGTTTCGATGGGAGAGATTACCTATTAATGCGGTGGGTGAAATCGAAAATACATTTTCAATTTGTCCAGATTGGGTGATTGAAATTTTATCGCCTGACCAAGCACCAATGCGAGTGATCGGTAATATTTTGCATTGTCTCAAACATGGGACAGAAATGGGATGGTTGCTATTTCCGAAAGAGCGATCGCTATTAATTTTTCAGCGCGATCGTCAACCGATAGAGATAAGTATTAACAGTAATGGTAATGAGATTTTGCTTGTGCCTGAGTTTTTAGAAAATCAGCTAAAGTTAACCCCAAATCAGATTTTTGGTTGGCTAAGGTTGATAAATGGTTGATAAATGGTTGATAAACCTAAGTAATCACTAAATTAAGAGCCAATCCACCAATTTATTAGATTTCGGGGATCACTCACGGTAAGTGTCGATGTTAAACTGACAGCATACCTAGCATCTCTTTACCTATGACCTGTCCCGTTCCTAAAGATCAACAACCGCTTAATGAATATGTCGAGCTTAAGGAAGCTTTCTTTTATCGTTGGGCAAAACTGGGGCGATCGCAATATTTACAAAAACTATTTTGGATGTGGCTAGGCTTTACGGTTTTATTTGCACCTGTGGCAATGAGCATTACTTCACCTAGTCGTCATTTATGGCGGTTTATTGAGGTAGCGAGTATTGGTGGGGCGATCGCCTTATTTTTGCCAATTTTATTAATGCTATCGGGCTGGAATCATGTAAAGCAGCGCCTTGATAGTGCCAAGATTTTTTATGAAGAGTCGGGTTGGTATGACGGGCAGACATGGGAAAAACCTGAAGCCGATCTTGCTAAAGATCGTTTGTTAGTGGCTTATGAAATCAAGCCAGTTTTAACGAGATTACAAAAAACACTTTTAGGAATTTTTGGTTTTCTGGTGCTTAATTTTGTTTCTCTCAATATATTTTAGAAGCGAAGAAGCAGGTGGCGGCGCTTCGCTTCTATGGCTGTAACTGAACCCAATAGGGTGAAGCTTATTAGGCAGATCTAGACTTAATATATATTTACATAAAAACAAAATGTAAAGTAAAGCCCTAATTGAGCTTGCTAGATTGCATTAAATAAGATTTTTAGCTTTATAGGGACTAAGGTAGGGCAATATGACTGTTCTAGACCAATATTTTGAACTCTCCGATCGCGCTAATGGCAATGAACAAGCCTTTAGTGAATTAGTCGAGTTATTTGCCGAACAGGCTGAAGTTCATCCTGCGGGGGCGGGTAAAGTTATTGGTAAACAAGCGATCGCGCAGTTATATCGGAATTTTTTTGATGCTTATTCGGGAATGCAACGTGTTTGGACGACCAGAAGGACAGAGAATGGACTAGAAGCTATTTGGGCGATCGCTGGCAAACGTAATAGTGGTGAACTATTTGCGATGCAAGGTCGGCATATTGTCGAAGTCGATGCCCAAGGCAAAATCTACGCCTTAGAAGTTCATGTCTCCAAAGCCAGTTAATCCATCTTTATTTAATCCATTAATATCCGAATATCTTGCCAGTTTTGATAAATTTGGCATTCACCTTGGTTTAGACCGCATTCAACAACTGCTCCATACTTTAGGCAATCCCCATCAACAAGTTCCCGTCATTCATGTGGCTGGCACAAATGGTAAAGGTTCCGTTTGTGCTTTTTTGCTATCTATTTTGCAAGCGGCGGGTTATCGAGTGGGACGTTATACTTCGCCACATTTACTGGATTGGCGCGAAAGAATTACGATTAATGGCGAATGGATTAGTAATCAGGATTTATTAGAGGCTTTGGATCGAGTAGAAAAAGCGATTAATCCCGAATTTCCGCCAACTCAGTTTGAAATAATCACAGCCGCGATGTGGTGGTATTTTGCTGAAAAAACCGTTGATATTGCGATCATTGAGACTGGTTTAGGCGGGAGATTAGACGCAACTAATGTATGCGATCGCCCTTTAGTCTCAGCAATTACTTCCATCGGACTCGATCATTGTCAGCAATTGGGAAATAATTTGGCAGCGATCGCTTCGGAAAAAGCAGGGATAATTAAGCTGAAATCTCCTGTGGTGATTGCTGAAAATGATCCTGAAGCGATCGCTGCTTTGCAAGCAAAAGTAACAGAATGTGATGCGTTAGTAACTTGGGTGAAGTCGGCAACCAAAACAGTTACGGGTGCTAAATATCAAGATTTTGAGTATCCTTTGCCATTATTGGGACAGCATCAGTTAATGAATTCAGCAGTAGCGATCGCCGTGATTCACTCGTTGCGAAATCAGGGTTGGCAAATTAGCGATGATGCAATCAGGTTGGGAATGGCAAATACAGAATGGGCAGGAAGATTGCAATGGATAGAATTTAATCTCAATGGAAGTTCACACAAAATCCTCATTGATGGAGCGCATAATGTGGCGGCGGCGCAATATCTCAGGCAGTTTGTGGATGAGTCTTTTCCCAATCAGCGCAAACTTTGGGTGATCGGCATTCTCAATACTAAGGATCAATCTGGTATTCTCAAAGCGCTTTTAGATGCCGATGATTTGCTATTTTTAGTACCTGTTCCCAATCCTGCGACAACTGCGCCAGAGGAGCTAGCGGCGATCGCCGTTTCAATTCTCAAGACTGAGCCTCGGTATTTTGGTAGTTTAGAGTTGGGGTTAGTAGCGGCTTTTGATGATACGCGATCGGATGACGTGGTGATTCTTTGTGGCTCTTTATATCTGGTTGGTGACTTTTTAACCGCCATTCCGCTCGTACTGGAAGGAAAAAATAATTAAGAAACAGGGACAAAGACGAGATAGTAGCGTTGAAGAGACAAATTAACAATTTGAATAACGCCATTAAAAGAGATTAAATGAACCGCCATAAAACACTGAAACACCCAACGCAAAGTCGGTGAATTAGTGGGCTTACCCAATTGGTTAGGAATTGTATCTTGAGCGATCGTCAAGGCAAGCCTGAGTTGTCGTTGAGCCAAATTATAAACGACTGTTAGGCTAAAAGTTATACTTCTCAAATCTAATGGAGCGAATTAATCGCCTCATTTAAAGTTTGGCTAGGACGCATCGCTTGACTAGCCTTATCACAATCAGCAAAATAATAGCCGCCAATATCAATGGATTGACCTTGAGCAGCATTCAATTCTAGAAGGATTTGGCTTTCTTTCTCTTTCAAGATCTGTGCCAACTCATCAAATTTTGACTTTAGCTCTAAATTCTGATTCTGTTCCGCTAGAGCCTGCGCCCAGTAAAGCGCGATATAGAAATGACTGCCGCGATTATCGATGCCGCCGATCTTGCGGGAGGGTGATTTATCGTTATTGAGATAGAGACTATTGGCTTGGTCTAGGGCATTTGCCAAGATCTTCGCATTCTCATTGTTGGTCTTACGTCCGAGGTCTTCGAGGGTAACAGCGATCGCTAAAAATTCTCCGAGGGAATCCCAACGCAAATGCCCTTCTTCGAGAAACTGCTGAACATGCTTAGGAGCCGAGCCACCCGCACCTGTTTCAAACAGTCCCCCACCTGCTAGCAATGGCACAATCGAGAGCATTTTGGCACTCGTACCAAGTTCAAGAATTGGGAATAAATCCGTGAGATAGTCCCGCAATACGTTACCAGTTACGGAAATCACATTTTTACCCACCTTAATTTGTTCGCAAGTAAATTTCATCGCCGCCACAGGGGACATGATCTGGATATCTAGCCCTGTGGTGTCATGGTCTTGCAAATAGGTTTTGACCTTAGTAATCAGATTCGCATCATGGGCGCGATCTTCATCTAGCCAAAAAATCGTTGGATTTCCCGTCGCTCTAGCCCGATTAACCGCAAGTTTCACCCAATCTTGGATTGGTAAATCCTTAGTTTGACACATCCGCCAGATGTCACCCTTAGCGACAGAATGTTCAATGAGAACAGCCCCAGTCTCATCACTAACGCGCACTATTCCATCCGCAGGAATCTCAAAAGTCTTATCGTGGGAGCCATATTCTTCAGCCTTCTGAGCCATCAAGCCGACATTGGCGACATTGCCCATCGTGGTGACATCAAAGGCTCCATTTTCCTGACAAAATTCGATACAGGCTTGATAAATAGTGGCATAACAGCGATCGGGAATCATTGCCTTAGTGTCGTAAGCCTTGCCATCCGCGCCCCACATCTTGCCAGAAGTGCGAATTGTCGCCGCCATCGATGCGTCAATAATCACATCGCTAGGAACATGCAGATTGGTAATCCCCTTATCGGAGTTGACCATCGCCAGACGTGGTTGCTTCTCATAAACTGCTTCCAAGTCTGCGGCGATCGCTTCTTTCTGTTCAGCAGGTAAAGATTGAATCTTGGCGTAAACATCCCCCAAACCATTGTTAGGACTGATTCCCAATGCTGCGAAAATATCCGCATATTTAGCAAATACATCTTGATAATAGACCGTCACCGCATGACCAAATAGAATCGGGTCAGAGATCTTCATCATTGTCGCCTTGACATGGAGAGATAGCAAAATATCTTCTTTCTTCGCCTTGACAATTTCCTGAGCATAAAACTCCCGCAAAGCCTTGACATTCATCACCGAAGCATCAATTACTTCGCCTTCTAGTACAGTAGTTTTTTCCTTGAGAACTTGAGTGGAACCATCGGCTGTGGTTAATGCAATCTTGACTGCACCTTCTTTGGGAATTACCACCGATTTCTCACTTCCGTAGAAATCACCCTCAGTCATGTGCGCCACATGGGTTTTAGAATCCTTTGACCATGCGCCAACGGAATGGGGATGCTTTTGAGCAAATTCTTTGACGGCGGCGGCGACACGGCGATCGCTATTGCCTTCACGCAACACAGGATTGACCGCACTGCCCAACACCTTAGAATATTTCGCCTTAATCGCCTTCTCTTCTTCAGTGTGCGGATCAGCAGGATAGTTAGGAATGTTGTAACCCTTGGCTTGTAACTCAGCGATCGCCGCCGTTAACTGTGGCAGAGAGGCGCTAATATTCGGGAGCTTGATGATATAAGCATCAGGAGTTTTTGCCAAAGCTCCCAGTTCATCAAGGGCATCAGGTTGACGCTGTGATTCGGTCAAATATCCAGGAAAATTCGCAATAATCCGCCCAGCCAGAGAAATATCTTTGAGTTCAACCTCAATGTCGGCGGCTCTCGTAAAAGCTTGGACTATGGGCAGTAGGGAGTAGGTGGCTAGGGCTGGAGCTTCATCGGTAAATGTATAAGTGATTTTTGAGGTTTGATTGCTCATAGCGATTGGGCGGATTTTTTGCGGATCAATATACAGCTTAGATGATATATGGCTTAGTTATCCGACAGGCTCGGAACGTACCCATCGACGACTCGATCGCAGCGCAATCGCAAGCCGTGTATTGACCCCGTCGCTTTGCCGACCCGCATTACGACGGCAGAGTTGCGCTCGTTCATTTGAACGGTCCCGAGCGGTGCCGTGCTGGGAGAGTCTAAGCTCATCGGTCCCGACTGGCCGCATGCAGACATGCACATGCCACTGATTGGTGTCG
>JANMFC010000442.1:0-2794 GCA_031377675.1 Pseudanabaena sp. OTE_70b_metabat_355 | reverse complement strand
CCTCCACAAATCTTTCAAAAATTGCACTTATCATTTTTTATTCCCTCTTAGCGATTGTTTTTAGATTTTATCTCTGATTATAATCGAATCCTACTTTTATTCGTTCAGATTTCGCTAAATGTCACCTTAACAGGGGTACATATAGGGGCATAAATCCGATAGTCTACTACCCAAAAGTTGAAAGCAAATATCAGGGTTTCCACTGATATACAGGACTAGGGGGAGGCTATATATTGAATACATCGAGGAAAAGAGAAACACCGAACGGGGACGGGGGGAGAGATCGAGAGTAGAGACTATCAAACCCTACAACGATCTACCGAATTTCTAAAGTGATTCTCAAAAGGATAGATAAAGCTATTCATTCCTAATTAAAAATTTATTCTGAGTGATTCAGAAAGAGACGGTTAAAATTATGCTATCTACTACACTTCGCCGCGCTTTGGTTGCTTCTGGTATTGTCGTTGCTACATCTGGCTTTATGGCATCTGCCGCTTTTGCTGGTACAACTGGCTCTGTGCCTTTAGGTGGTACTGTTGTAACCACCCTTGAAATGGCAGTTACGCCACTTAACAATACTGGTATGGATTTAACAACACCCAGTGTACAGCGCGTTAAAGTTGGCGACATTACAATGGGAAGCAACAATGCTACAGGTTTGACCTTGTCTTTTAATTCGGCTGTTAATTTTGTGAATCCAAACGCCAAGACCCCTATAGCAGTCGGAGTACAAGTTCTTGCTGGTGCTAGTCCTACACTGCCAACTTCAGGTTATATAACGACAGCAGGTACTCTCAGCGCACCCGCAGCAGCCCAAGCCGTTAACACCCCTTATAGCCTTTTCGTCGAGTATACTCCTGCTGCTCTTCAAGATCCTGGACTCTATTCTGCAACTATTAGCTTGACTGTTTTGGATAAAGCTGATTGATAGGCTTTAGTGGCGATCAGGAAGGTTAATTTACATTTGTTGGACGCAAAAATTAATCTTCCAATACAGCACCTTGATACCACTAATATCAATTCACTGAAGTACCAATTCACTGAAACACCAATCCACTGAAATGTTGGCTCATTTCAGTGGATTGAAAATCAAACCTAGTAAGGTTTTAAGACTCCAAAAAAAGTTGCGTTGCCAATTTTTTGAATTGGTATAAAGGGATTGAAGATTGTATAATCTTTAATTCCTTTAGTGTGCAAAATTAAATTCTTTGTTTTTCATCTTTTGGATGATTATACTATTGCTAAATATCAGCACGTCAGGAGTAAAGAGATGAAGTCGTCACTGTGGGGGTTAGGAATATTAACTTGTATAGCCCTGATGGGAGTACAGCCCGTCTTTGCCGAATCTTCTGTTTCAATCGACGTGATGCCATCAACTAGTAGTTTAATCCTCGATGGGGAAGGTAGCGCAACGACACATATTGTCAAAGTCTCAACTCTAAGTCTTTCGACAGATAGCAGTAAGGGGTTCACGGTAACTATTAGTTCTGGAAATTTGACAAAAGCAAGTCTAGAAACTCCCATTTCTTACCAAGTAATCACTGTAATATCGGCAGACAATCCACCGAGTTCTGGTGATTTTAACGTTGCTTCTGGCAATAACTATGCATTTGTGACAAATCAAGTAGGTTCCCAAAATCGTGACCTCTATATCCTCTACACTCCTGCTAATTTCCAAGATTCAGGAACATATAGCGCCAATATTACGATCTTAATTACAGATAATTCTTAACTTTTCGCACGGCTCAAGATTATTTATCGCTCTCATTCGCATTTTATGAGATTAAAACAATGAAATTTACATTTTCTAGTTTTGGGATAACACTTTTTCTATTATTAACAAATATTCAACCTAGTTTGGCTTTTGAGATTGTTCCGATTTCGCGTACTTTCACGCCCACAGGCTCAAATTCAACTCAATCCTATGAATTGATCAGTGATAAGACAGAGACAGAGGCTGTCGAGATGTCAGTGGTAAAACGCAAAATGGACTTGGATGGGAAGGAAACCTATGAGCCAGCCGAAGATGATTTTTTGATCTATCCACCACAAATAATTCTCAAGCCAAAGACCCGTCAGACAGTGCGCGTAACATGGCTGGGTGATCCAAATCCTCAACAAGAGCTATCATATCGATTGGTATCAAGACAGGTTCCGATCAATCTCAAAAAGCCAGAAATAGGTAAACTGAATCAACCAAAGGGTAAAGTAGAAATTCTTTTAACTTATATGGGTTCGCTGTATGTCCGTCCTGTGGATGTCCTGTCTAAGGTGGTTGTCGATAGTGTGATTGTCCAAAATGATAAGGGTAAATCCGCGATCGCCTTGATTTTGGATAACCAAGGTTCAGCCCGTGCAAGTCTACGAAATTTTAGCCTCAATCTCACCAGTGGTGGCAAAACTGTCATCCTCAAACCTGAGCAGCTTAAAGAAATTAAATCTGAGATAGTTTTGGCACAAAGTAAGCGCCGCTTTGTTTTTGCCTATCCTGCTGATTTACCACAGGGCAATGTCACGGCAACATTTGATTATGTAAATTAAAAAAGTATTTTGTGAATATTTACTTTAGCTAATACAATCTTCTCAAACTTAGCGATCGCCTTAGAATTTATGAGCGTCACAAATAATATTCTTCTCGCGATCGCCAGTCTAGCTATAGGGCATCTCTAAAAATAGGTATAGGCAGGACAAGGTTTTTGAGGAATTGGGATAGACATATATTATAATAATTAAGAGATAGAAGAGGTTGAAAAGCAATGCAGGACAGGCAAACAAATATTTTCGATTTTGAAAA
>JANMFC010000441.1:0-19261 GCA_031377675.1 Pseudanabaena sp. OTE_70b_metabat_355 | reverse complement strand
CCTCCACAAATCTTTCAAAAATTGCACTTATCATTTTTTATTCCCTCTTAGCGATTGTTTTTAGATTTTATCTCTGATTATAATCGAATCCTACTTTTATTCGTTCAGATTTCGCTAAATGTCACCTTAACAGGGGTACATTCCTACACTAATGTTTCGCACAGCCAATGAGCGGCGTAATAATATTCTTGAAGCTAAGTTAAGCGTTTACCTGATGATCGATCAAATCAGTATTGAAGGACAAATGTTGCGGCGATTACATGAATTGAAGTTAGTACGCAATCAATCTCCTGTCTTTTTATTGTCATGGACGGTGATGCATAGTATTGATGAAAATAGCCCCATGTATGGTTTGACCATCGAAAGCATGGAGAGATTACATGCTCAAATTCTCGTATCTCTTACAGGTGTTGATGAAACGATTGAAGGAACAATCCATGCGCGGCATATTTATGCAGCCCGCTATCTGATGTTTGATCGCCGCTTTGTTGATGTGATTTATACGGGAGAAGATGGACATCGCTATCTTGATTATAGACATTTTCATGAGACTACAGCCGATTGATTTTCATCGTTTATAAGTAAGTGAGCTTAATTAAATATAAAACCCTAAAACCTGTGGCGCACGCTGCGCGTGCGCCACAGGTTTTGGTTTTATATTTAATTGTGCCTAGCTACCTACTTATATGCTGATAATCTGATATCGCTCGTATGATCTCTTGGATATTCACAGGTTTACTGATGTAATCATTCATGCCTGAATCACGGCAAGCTTGCTGATCCTCTGGTAAAGCATCCGCAGTCAACGCCACAATCCAAGGAATAGTTTTAGAAACTGAATTCTCACGAATGATTTTAGTCGCAGTTCGACCATCCATAATCGGCATTTGCACATCCATAAATATCAGATCATAAGAGTTTTCAGAGTGCAGATTTTCCGACAGGCGATCTACCGCTTCACGACCGTTATTAGCCAGATCGGCTTTGTATCCTAATTTTTTGAGCATTAACATAGCCACTTTTTGATTAAAAGCATTATCTTCAACGAGCAAAATTTTGATGGGATTTTCTTGATCTATAGCTTTAATCTGGGAAAAAGCATCAACCTGTCGCTTGATTGGCGCTTGCTTACCGAAAGGCAAGGGCAAAGCGATCGCAAAATGGAATGTTGAACCCTTTGTTGAACTAGATGCCGAACCTTGAGTATTATTTTTAGAACCTCCGCTAATCCACTCTGACGGAGGATTACCACCCACGCCGCCGCGACTTTCTACCCAAATTGTTCCCTGCATTAATTCCACAAGTCGCTTGGAAATTGCTAAGCCTAATCCAGTCCCACCAAATTTGCGATTAATGGAAGCATCGGCTTGGGTAAATGGATGAAATAACTTCTGAATCTGCTCATTGTCAATGCCAATGCCTGTATCTGCGATCGCAAATCTAAACTCGTAGGTCGGGCGATCGGATTTAGAGTTAATCAATTGACCGCTAATCCTCATTTCCACACTGCCTGCTTGGGTAAACTTAATCGCATTCCCCACCAAGTTGATCAGTATTTGCCGCAACCGAGAGCTATCGCCAATCACGTTCTTGGGTAAATCATCATTGATTTGGCATTGGAGGCTAATTCCTTTATCATCGGCTTGTTTACTTAAGAGATTGCAAACGGAATTTACGGTGTCAATTAGATTGAATTCATTCCGTTCAAGTTCTAAATTTCCCGATTCAATTTTAGAGAAATCAAGAATATCATTGATGATAGTTAAAAGGGAATTACCACTATCAAGAATGATTTGGATAAAGCCTTTCTGCTCATCAGTGAGATCTGTGATTGCCAGTAATTGCGTCATGCCAAGTACTCCATTCATTGGTGTACGAATTTCATGACTCATATTAGCGAGAAACTCACTCTTGGCTTTATTTGCTGCATCTGCTAATTCTTTGGAATGTTCTAATTTAATTTCAGTTTGCTTACGCTGTGTGATATCACGACAAATACAGAACTGGAAAATGTCATGATCTAATTTAACGGAATTAGCACTGACTTCTACATCACAGGTTGAACCATCTTTCCGACGATGGACAGTTTCAAATATGACGCTCTTATGGCGATTAAACTCTTGAGTTCCTTTTTGTAATTCTTCTTTTGTCCACTTTCCATCAATATGATCAATATGGAGATCAATTATCTCTTCTAAGGTATAGCCAAGCATCGTTGCAAAGCTTTGATTTGCCTCAATAACCTTACCTACACTATCAAGAATAACGATCCCGTCAAAAGAATTATTTAAAAAGGTGCGATTACGGATGACTTCTTTTTTTAAATCTGCAACAAGTTGACTTTGAGTAATCGCGATCGCCAGTTGATCGGCAAGTTGTTGCATTAACTCAATTTCAAAATCAGCCCATTGGCGAGGGCGATCGCATTGATACACGATCAATAATCCCCACAGATTATCGATATGAACAATCGGAATGACAATACTTGCCTTGACATCAAATTGACGTAAAAAGTCTGCATAACAAGGCGCAATATCTGCCGTATCAATGTTCTCGATTTTACTAAACTTACCCTTAACATACTGGTCAGCCTGTTGCAGACGAAAACAAGGATCATCCAAGTGTTGATCGATTATGGCGGTAAACTTTTCGGTGACAGATTCTTTGACAATAGTTCCCGTGCCATCAGGCTGAAACTGAAAAATTAAGGTGCGATCAACTTGAAAAATCTTCTGTAATTCAACAACCGTTGTTTGCAAAATTTCATCTATTTGTAACGATTGTCGAATTTCTAGGGTAACTTCGGCAAGTAGTTGCGATCGCTGATATTGCTTTTTTAGATTTTCTTCGGCAATTTTGCGATCGCTCACGTCACGCACTATCACTACAGCAGTATCATCTTGCAGGGGAATTATGCGTACTTCTTCATGTTTTACAAGATGATCAATTTCAAATGTCTGCTCATATATCTGCACTTCCCCCGTGAACAAGGCTCGCTGAATTTTCTCAAGTTTTCTTTGAGCAATTTTTTCTGGCAATAGTTCGGCAATATTTTTACCAATAGAATTAAAGCGATCATTAATCAGATTATGACTAGCATTATTGGGCAGCGCTTCGAGATAAGTACCATCACTACTTATCAAACTAATGATATCGGGGAAATTGTTGAGAACAAAACGTAATTTCTGTTCACCCAGAATACTTTTACTGTCGGGCATGGCTAATCACGGGGTAAATAAAAATATGTTAATCAATCGGGCTTAACCGTATAGTCATCCAAGATCTGGCGACCGCGACGGGTAATCGTTTCTGAGCCTTCTAGCATTAACAAATATTGTCCACGATCCAAGCAGCTACGACAGGAGATCGACAAACTACTTTTAAAAAACCATCCATACAAAGTACCGATCGCCGCTCCAATCACAATCCCAATAATTCCTGATGTCGAAGCGATCGCAAATAAAGTTTGATACCAATCAAGATTAGGCAACTGCAATCCGAAAATTAAATGCAAAATAATCCCCACCACCGTAGCGATCGCGCCTAACCACAACATTCCACGTTTGGCATATCGCCACGTCATCCTTGTAGGATTAAATAAGCCCACATTATCAGGGCTGTTATAACCTTTACCAACCAATGCGAGATTTTCAGGCGAGATACCATGACATTGAAGCAACCGATATGCTTCAAAAGCCGAGTACTCGTCAGGTAAAACTGCAATCATCAGCCGAGAATGTTTTGAGCGTGTATAAGTCACAAGTTCGCGCCTGCTATCAACAGAAAACTTAAAATACAAAATAAAATACAAAATCGAGTATATTCCCTACCTAGATTCTACAAAAACCCAGCCCGTTAGTGGTGATTTATTTGACAATCTCAAAAGATGTAGCGCTGCACCACACCCTACCCAATTTAGAGCTTTTCGACAATCCTAATTTAATCGCAAACACACACTTGCCCTCATGGTCAGCCTACAGCGATCAAATTTTGATACTTTCATTACATTTTATTGTGAAGTTAAGCATTTTGTATGCTATGTTGATTCTTGGTGCGTAAGTGCCACATTAATTTGATTGATCGCAGGTAGCATGTCATCAATAGCTCCAATCTAAGCTAGTAAGTAGCGGACAAGTTTTTTAAACAAGTTTATTTGTATCGGCTGCTCTAGTCACCTGCTGAAAATTTTATCGCCTAGAGGTTTTCTATTATCATGTCTATCCGCCTTTATGTTGGCAACTTGCCAGCAGAATTAGATCGCCAAGCTCTAGAAAAAATTTTCAATGAATCAGGTGATTCAGTTTCCTTGAAGGTTATAACCGATCGCAAGACAGGTAAATGTCGCGGTTTTGGGTTTGTAACTGTGGGTTCTGATGAAGTTGCTGATACAGTCATTGAGAAATTTAATGGTTACGACTTTAATGGTGCAGTCTTGAAGCTTGAGAAAGCACTGCCACGCACCAAGGGCAAAGCTGAAGATGGCTCCGACTTGGAAGATGGTGCTGAAGAGTCAGGTGATTCTGATGTTGAGTCTCCTGCGATCAGCGCGATCGCTGCACCAGTCAAGGCAGCAGCCAAGAAGAAAAAGCGTAGTAGTAACAATAAGAAAACTACGGGATCTTCGTCAACTACCAGCAGTTCTACAGAAACGCATCAACCTGATCCTCGCTGGGCTTCAGATCTTGAGCGTTTGAGACAACAGCTTTTAGAAGCACAGGGTGCTGTGAAGTAAATTAAATTTCAAAGCAAAAAAGTAGGGGCAGTTCATGAATTGCCCCTACTTTTTTGCTTTGGAAGTTATTTGGGCTATTTAAATTGATGCTGTGAATAGAGAAGAAGCTAACCAAATAAAATAACTGACAAAACCTATAGACATTAAAGCGATCATGCTTTAACATAGATGATCGCGACTTTTTTGGCATTCCTCATGAACGCTTCTGAAATCATCCGCTCAATTGAAGCGGAATATCTCAAAACAGACTTACCCACAATTTATGTGGGAGACACCGTCAAGGTTGGAGTTAGGATCAAAGAGGGCGGCAAAGAACGTACTCAGCCTTACGAAGGCGTGATCATTGCCAGACGTGGTTCTAGCGTTAACACCGTTATTACCGTCCGTCGTGTATTTCAAGGAATTGGCGTTGAGCGAGCCTTCTTGCTACATTCACCACAAATTGAAAGCATCAAAGTGATCCGTCGTGGCAAAGTGCGCCGAGCCAAGCTCTACTACTTACGCGACCTTGTTGGTAAAGCAACTCGTCTTAAACAACGATTTGATCGCCCACTATAGACCAATCTATGGTTATACTAAGTATCAAACGCTCTTTTCAATAAGGCAATTGATGCAGTAGATATAACTGATTGCCTAATTGGGATTGTGTTTTCATTACGTGCGTCCTTAGTTCAGTTGGTAGAACGCAGGTCTCCAAAACCTGATGTCGGAGGTTCGAGTCCTCCAGGGCGCGCTTCACCATTTTTTACAATATTTGATTTAAATATTGCATTTACTCAAGATTGCAAAGGGATCGCAAGAGTTGCCGCTATGACAAAAAACGAACTAAAAGAGCAACCTAAAGAATTGTCAACAGGTGATTCAGAATCATCGCCTGATGGTTCTGGTGTAACTAAGTTTTTTACCGAATCTAAAGCCGAATTTGGCAAGATTGTTTGGCCAACCCGCCAACAGCTTATTAGTGAGTCCCTAGCTGTACTTTTGATGATCGTTGCTGTTGCAACCTTTGTTTATCTTATTGATGCTCTATTTAGAACGATCGCATTGCAGGTGTTTCAATGATGTTTACTGAGGACATCGATCATTTACCTATTGAGCAGGAAGAATTAGACGTACCGTTTCAATGGTACGCCGTTCAGATTGCTTCGGGTTGTGAAAAGAAAGTTAAGTCCAGCCTTGAACAACGCATCAAAACCCTTGATGTTGAGGACAAGATTAAGCAAATTGAAATTCCCCATACCCCCACTGTCAAATTAAGAAAAGATGGTAGTCGGCTGGCTTCAGAGGAAAAAATATTTCCAGGGTATGTGTTAATCCAGATCAAAACTGTCAGAAACGAAATCGGACAGTTAGAAGTGGATGACGCTGCATGGCTTGCTGTCAAAAGCACGCCCCATGTGATCAACTTTGTTGGTACTGAACAAAAACGTCACTACGGTCGTGGACGTGGGCATGTTAAGCCGCGCCCTTTGACTGAAAAAGAAGTTGAAAGAATCTTCCGTGTCGTGGTTGAACAGGAGCCAGTTCTGAAAATCGACATGGCTCAGGGCGACAAGATTAAAGTGCTTACTGGACCTTTCAAAGACTTTGAAGGTGAGGTGGTGGAAGTTAGCCCCGAACGGAGCAAGCTTAAAGCACTACTTTCAATTTTTGGAAGAGACACACCTGTCGAACTAGAATTCACTCAGGTACAAAAGCAAAACTAATTCCTAATTAAATTCTCTCAAATGCAAATTTTTAGAATTTTTAGTAGGATTTTTAATGGCTAGGAATAAATTGGCTACAAGAAAAAATGGCTAAAAAAGTTACCGCAATTATTAAGCTAGCGCTCAACGCTGGCAAAGCAACCCCCACACCACCCGTTGGTCCTGCTTTGGGACAACATGGTGTGAACATCATGATGTTTTGTAAGGAATATAATGCCCGTACTGCCGATCAAGCAGGCATGGTCATTCCTGTAGAAATATCTGTATATGAGGATCGCAGTTTTACCTTCATCCTCAAAACACCGCCTGCATCAGTCTTAATTCAAAAAGCTGCTGGAATCACATCTGGATCGGCTGAACCTAACCGTAAGAAAGTTGGTTCGATCTCTAAAGATCAGCTTCGTCAAATTGCCGAGACAAAAATGCCAGATATCAACGCAAACGATATCGATGCGGCGATGAAGATTATTGAAGGTACGGCAAAAAACATGGGCGTTACTATTACCGCCTAGTTTCTAGCTACTGCTGATATTTCTATCTCAGTTAAGTAAAAGAAAGAATAAACTTTAGTTGGGGGAGGAAATTAACTTTTCCGATCGCACCCCGTAGGATCAATCATGGCAAAAAAAGTATCAAAGCGTCTGAGAGAAGCTTTAAGCAAGGTTGAAGACCGCGCTTATGCTCCCATCGAAGCATTGGAATTAGTCAAAGCGACAGCAACGGCTAAATTCCCTGAATCTGTAGAAGCTCACGTCAGACTGGGTATTGATCCCAAGTATGCTGACCAACAGTTACGGACGACCGTGGTTTTACCTAAAGGTACTGGTCAAACCATCAGAGTCGCGGTGATCGCCCGTGGTGAAAAGGTTGCTGAAGCAACTGCCGCAGGTGCAGATATCGCTGGTTCTGAAGAACTGATTGATGAAATCACCAAGGGTCGCATGGATTTCGATTTGTTAATCGCGACTCCTGACATGATGCCTCAAGTTGCCAAGCTCGGTAAGTTGCTTGGTCCAAGAGGTTTGATGCCTTCGCCTAAGGGTGGTACGGTGACAACTGATTTGGGCGGCGCAATTAATGCGTTCAAAGCTGGTAAGCTAGAATTCCGCGCCGATCGCACTGGAATTGTCCACATCCTATTTGGCAAAGCAGCCTTCCCTGCCGAAGACTTGCTGTTAAACCTCAAAGCTTTGCAAGAAACGATTGATCGTAATCGTCCTTCTGGCGCAAAGGGTCGCTACTGGCGCTCAGTTTATGTATCGGCAACGATGGGACCTGCGATCGAAGTCGATGTTGCGGCTTTACGCGATCTCAAGCTTGGCGAAGCATAATTAAAAACTTTTGAAGTCATTAAAGTAAAGTGTAGAGATAAATTCCAAAAGCTTTTTACAACTAAATAGCTCCAAAGACAGCAGGTGCTAGTAGCTTAATTTCCTGCCGAGGTGATGTGAAAAAGATTCCAAATTGGAATAATTTTTTCAGCCTCGGTCTTTGAAAAGACGGGGCTTTTTTAATGACTTTAAAGAACCAAAGGCTAGGAGAGATGATGCTCACATCATCTCTCCTAGCAGAAAAAACAAGGAGGTGAAAACTATATGGGTAAGACCCTAGACCAGAAAAAAGTACTAGTCGGCGAAATGACCCAAGAGTTTGAAGGAACTCAAATGGTTATGGTAATTGACTACTCTACTTTGACCGTAGCTGAGATTACCAAGCTCCGCCGATCGCTCCGTCCGACAGGTACGGTGTGCAGAACTACTAAAAACACTTTGCTCAAACAAGCAATTTCAGGAACTCCTGAATGGAAGCCACTTGAATCATTTCTAGTTGGTCCCTCTGCTTGCTTATTTGTCAAAGACGATATTGGTGGTGCTGTCAAGGCTTACCAAGCTTTCCAAAAGGAATCTAAGAAAACCGAACTCCGTGGCGGTGTCTTAGAAGGTCGCGCTCTCAATCCTAAGGAATTGCAAGCGATCGCCGATCTACCTTCCAAGGAAGTGCTGATCTCGCAAATTGCGGGTGCTATCAATGCGATTACCGCCAAGATTGCGATCGGGATCAAAGAGGTTCCTCAATCTCTGGGACGTGCTATCAAGGCTGTTTCCGAGAAAGAATCGGCTTAGAAAAACTAGTAATTACGAATTATCAATTACGAATTACGAGTTATCAATTATCAAACTAATCTAATTAATTAAAGAGAAAAACTATGTCTGCAAAAGTTGATGCTATCGTTGAAGAACTAAAGTCTTTGAGCCTTCTTGAAGCTTCTGAATTGGTCAAAGCGATCGAAGAAACCTTCGGCGTTTCGGCTGCTGCTCCTGTTGGTGGGATGATGATGGCTGCCCCTGGTGCTGCTGCTGCGGTTGAAGAAGTCGAAGAGAAGACTGCTTTTGACTTGGTACTTGATGAAGTGCCTGCTGACAAGAAGATCGCAGTTCTGAAGATCGTCCGTGAAATCACTGGCTTGGGTCTAAAGGATGCTAAGGATCTTGTTGAATCTGCTCCTAAGACTGTCAAGGAAGGTATGTCTAAGGCTGATGCTGAAGCTGCTCAGAAACAAATCGCTGAAGCTGGCGGTAAGGCTTCCGTCAAGTAATTGCTTATTTGGTGCTTAGCACTAAATACTAAATAAACTTAGAAAGAAAGGAGTAAATCTAATTGATGCTCCTTTCTTTTCTGTTTTGAGTATGCTTTGTTATAGTGAAAATACATTTATCACAATAGTTATGAAATGGCGAGTTGTACTTGAACCCGATCCAGAGACAAATGATTGGGCTGTTTGGTGTCCAGAGTTGTCAGGATGTGTGTCTGCTGGTGTTACTCAAGATGAAGCATTGCAGAATATCTGTGAAGCTATAGAGCTTTATCTACAGCCCGATCCTATTGATCTGCTCCCTGACGCGGTTATCCGTGAGGTAGTTGTAGGATGACTAGATTGCGTAGGATGAACGCTGACATGGTGGAGCGCATATTACGCAAGTATGGTTTTGTACTGGTTTCTCAGAAAGGAAGTCACCGCAAATGGCGTAGTTTAGATGGAGATATTCAAGTCATTGTCCCTTACCATAAAGGACGAGATCTACCCGTTGGTACTTTGAGAAATATTATGGTCACTGGAATGATTTCAGAGAAAGAGTGGAAATCACCATAACTGAATATAAATAGACTCTTATAAGAATTTAACATGAACGATCCTTTGTCAGAATTATTTGCGGTGATTGTCGATCGCCGTGAAAATCCCCAAGAAAGCTCTTATACCTGTAAATTATTTGCGGGTGGCGATAATAATATTTTAAAAAAAATTGGCGAAGAGTCTGCCGAAGTGGTGATGGCTTGCAAAGATGATGATCCCGATGCGATCGCCTCTGAAGTCGCGGACTTGTTTTATCACACACTCGTAGCGATCGCCCATCATCATGTCGATTTACAACTGGTTTATGACAAACTTGCTCAAAGACGCTAAAAACCAAAAAAGGAAAGCGGTGCTTTCCTTTTTTGGTTTTTAGCCCGAAATACTTGTTAATGAAGTAAGATGACCTATGAGTAAATCAAAGGGTAGATTGCTGTGGCATCGAATAGTGTAAAGCGTTCTGATTCGCTTACAGGCAGTATTTTAAAAGGCACTGTGAAAGCCATTGGCGGCACATTGCTTGGCATCATCATGATCGGTGGTGCAGCTATGGCAGGTGGACTGGTCGGCTTAGCGCTTAGCTTTCGTGACCTGCCTGATGTGCGAGTGCTTAAGGGCTATGTGCCTGTAGAAACTACTTATATTTACGATATCAATGGCGAGTTAATTGCCCGTTTGCATGGTGATGTTAACCGCGAAGTTGTCACACTCGATCGCATTTCACCACATCTAAAGCGATCGGTCTTGGCGATGGAGGATGCTTATTTCTACACCCATAAAGGTATTGACCCCAATGGTATTGGGCGAGCAGTTTTAGCGAACTTTAATGCAGGGGGGACCGTTGAGGGTGGCTCGACCTTGACCCAGCAGTTAGTCAAGAATTTATTTTTATCAAACGAACGTAGTCTCAATCGTAAAGTTGCCGAAGCCGTCTTGGCAATGCGGGTTGAACAAGTATTTACCAAAGAGCAGATTCTGGAAATGTACCTCAATCAAGTTTTTTGGGGAAAAAACACCAATGGCGCAGAAACAGCGTCTCAGAACTATTTTGGTAAATCTTCAGCCGACTTGACTCTAGGTGAAGCGGCGATGTTAGCGGGGACAATTCAAGCGCCTTCTGCGTTTAACCCTGTGGATAACTTTTCCGAAGCAAAGAAGCGTCAGGGATTAGTACTAGATCGACTCGCAGAATTAAATTGGGCGACCACTGCTGAAATCAAGGCTGCTAAAGCTCAAAAAATTGTTGTGCGGAAGACGGGAACATCCTACGAAGCTAGTCGTGTGCCTTATGTATCACAGGCGGTAACTGCGGAATTAGAGGAGAAATTTGGCAAAGATGTCATTTTGCAGGGAGGCTTGCGAGTCCAGACCACGATCGATTTAAAATTGCAACGTATTGCCGAAGAAGTTTCTGCTGACGGCAGTAAAGAACTAAGTGAGCGTGGGGCTAATGCCAATCAGTTAGCTTTGGTTGCTGTTGATCCGCGTACAGGCTTTGTAAAAGCGCTGGTGGGTGGTGTTGGGGAGTTTGACAAAAATCAATTTAACCGAGCCGTGTTAGCAAGAAGACAGTTAGGCTCTTCGTTTAAGCCTTTTGTTTACTATGCCGCCTTTGCCACAGGAAATTACACTCCTGATTCGGTAATTGACGATAGTGCAATGACGATTCCCGATGGTGATGAGCCTTATGTGCCTCGTAACTATGACAATAAATTTTCGGGTTCGATCAGCATCAGACAGGCGATCGCTGTTTCGCGGAATATACCTGCGATTAAGTTGGGGATTGAAGTTGGCGCGGACAATGTGATTGCCATCTGTCGTAAATTGGGGATTAACAGCCCAATCAAGCCCGTTGTGTCATTGCCCCTCGGATCTGCGGATGTCACACCGTTAGAAGTAGCGGGAGCTTATGCCGTATTTGCTAGTGGCGGTTATAAATCGAAAACAACGATGATTGCTCGAGTGACCGATCGCAATGGCAATTTAGTGCTTGACAATACGCCTAAGCCTGAATTAATTCTTGATCCGATCGCTGTTTCCTATTTAACTGATACATTGCGTGGGGTTGTTACCAATGGCACGGCAACTGAAGCCCAACTGAGCGAAGGGCGACCAGTGGCGGGTAAGACAGGCACGACTTCGGATTTTCGTGATGCATGGTTTGTGGGATATGTGCCGCAACTTTCCGTGGCTATTTGGATCGGCAACGATGATTATTCACCGATGTCTAATGGGGTGACGGGCGGTGTTTATGTAACGCCGATTTGGCGAAGATTTATGGAAAAAGCTTTAGCGGGTCAAGCCATTGAACAGTTTCCAGTACCATCAGAACTTCCTGATAAAGAGCCTGTCAAAAAGAAGAACTAATTAAAAAGGCGTAATGCGCCCTTTTTAATTCACATAGCGTTTAACGATTTGCAAAACTATGTCATCGCCAAAGATCCCTCAATTTTTTATTGATTTTTTGTTTATTGTGCGGTTGCTTATCTATTCAGCGATCGCCTCGGCAATAATCAAATACGCTGCGCCTCAATGGACTTTGTTAACAAATAATCTCAATGTCGATACGATGAATGCGATCGCCCTTAACTTAATTATTTTCCCCGTAGCTTTTTTTGCCTTTGTCCTATGGTTAAAACGTTAGACAAAACCCAGACTATTTCGGCGGGCGAAGCCCGCCGAAATAGGTTAAGGATTAGCAAAACTTTTCGTCATCACAAAACAGTTGCGATCGTCATCCATCCTCATGTAACTGATGTCATCCGCAACCATTTTGGCAATGAACAGCCCCCTTCCCCCCGTGGGAATATCATCGATTTCTACCGCATCTTTGTTTTTATCAATTTCTTCCGTAGCTCGCTCAATCTGCCCCTCTAAATCAAATGGCTCACCATAGTCCCAAATCCGCAGTTCTAAAAATTTGTCAAGTTCATAAAGACTAATTTCAATATCAATCGGCGTTTCTTCTGGTAGCCCTTCATGGGCGTAGGAAACGACATTGGTGAAAACTTCGACTAGAACAAGATTGCACTGCATCCAAGTTGGCTTTGGCAAAAAACTTTGAAACTGCTGAAACCACTCCTGCAATTTGGCAAGAGCGTAAATATCACTGTTAACTCGGATTTTATAATGCTTCAACACTAGTGTTTTTATCTGGTGTATTTTAGTTATTTTCGCTTATTGACGGTTATACCAACGCATTAGCACGCCTGCCAGTTGATCGGAATCGTGGCAAACCGTGGCATTTTCTTTCTCACGCATTACATTGGCTATTAAGACAGGACAACCAATTTCCGCAAGTTGATCGCGATCTAGGCGGGTAAAATGCGATCCGAATGAAGCGTAATGCTGAAGCGATCGCTCGGATGGAGGAGTCTTTTGGACTAAGACCACATCAAACAATCTTACGCCAGCTATTTCATCTAAAACTCGCACATAATCAGAAACAGAATAACCATCGGTTTCACCAACTTGACTCATGATATTACAAAGGTAGATCGATGGCACATTGCGATCGATTAATGCTTGCAAAATACTAGGTACGAGTAGATTCGGAATAATACTGGTATATAGGCTTCCAGGTCCAATCACAATCAAGTCAGCTTCACTAATATCTTCAACAGCCTGTGGTAAACCTTGGGGATTATCGGGTTTACAGCCAATATGTTTGATTTTGCCTTTGGCTTCAGGAATACTGGACTCACCCTCAACATAACGACCATCTTCAAACTCCGCCCATAGCACCATCTGATCGAGAGTGGCTGGCAATACGCGCCCCCGCACCGCTAAAACTTGTGAACTTGCGGCGATCGCCTTTTCGAGATCGCCTGTCACTTCACTCATGGCGGTGAGAAATAAATTACCAAAGCTATGTCCTGTTAACCCTTCTCCCGTTTCAAAACGATATTGAAATAATTCAGTCACTAACTTTTCTTCATCGGCAAGAGCAGCGAGACAGTTACGAATATCGCCAGGAGGTAATACTCCATGTTCGCGGCGCAGTCGTCCTGAAGATCCGCCATCATCGGCAACGGTGACGATCGCCGTAATATTGGCACTATATTGCTTGAGTCCCCGCAACAAATTCGACATACCCGTACCGCCACCGACGGTGACAATTTTTGGTCCACGATTGAGTTTGCGGTGAGAAACTAGTAACTCTAATAGTTCTTTGTCCTGATTGGGCATCAAAACTTGGGTAATTGAGCGGAGGGCGCGTTTTTGTCCAAACCAAAGTAGCCCCAGCCCAAAGAATAAGGCGATCGGACCACTCATATTGCGCGGTAAAAAGGCAACTAAGGCATCGATCGCATTACCAATCAGTCGCGACAGAAATAAAATCGGGGTGAGTCTTGCTGAAATCGCGATTCCCAATACGATTAAAACAATCCCGATGATGCTAACAAATAGCCAGCGTTTCACCAATAGTCCTGGTAAAAGCCACTGAAATCCCCTCAGCCACTTTCGGTTTTTACCTGCTGGACGATGGCGATTTGCTGATGGCTTTTTTGAAGACTTCATTTAAGTACTTGTACAAAATAAATTACCCAAACCAGTAAAGTTGCGCCCCTGCGGAGCGCAACTTTACTGGTTTAGCATCCTGAAATATGGATCAACACTTCGCGGGTATGCCCCAAATTGCGATGTTCCCACACAAATATTCCTTGCCAAGTGCCGAGAGCAAGTTTACCATTAGCGATCGGGATCGTTTCTGAAGTTTTAGTAAGGGTACTGCGAATGTGCGATGGCATATCATCAACACCTTCGGAAATATGGCGATATTGGCTTGCCTCTTCAGGAATTAGCTTAGAAAAGAACGTTTCCAAATCGGCAAGTACATCAGGATCGGCATTTTCTTGAATAATTAAGCTTGCGGATGTATGCCGTAAAAATACGTTGCATAGTCCCATTTTTATCCCCGATCGCGTTAAAATTTCTTCAACTTGACGGGTGATGTTATGTAATTTTTTACCATTTGTCCGCAGCGCTATAGTTTGCTGCACCATATATTGAACGGGATATTGGCTAGAAGATGGCGGTTGATTGGCGATCATTTTGTATCTAAGAATGTGGCGATTATTGCTAATGCTACCACTGGCTTTGTAAAGAAGGGCAAGCAGTATAATCAAGGCAAAATAAAAAAGTAAGCGCCCTGATAATTGCTATGACAATTAAAGATAAAGTTCTAAATGCAGTTACTGAACTTCCTCAAAATGTTGATTTTGAATAAATTTTAGAACGTCTGTATTTCCTTTATAAAGTGGAGACAGGATTACAACAAGTGCAGTTTGGAGATACGCTTACCCACTCACAAGCTATGCTCAGCCTAAAGACATGGCACAAATAATTAGAATTTTTACTGATCTAAAAATGCACCAACTATTGCTAACGCTACCACTGGCGCTGTGACTGCTGACAAGATCCGATCGCCTAAAGATACGGGGATAAATCCTGTGGCGATCGCCATTTCTTCTTCTCTCGTAGTCCAGCCGCCCTCACAACCGATCGCGATCGCGATTTGCAAATTTTCTGAATTAGTTAGCGTATTTTTGGCAATTTCCAGAGAATTAAGTAAATGTTTTGCGTTAGGGCTAGTCACACAGATATATTTCAAAATTGGTGATGGGCTTTTATCTAAGTGGTCTAGCCAATCTTTGAATGTTTGTGGGGAATTAAGTTCAGGAATGTAATTACGCATCGAGAGTTCGGCGGCTTCTTCGGCGATGCGTTGCCAGCGATCGCGTTTTTGATTGCCGATTTCTGTGCCAGCCTTGAGCGTGGTGCGATCGCTAAATAGTGGCGCAATTTGACGGACACCTAACTCGGTTGTTTGCCGAATTACCGACTCGATGTTGCTACCTTTGGGCATGGCAATACCGAGAATAATTTCGGCTGCTAATTCTGAATCGTTTTCGAGTTTGGCGATAATTTCAGCAATATCGGGATTACTTGATAATTTGGCTAGCCACCAGCCACTATGGCGATCAATGGCAATAAATTCTGCCCCAATTTCTAGGCGCAAGACATTGCATAAGTAATGTTTTTGGTCGGGAGTGAGGGCGATCGGACTGGCAATTTGTAAAGCTGGCGTGACTTGATGAGGTTGTAACGACAATCTTTGGAGTCTACGTTTTTTAGGGATTAACACAATACAGAATCACAGATTAAACGGATTATGGGATTTATGAGAGAAAAGTTTAAAAGTGCCGCGAAGCGGCACTTTTAAACTTTTCTCAGAGTTTCGTGATTTAGTCATTTATTTCGGACTAAACAGCCATCCTTTTTTCCAGAAGAAAAATAATAACCCTCCTGACATCGATAGCATCAATAACCAACACAGCGCATAGCCATACCGCCACTTTAACTCAGGCATATTTCCTATGTCAGTATCAAAATTCATGCCATATACCCCCGCTACAAAGGTAAGCGGAATAAACACAGTTGAGATCACGGTCAAAAAGCGCATGATTTCATTGGTACTGTTGCTCAACGATGACAAGTAAATATCCATCAAATTAGCGGCAAGTTCGCGATAGGTTTCGACCATATCCATCACCTGTACCGTATGGTCATAGCAGTCACGCAAGTAAATCCGTACTTCTCGATTAATCATCGGACTTTCTTCACGGATCAATGAATTAATCGCGTCGCGCTGCGGCCAAATTGCACGGCGCAAGAGCAGCAACTCGCGCTTGATTTTATGAATTTTATCGAGAGTTTGACGAGTCGGCTTTTCTACTACTTCATCTTGCAAATCTTCGAGACGTTCGCCGTAGTCCTCTAAAACTGGGAAAAATCCATCCACGATCGCATCAATGAGGGCATAAGCTAAATAATCCGCCTTTTGCGATCGGATAACGCCACGATTGCGATGAATGCGCTGCCGAACTGGCTCAAACACATCAATTTCGGGTTCTTCTTGTACCGTGAGGACATAATTTTTTCCTAAAATTAAACTGACTTGCTCATCATAAAAGCCTTTGCCATCTTCACGACTAGTTACCATGTGCAAGATGATCAATTCTTGATCCTCAAAACTCTCCACCTTGGGTCGTTGAGGAATATTGACGATATCTTCTAGTACTAACTCATGCAGACCAAACACTTTGCCCAACCTTTTCATCACATCTTCAGAGCCTAGCCCTTGCACATCCAGCCATGAGACGGATTGACTATCGAGATAGGGAAAGCATTCTTCAGGTGTGGCAAGTTGCAATCCCAGAGCCTCTTCAGCATTGTAATCAATCAAGAAAATATTAGGAATGCTAGAATCAGCATCAATGATCAAAGTCCCTGGCGGACTACCTGGTTCAGGTTCATTAAAGTCGTAAAATTCTAACTGGTCTTCCTGCTCTTCGGAATCGTCTTCAATAGGACTAGGCTTAAATCTGGTTGGGTTATGTAGCATAGATCGGCAAGTCATGAAATACACTGACAGTGTGCCACATTGTTTCAACTAGTTCGTCATTTAAGTTAAGGCGCAAAGCCTAAAAGTGAGTGTCCTACTCTCTCATCAATATTTTTTAAGCGTTTATGAAATCCAAACAAAATTTAGAAAACTTGAATTTGCTACCGATCGCCACGTTCACCTGTCTGAGTCAGATTTTAAGTGCGATGTTTGTTGGAAGTGCGATCGCGGGACCATTACCAGAAAAACTCCTGTGGGGCAAGCCAACCTGTGATGTTAGTAAATCAGAAATTTTACGCAAACATGAATCACGAAAATTAGCTTTAGTCACTAATTCTAGAGATCCAAAAGCACAAACTCAATATCAGGGGATCATTCAAAAACATAAATCTGATTTACAAGCCTGTCGCGATCGCACTGCGCCTCAAACTCAAGCAACATGGCTGCGTTTATATCCCAACGATGCCAAGGCGGGTGTACTAGAGGATGTCTTCGATAAAATCGCTAATCGCGGTTACAACCAAGTTTTCATTGAGGCATTTTATGATGGGCGGGTGTTATTACCCGTTGCCGACAATCCTACGCCTTGGCGATCGGTGATGGAGGAAGCGGTCAAAGCGGGAGAAGTACCTGCGGATTATGACCTGCTAAAACAGGCGATCGCCCTTGGCAAAGAACGCGGTATCAAGGTTTATGCTTGGTCGTTTGCGATGAATTTTGGCTATGGCTATAGCGAAGTTAAGGGACGTTCGGAGGCTCTGGCGCTTAATGGTAATGGTGAAAATAGTATTGCCAAAACAAATTTTGACCGCAAGTTAGTCGCTGATGGTAAAGCTTTTTATGAAGATGCCTATGAAGTCGATCATTTATTTGTCGATCCCTATGATGCGATCGCTAAGGCTGATTTGACATCTGTGGTCAAGGCGGTCATGCAGCGCAATCCTGACGGGATGGTATTTGATTATGTTCGCTACCCTGCCAGTCAAACTGGAGAATTAATCGATAACGTTAAGCAGCTTTGGATTCATGGCAAATCTTCGCGATCGGCGCTACTAAATAGTATTGACAATAAAAATGTTCGCGAATTGATGGCGCTATATCTCCAAAATGGCAATCTCTCGGCTGATGATGTTGTCCAAACGGAAAAGCAACTGTCTCAAATTGCTAAAGTTCAACCCACAAATATTAAAAATCCTGCGGAATCGGCGGCGATCGCCAAAGGTTTACTTTGGAATATAGCCACTAATCATGCTTATCAAGGTGTACTAAATTTTGTCAGTGCAGTTTCTGCCCCGCTCAGACAAAATAATATTCCGATTGGTACGGTGTTCTTTTCGGGTGGCAATCGCACTGAGTCAGGGAAATTTGAAGCGAAAATGCAACCTTGGGATCGTTTCCCCACCTATATGGAACGTCATCCGATGACCTATGCCCTTTGCAGTGATGGTAAATGCGTTGCCGACCAAGTTTCCGAAGTTGTCCGTCAATCTGCTCCTGAAACTTTAGTTTGTCCAGTTTTAGCAGGGACATGGGGACAGAGTTTTGATGGACATCCTAGCTTTGAACTACAAATGCAAGCGATTCGCGCCAAAGAACCGAAAATTAATTGCATTAGTCATTTTGTCTATTCGTGGCTAGAACCCGAAAGCGATCGGCTTCGCAAGTTTGGCAAAGCCACAGGTTTAGAAAATGCCACAATCCCCAACTAAATTCTTAAATAATTAGGACTTACGCAAACGGACTTGAAATCGTGAATCAAACGTAGGGGCAATTCATGAATTGCCCCTACGTTTGATTCTTTTGCGTAAGTCCTAATAATCACCAATCACACCGATCGCGTCATTTGCACTCGATAACGTTCCTTTTTGGTAATCATAATTTCTCCCACCGTCAGTCTCCCCTTGCCACGAATCGCCACTAGATCCCCAGACTTAAGTTGATAATTGGGCTGCGATACTGTCTTCCAATTAACGCGCACATCTTCACCATTAATCAAATCCACCATTTTACTGCGCGACATTCCAAAACCAAAAGAAGCGATCGCATCTAATCTTAAGGAAGCCTCAGTGGAAGTTAGTTCTTTGGTAACAGGTATGCGAATCTTGAGATCTTCCCAAGCGATCGCATTTACTTTAACGGGAACAGTACGCACTTGATTGAAATGGATTTGCAGATACTCCATTAACTCAGGCACAATAATCGCCTGTGCGCCCTTTTCGCCCAACACATTCACATCACCAACTTTTTGACGCTCAATTCCTGACCCAAGGATTGCGCCGAGAAAA
>JANMFC010000435.1:0-7355 GCA_031377675.1 Pseudanabaena sp. OTE_70b_metabat_355 | reverse complement strand
CTGGTAAGGGCAGTTCATGAACTGCCCTTACCAGCTTTTTTTAGTTATTTAGTCCAGTCTTTGACTGGCAAATCACCTGTATCGGGGCTGTCAACGATAGATTTCAAACCCTCTAAGGTCGAAGGCAGCGATCGCGGATCGAGAAACAAAACTTTGCTACTGCCACTAGAACCGATCGCCGTCCCCATTGTGATGTAGCTCTGAGCTAGCAAGAATTGCAAGGCTTCCTGAGCCTGTGGATTGCCCTTCATCGATTGCAATAGTACTTGCATCGCCTGAGATGTACCTTGCGCCTTCAACACCTGTTCTTGGCGCTCAGCTTCAGCACGTAAAATTCGGGATTGTTTTTGACCTTCCGCCTCTAGGATCGCCGCTTTTTGCGAAGCTTCAGCATTAAGTAATTGCGAATCCGCTAAACCTTTCGCCTTGTTAATTGCTGCTTCGCGATCGCCTTCAGATGTGAGAATCGCCGCCCGTTTTTTGCGCTCAGCAGTCATTTGCAGTTCCATCGACTCCTGTACTGCCTTGGCTGGCAAGATATCCCGCAATTCTACCCGTGTTACTTTCACGCCCCAAGGATCGGTTGCTTCATCAAGATCGCGTAACAGCAGTTCATTGATTTTATTTCGAGCGGTGAAGGTTTCATCTAGTTCCAAACTGCCCAACTCAGATCGAATCTGGGTTAGCACAATATTCACGATCGCCTGACGCAAATTTTCAACGCGATAAAAGGCTTTTTCCATATCGACAACCCGCCAATAGACGACTGCATCGGCAGTAATCGGCACGTTATCGCGGGTGATGCATTGTTGGGGAGGAATATCTAATACTTGTTCTTTGATAGTGCCTTTGTAGCTAACGGTATCGACAAAAGGCAAAATAAAATGGGGACCCGCAGGAAGTTTGCGTTTGTATTTCCCGAAGGAGGCGACTAGGGCTTCTTCGCCTTGGTTAACGACTTTAAAGGATGAACTGCCAATGCCAAAGAAGACACCTGCACCGATCGCAAAGCTAAACAATATGTCCATAATATTTTCCCATCGTTGTTTGAACTCACGTTAATAATAGCGCGATCGATTGATGACAGGCGATCGCTTATGCACCGAAAACTTTGCTGACGGTTTCGACAATTTTGGTGATCGTGGGAATGTTGCCGATAATGCTATATCGAGGCGATCGTACTGCCATGACTTACTTTGACTTTTTTACTTAGTGGGATGCATCATTTTATCTTAGGCTTAGTTATTTTTTTTCATACCTTGGACTCAAAATATTTGAAACTGCACTAGGAAGTGATGCAAGAGGATGTGAACCAACTATACTTTTAACAAGATCTTCTGTTAATTTCAAAAATTTTTCTTTATCAATCTTTGTCTCTTGGCTAGATTCCAAAAGTGTAAATGGGGATGAATGACATGGTATTCCTTTAATGTAAATCTGTATAAAATAACCCTTCTGAATGTCATAACTTTCAAAAAAACCTAGGAAGTCAGTCTTTTTTTCATAGCAGACAGGGATAAATTCAACTCTATAATCTTCTTCATCTTTTTGCATTCCTTCTCTGAAACCTTCTGATGTCTTAGCCTGTGATATTTGCTGTTTAGTCGATTGCCCCTTTAACAGAATTTGATTGATCTCTTTTAAATGTTCACAAGCGTCAGCTTTTTCATCACCATTGAGAGTAATATCAATCGCGATCGATTCCTGTAAATCAGATAACATAGATTCAATGTTAGATTTCTTGGCGATTGAGTCTTCAAAATATGAAGCTAAATCTTCATAATATAAAGCTAAATCAAAAAACTCGAAAAGTACTTGCTTAATTGCAACTTTCTGCCGCTTCAACAGGTTGTACTTTGTTGACTTTCTTTGCTTGTCTAGAAAATAATCAGAATCTGCATATCTTAATTTTGTAACTCGAATTTGTTCACGCCAAGCGACAAAAGCAATACCTAAAATAAAAATTATGATTATGGCAAAACTAGACGGATTACCGACTGTAATCAAGAGCATGAAAATAAAGCCAACAAATACAGTAGCCGTTTGCCAAACTAAAGAACTAAGCCCATTTTTAGCTTCTTCATAGAGACTTACTTTTCTACGGTTTATTGGAACCATGCCCATTACCTCTCTTTAATTCGAGTAGATCAGCCCAAAAACGTCCGATTATTCGACCAGCCAAGATAATCCACAGACAGAAATCGGCTGTAATTATTATAAAACAAGCATATCGCGATACCCCTAATGCGTTTTCTTGTAGGCATACATCAAAACTAGCGAAATCTTTACCAATAATGATATGACCAACCAAACTAGGAAGCTTTAATAATACACTGAGAGCGATCGCATCTTGAATTGAGAGATAAACAGTTCTCCATAGAGATCCCATTAAGCCTTGACCTAAAAGATCCAAAGGTTCCCAGATATTCAATAATAATCTTTCTGTGCGCTTGCCAGTCTTTGTTGTTAGCCCTGAAAGATTTGGATCTTGCTGAGAGGGCTGGTTCATATTGGTTATTTTTCACAAAATGTTTGGTGACTTAAGTATATTAAAGATATTGACCAATATAGCGATCGCAATTTTCAGCTAAATCGTCTATATCAACTCGCAAAGCTAAACAATATGTCCATAGTATTTTCTCATCGTTGTTTAAACTTACGCTAATAATAGCGCGATCGATTGGCGACAAGATATGTATCAAAAATGGTGCAATATCCAAATAAACTTAATCTCAGTAACCTTCCATATTCAAAATTTATATTTTTTAGAAGTGGATATTACCAATCCTAGCGATCGCCATGTCAGACGATTGTTTAACTACTCCTGCTTTTAAAACTTTATTACAGAATATTGATTTTACATGATATGCTGAAACTAGCATATTTGTAATGGGAGCATTTTATTTTTGAAACCTGTTCAGTGGATTGGGAGTTCGCTAGATGATTTAAAAGAGTTCCCAGAGGAGGTTCAGCAAGCTGTGGGCTATGCTTTGTATACTGCTCAATGTGGAGATAAACATCCTGCGGCTAAGCCACTTAAAGGGTTTAAAGGTGCTGGTGTTGTGGAGGTAGTAGAAGATTTCGATGGAGATACTTATCGAGCAATTTATACAATTAAATTTGCTGATGTTGTGTATGTTTTGCATTCCTTTCAAAAGAAATCGAAGCAGGGTATTGCCACTCCCAAACAGGATATGGATTTAATTGAAGCAAGGCTAAAACGAGCTAAGGAACATTATTCTGAGCATTATGACAAGAAATAAATGGAGGTGTTAAATGACGGAAGAGATTGA
Source organism: Pseudanabaena sp. OTE_70b_metabat_355 (assembly GCA_031377675.1). Classification (GTDB taxonomy): domain Bacteria; phylum Cyanobacteriota; class Cyanobacteriia; order Pseudanabaenales; family Pseudanabaenaceae; genus Pseudanabaena. Next base: position 4,062 of record JANMFC010000435.1, on the reverse strand, counting down.
AGTACAACAAAGTAGTGGTAATGTTTTTGCAGATTTGGGATTAGATAATTCTGATGAGTTGCTGGTCAAAGCAGAACTTGCTTACAAAATCAGCAGTATCATTACTAAGTTAGGAATCACTCAAGTCGAAGCAGCTAGACTATTGGGAGTCGATCAGCCGAAGATGTCGGCTTTGATCAATGGTAAACTATCAGGCTTCTCGACTGTGAGGTTATTTAGATTTTTAAATTCTCTAGGTCGTGATGTGGAGATTGTGGTGAAAGATAAGCCTAAATCTCGTTCTCAGGCTCGTACTCAGGTTGTGAGTAGGTAATATATGCCCTTATTTTGCTTTTTGAATTGGCGAAACAATAATGATATTCCTATTGAACCGACTCAACCTGCTTTTCACAAATAAGCATCCAGATTCCATGTCCAATGATAAATACCGCCCAAATTGCTGACAGCCAAATTGACCAGACCCAGACTTTATTCGTGATTGATTGCACAAACCACATACAGGTGCAGCAAGCCGAATAAATTGCTAGATGTAAGTAGAAATTAACTCTTCGTTCTAAATCTTGGTATTCAGGATCATTAGGATCTGGTGGTCTTGATAATTTGGGCATAGAAAATCGATCAACTTTATTCTTCTAATGCTAACTCAAATACAGAGTTTTGAGCCAATATAAAGTTTAAAAGTGCCGCGAAGCTGCACTTTTAAACTGGGAGCATCTCAGCTTGGCACTGAATATGTACTTACGGATAATTTAGCTGAAAGTTAAGCGTAAATGTTTAGATTGAAAACATGAGATAGTAGAGAAAAGCTAGCCCAGCTAAAGATTATGACACTAAAAACAAAAGCGAAGAGGGTAGAGCATTTGCGGATCGAGATTTCGGTGATGAGTTGCGAGATAGTGGCGCAAATGCTCTACCCCCTACCGATATTTTTTTCTCATTTAGGGTTAGGGTTGGGGCGATCGCCTATTAAAGGATTTTCTATGATTAAATACAGACAGTTTACTGACAACAAATTTTTGGCACAAGATGCCAGAAGATTATTACTATACTTAACCCAGATCTTTGTAACTTGACCTTATGTGTGGAATTGTTGGCTATATTGGACATCGCTCGGCAAATGAAGTTTTAATCTCAGGATTACGCAAGCTCGAATATCGCGGCTATGACTCCGCAGGCGTAGCAACAATTCCCCTCGTCTCTGAGCCATCCGATCGCACTTTAAATCGCCTTTTGCATCGAGTCAGAGCCAAGGGCAAACTAATCCAACTTGAAGAAAAATTAAACGCGGACACTGCACCCGAATCACCGATTGGTATCGGTCATACGCGCTGGGCGACACATGGTAAGCCAGAGGAGCATAATGCCCATCCCCACACCAACACAATGGGGAATCTTGCGGTTGTCCAGAATGGGATTGTCGAAAACTACCATATTCTTCGCACAGAGCTAAAACAACTTGGGCATATTTTTGTCAGCGAAACCGATACAGAAGTAATTCCCCACCTGATTGCTGAGTTTCTAATCCAGTTGGAAAAGCAGGGCAATATTATTCCTGACAATTCGCCATCTGTGCTGTTTGAGGCGGTAAGACTGACGATCTCCAAGTTACAAGGAGCCTATGCGATCGCGGTGATTCATGCCGATTATCCCGATGAATTGATCGTTGTGCGTCAACAAGCGCCGCTAGTGATTGGCATTGGTAAAGATGAAAATTTCTGCGCTTCGGATACACCTGCGCTAGTCGCCTACACGCGCACCGTGATTTCTCTTGAAAATGGTGAAATTGCGCGATTGACTAGGGACTCTGTGCAAGTTTATAACGCTAAAGGCGAGCGCCTCCGCCGCGCACCGCAAACCCTCAACTGGAATCCCACAATGGTGGAGAAGCAAGGCTTCAAGCACTATATGCTCAAGGAAATTTATGAGCAGCCTGGAGTATTTCGGACGGGATTGGCTAGCTACGTTAGTGAGGCTAATAAAATTGATTTGAGACTACCCGCAAGTTTCATCGAGCCGATTGAACGGGTGGAAATCATTGCCTGTGGAACCAGTTGGCACGCTTCCCTTGTGGGCAAATATTTGCTAGAGCAGCTTGCAGGTGTACCAACTAGCGTTCAATATGCTTCTGAATATCGCTATTCACCACCACCTTCTTTAAAAAATACCCTTGTAATTGGTGTCACCCAATCAGGCGAAACTGCGGATACGCTGGCGGCTTTAGAACTTGCCAAATCAAGAGGCGATCGCTGTCTGGGAATTACTAACCGTGTGGAAAGCTCGATCGGGCGAATTTCCGATGCAGTGATTGATACGCAAGCAGGCATTGAGATCGGTGTGGCGGCGACCAAAACCTTTGTGGCGCAGTTGCTGATGTTCTATTTATTAGCGATTGAGTTTGGCACGGCTAAAGGCACATTAACTGAAGCCAGAAGTCAAGAATTAATCGCAGGATTGCGACAACTTCCCGCCTATATGGAACGGATTCTGGAAAGTCAAGAGCGCTATATTGAGGAGCTTTCACGTCAATTTACCCATACCAAGGATTTTATCTTTTTAGGTCGTGGGATCAACTTCCCGATCGCTCTTGAAGGTGCGCTCAAACTTAAGGAAATCAGCTATATTCACGCTGAGGGCTATCCCGCAGGCGAGATGAAGCATGGACCGATCGCCTTGCTTGATGAAGATGTGCCTGTAGTAGCGATCGCTACCCCTGGGTCGGTATATGAGAAGGTTCTATCTAATTCTCAAGAAGCGAAAGCGCGGGATGCGAAATTGATCGGTGTTGCGCCCCTTGATGATCCAGCCGCCCATGAGGTGTTTGACTACATTTTGCCGATTCCTGTGGTTGAGGAGATTTTCTCACCTATTCTCACTGTGATTCCATTGCAACTGTTGTCCTATCATGTTGCGGCGCATCGTGGTTTAGATGTCGATCAACCGCGAAATCTCGCGAAATCTGTCACTGTTGAATAAACAAAAGGCGGCGCAATGCGCCGCTTTTTTAGTTTACGGTACTTTCTGAGCATTTCGCATCATAAGCTAATCGGCATTTAAGTTGCAATATCATAATTATTACCTTTATTTTTTATTTTGCGATTCCACTTAATTATTAGCTCACCTTCATTTAACAACTTATTTAGAAGATCATTAAGCTCATCAGTAGATTTAAACAGGCGATGAGCAATATATTCCTTACAAGAATGCCATACTAATTCAATAATATTTAGATCGGGACTATAAGGTGGTAAAAACTCTAAGACTATATTCGGTAAATCACTTTTGACTTTTTGGATAACGTCTTTACGTTTGTGATAACTAGCATTATCTAGCACAATAACTATTTTTACTTTCTTGAAATCTTCTGGTGCATTGCCTTGCTCAATCCACTCTTGTTTTAAATTTTCAACCAGTTGATGTAATTGCTCATAAAATATGTCACCATTTCCTTTTTTAACAAAGAAACAAATGCGTTTTCGGTCAGATTCTCGAATGCATCCCATTACATTGATATGACCTTTTCTGCGCTGTCCTGTTAAGTGTTTACGCTTGCCTTTTTTACCCCAATTCTTACGACGAATCACACGCATACTAAAACCTGATTCGTCCCAAAACAATATCTGGATATACTTCGGGTCTTCTTTTGCTAAACCTAAATGAATAGCTAATTTTTTCTTGAAAGCCTCTCTTTTTGCTGCGTCTTGTTTGTCTTCCAAGCTATATTTTCCCCAAATATAGCTATACTTTTTTGCCTTTAATATTCTCCTAATTTGTGAACTACTTATTTTAATTCCCGTTTCTTTCTCTAAATAAGTTGACAACCGATCTGCTGTCCATCTGCCAAATTCATACCCAAGTTCTGACGGGTCTTTCTCTGTTGTTTCCATTAGCTTTTGTATATATTCTGGCGTTGCTTTTCGATGATGTTCCTCTTCTCTTTTATTGTGTAAACTTTCTAAATTATTTGGGTCTCCATGTAGTGACCAATAAGCTACTGTTCTTGGTGAACATCCTATAAATTCTGCTATCTCTGGTTGAGTCTTCCCAGTATTTTGTAATAATAAA
>JANMFC010000314.1:0-3522 GCA_031377675.1 Pseudanabaena sp. OTE_70b_metabat_355 | reverse complement strand
TAACTAAAGTCCGACCATCGGCACTCATACCGCCGATCGCTTCAGTCACCCATGTAGGATCACCTGAAAATAGCTCATTGTAGTCGGGAGTACGCAAGAACCGTACCATTCGCAACTTCATCACGAAATGATCAATTAGCTCTTGCAATTCAGTTTCTGTAGTTAGACCATTGCGTAAATCGCGCTCGAAATATACATCTAAAAATGTCGATACACGTCCAAGGGACATAGCAGCCCCATTTTGTTCTTTGACTGCGCCGAGATAGCCAAAATATAGCCATTGCACCGCTTCTTTGGCGGTCATCGCAGGACGACCAATATCAAAGCCATACTTCGCTGCCATTTCCTTGAGTTCAAACAGCGATCGCATCTGTTCTGATAGCTCCTCACGTAGACGAATGGTTTCTTCATCCATCACATCGACATCAAGGGATTCTTTCTGCGTCTTCTTGTCATCAATTAGGCGATCGACCCCATATAGAGCAACACGGCGATAGTCACCAATGATCCTTCCACGTCCGTAGGAATCGGGTAAACCAGTGATGATCCCCGATTTTCTCGCTTTCCGCATCTCACTGGTATAGACATCAAACACACCATCATTATGAGTTTTGCGATATTTAGTAAAAATTTCTTCAGTCTGAGGATCGAGTGTATAGCCATAGGATTCCAACCCTGCTTTGACAACGCGAATACCACCATAGGGCATGATCGCCCGTTTCAGCGGTTTGTCAGTTTGCAAGCCGACAATCTGCTCTAATTCGCGATCAATGTATCCTGCATCATGAGCCGTAATTGATGTCGGTACTTTCGTGTCTACATCCAATACACCCTTTTCGCGTTCCAACTTCATCAGTTCAGAAACTTGATGCCAAAGCTGATGTGTTCTTGCGGTAGCATCGGCAAGAAATTCAGCATTGCCTTCATAGGGATTGTAATTCTTTTGAATAAAATCTCTGACGTTGATTTCCCTTGTCCAACTACCTTCTGTAAAGCCTTGCCATTCGACATACATAGCTTTAGCCTCTAATGGATTATAATCTAATGGATTTAATCTACAGCGCAACAACAATTTATATTGGTGTTTTATCGCTACTTCTATTGTAGGTTTAACTCTAAGTTTCTGAAGAAATGACAGCCAATTCATTACAAAAGTTAACTGCGCGATCGCCCTGTAATATTTACAATTAGGAATGTTAGATTGTGTTGAAGATGTCATTAAAGTGCGTAGAATTTAAGACTAGCTTAAGACTTGTTAAACAATTCTTTCACTTACATTTAAACTGGAATTTAAACAATATGTAGGTTGTTTTATTGTTGGTTTTTATTAGTTAGGAATTACGCAAAAACATTTTGAATCCCTTATTTCATCGTAAGGGCAATTTATGAATTACCTTTACAATATTTCGTTCTTTTACATAAGTTCTATTAGTTTTATTTGAGGGATTTTCTAACGTTATTTTTTATTCTTAGGTGTTAGATATTAGCGTAATGCAAGAGGATACTATGCAGAACAACTTACTTGAATGTAACGAACCCGCCCATGATATTTGGAAAGGGCAACGTCATCCCCTTGATTGCATTTTTCATCCGCGCTCTGTGGCGGTGATTGGTGCAAGTGAACGAGAAGGAAGTGTTGGGCGAACATTGCTATGGAACTTGATTCGCAGTCCCTTTGGTGGCACTGTTTTTCCCGTCAATCCCCAACGTCATAGCATCTTGGGAATCAAGTCCTATCCTGACATTTCTAATGTTCCAGAAGTTGTCGATCTGGTAGTAATTGCTACCCCTGCGGCGACAGTTCCACAGGTAATTCGCGAATGTGTGGCGGCTGGAGTCAAAGGGGCAATCATTATTTCGGCTGGTTTTAAAGAAATTGGAGAATCTGGGGCGGCGTTAGAGCAGGAAATTTTAATAGAGGCAAGAAGAGGAGGGATGCGAATTATTGGACCCAATTGTCTGGGTTTAATGAATCCGCTTGTGGGCTTAAATGCTACCTTTGCAGGGGCGATCGCCCGTTCTGGTAATGTCGCTTTTATTAGTCAAAGTGGAGCGCTCTGCACTTCGATTTTGGATTGGAGTTTGGGCGAAAATGTCGGGTTTAGTGCCTTTATTTCCATTGGCTCAATGTTGGATGTCGGTTGGGGCGATCTGATTGAATATCTTGGGGACGATCCCCATACGCATAGCATTGTGTTGTATATGGAATCGATCGGTGATGCCCATGCATTTCTATCTGCGGCGCGGGAAGTGGCAATGGATAAACCAATCATTGTTCTCAAAGTTGGACATACAGAGGCGGCGGCTAAGGCGGCGGCTTCACATACGGGGGCTTTGACAGGTAGTGATGAAGTGCTGAATGCTGCTTTCCGTCGTTGTGGTGTTTTGCGGGTACATACAATTTCCGACCTGTTTGATATGGCAGAAATTCTGGCTAAGCAACCGCGTCCGAAGGGGAATCGACTTTCGATTGTGACTAATGCTGGAGGACCTGGGGCGATCGCTACAGATGCGCTCATTAGTGGCGGCGGTGTATTATCGGAACTAGCACCAGACACACTAACAGAACTCAATCGCATTTTGCCCGCGCAATGGAGTCATCAAAATCCCATTGATATTCTCGGTGATGCTAGTTGCGATCGCTATGCCCAGACCCTAGAAATAGTCGCTGATGATCCTAATAGTGATGGGTTATTAGTAATTTTGACTCCCCAAGCGATGACCAATCCCACGCAAACCGCCGAAAAGCTGAAGGCATATAGTCAATTAGGAAAGCCAATTCTATCAAGTTGGATGGGTGGTCATGAAGTAACCGCAGGAAAGCAGATTCTCAATCAAGCCAATATTCCCACTTTTTCCTATCCAGATACCGCCGTGCGACTATTTAACTATATGTGGCGCTATAGCTATAATTTGCGCGGCATTTACGAAACTCCGTCCTTGCCTGCGGATTCAGATTTGTTCACACCCGATCGCAACTTGGTAGAACAAATTCTCGCTAATGCAGCTAAATGCGATCGCACTCTATTAACTGAATACGAATCGAAAAAACTTCTTGCCGCCTATGGCATCCCCACAATTGCTACGGAAATTGCTAAAAGCGATCGCGAAGCCGTAGAAATTGCCGATCGCCTCGGTTATCCTGTAGTTCTGAAACTCCACTCTGAAATTATTACCCACAAAACCGATGTCGGCGGTGTGCGATTAAATCTTGGTGATGCAGCAGCCGTCAGTCAAGCTTTTGCAGAAATCAAATCAAAAGTAAATTCCATTGATTCCGCTGCATTTTTGGGTGTCACCGTTCAGCCGATGGTCAATTTGGAAGGCTATGAACTGATCTTGGGTAGCAGTCTCGATCCCCAGTTTGGAGCGGTGATGTTATTTGGCATGGGCGGTCAATTAGTGGAAGTATTTCAAGATCGATCGCTATCCTTACCGCCATTAAATACGACTCTGGCGCGGCGAATGATGGAACAAACGCGCATTTATCAAGCATTACAAGGTATTCGTGGTAGAAATGCG
>JANMFC010000268.1:0-7364 GCA_031377675.1 Pseudanabaena sp. OTE_70b_metabat_355 | reverse complement strand
TACCCTGCAATAAATTGCGGGCTGAAAGCTAAAACCCGTTGAAACGGGTTGAAAATCAGAAATTAGTCAGTTTTAACTGACTTTAGCTTTCAGCCAAGAACTTTAGTTCTTGGTTCTCGCGACTTGTGTGTACACCGTAGCCTTTCGTAAGGGGGGCTGGGGGGATCTAGGCAATCCCAAAAGAGTTGTTAGAGGCGCACCCGCAGGGTGCGCCTCTAACAACTCTTAAAATATGATATCTTTATTAAAAATTAAGAATTGAAAAATCACAAAAATTATGACAACAGTTCTTGTCGTTGAAGATACAATTTCTGAACAGGATTTAATTGTTAGCTACTTAGTTGAAAGTGGTTACAACGTCATCAGTGCCACTAATGGTCAGGAGGCGATCGCTAAGATAGCAGGAAAAAAACCTGATGTCGTAATCACAGACTTGGTAATGCCAGGAATGAGTGGATTAGAACTATGTCGCAGTTTAAAAAAGAACATCGAAACTAAAGATGTGCCAATTGTGGCTTGCACATCCAAAAATCAAGAACTTGATAAGCTTTGGGGTATGAAACAGGGCATTGATGTCTATATCACCAAGCCATTTTCCCGTGAAGACATCTTAAGAGCCATCAGATCTGTCGCCTAATTCGTAATTCGTAATTTTCATAATCTAGCAAGGAGATAAAAATCTTGACTACAGTATTGGTTGTTGAAGATACGGCTTCAGAACGTGAGTTGATCAGTGAGTACTTGCGTCAGGGCGGATATACGGTCATAAGTGCGATCGATGGTACAGAAGGCTTAGCCAAGTTTAACCAAGCTCAACCAAATCTAGTAATTACGGATTTGGTAATGCCAGGAATGAGTGGTTTGGAGTTATGTCGGGCGATCAAAAAAGCGGCTACAAATAAAGTACCCGTGATTGCTTGTACTTCTAAAAATCAGGAACTCGATCGCCTATGGGGGATGAAGCAGGGTGTGGATGTTTATATCACTAAGCCCTTTACCAAAGAAGAGATCCTGCAAGCAGTGCGATCGCAAAACCTAGGAGCATAAGCAAAATGAGCAATCTCACGATCGAACTACGCGAAGAACAGTCACAGGCGATCGCAGGATTGCCATATTTGAGTTTGCAACTAAGTCGTGATGTGACGGTGGCGGTAGAACTTAAATATGTTCGTGAAACTTTTGTGTTGGCTAGCGATCGCTTTACCCAAATGCCCAATGTGCATCCTTGCCTGATGGGTTTGGTCGAGCATCGCAGTAATATCTTTTGGGTGCTGGACTTACCGCAACTATTGGGGTTTGCCCCGATTGATTCGACAGCGATCGAAACGCATATTGCGATCTTACGGATTGATGATGCATTTCTTGGCTTAGCTGTATATCGGATTGGTCGGGTAGTCCGCTTTACCGAAAATGAGATCGTCTCACCACTAGAATTACCTAAGACAAAAATAGCGCTCGAGTCTGTACCGTTTTTGCGCGGTTGTGTGGCTCAGAGCGAAGCCAGTAATGAGTATTTATATGTACTTGATGCTGAGGCGATCGCGAGATTCAAATTCACCATATAGATTTCGATTTTTTTTAACTTTTTCTTTGCAAAATGGAGCTTCTACATCATGGTTCTCGATTCACGTTCTCGCACTGACAGTTCTGAATCCATCAATGGCAATGGTAATAATCCTTCTAGGAATGGCAACCATGACACAGTAGAGCCGATTAATTTGTCTAGCTCTCTCCCTGTAGCTCCTGTAAACAAGAAAAAGTCGATTGGGCGATGGTGACAAGCTCTGGGTTTGCGAACTAAAACCGCAGTTATATCCGCTGTCGCAATCACAATCCCTCTGCTAACTTTGGGGGGATTTACTTATTATTATGTTGGACAAACTATTGCGAAATCTACCGAACAAAAAGAAGTTGAGAACGCCAAATCTTTAGCAATTCGGGCTGCCTACTTCATGAGAGATAGATACGCAGATATTCAGGTGCTTGCTCAACTGTCCTTTTTAACCAATGCCAAAGTGCGAGAAGTACTGCCGATCGCTGAGCAGAAGGCAATTTTAGACACCTATATCAAGAGCTATCTGGTCTATGACAGTATCGCGGTCTATCGGTTGGACGGCACTCTAATTGTCGATGTCAGCCCAGAACCACCTCCTGCAAATATTTCTAAACGTGCTTACTTTCAGGAAGTTTTAAAAACTGATAAGCCTTACATTAGTCAGCCCGAGCCATCGGTTGTGACCAAGAAGGTAAGCTTATTTATTGCTGCGCCAGTTAAAGATATTGCAACGGGCAGAACCATCGCAGTTGTTCGTTCCAGAATGCAAGCGACTGAGCTTGATCTAATTTTTAAAGACTTTAGCGAAGGGAATCAGCAATATCACTTGTCTGAGGCTGACGGTAAGTTTTTCTTGGCAACGGAAAAAGAACAAATTGGTCGATCTTTAAAGGCTGACTTTCCAGGAATAGCGGCTCTCGTCGAAAAGCGTGAAATTGGTGCGGAAGAGTCAACTAACTTACTTACTAGTAAGGAGCAAGTAGTTGGATATGCTCCATTACCAAAACTGGACGGACTACCCGATCTAAAATGGGGTGCGGTCGTCGCTGTTAATAGTGATATTGCTTTCCAACCTCTACAGCAATTGTTGTTGATCTTAGTCGCAGCAACGGGATCGGTAGCAGTATTAGCGTCGGTGTTGGCGATCGCGATCGCCCAACGCGCCACGCGCCCAATTATCGAGGCAACGGCGGCGGTGGTTGAACTTGGCAAAGGTAATCTCGAAACCCGCCTCGCCGTAAAGGGTCAAGATGAAATGGCGCAACTGGGCGACAACATCAACTTGATGGCAAGTCAGTTACAGAGTTTCTTGCAAAGCCAAGAAACTCAAACAAGGCGATCGCAAATTTTGGCGGAAGTATCTCGATCGCGGGATATTACCGAACTAGAAGAGCCATTGAGTCGGTTTATGTCGGACATTCGCCAAGAATTAAATTGTGATCGGGTCGTGGTCTATCGGTTTATCACTAATAGTTTGGGTGAAATGGAAGGAATTATTGTTGCTGAAGATGGACTTGCTCATCTGCCTAACGCCAAAGCCGCAGGTTTAAGCGATCCATGTATTCCTCGTACAACTCTTGAAGCATATAAGAATGGTCGGATTATGGCAATTAACGATGTTCTTAAAGAAGGCTGTATCAGTCCTGCCCATATTAGTATGATGCAACGCTTGCAAATCAAATCGAACTTAATCGTACCTGTAATCCGCATTGGTGAACTTGATGGCCTACTGATTGCCCATTCCTGCGATCGCCAGCGCAACTGGCAAGAATCTGAAATTGAGACTTTAAAACAACTAGCCGATGAAATCGGACGCGCCATTTCGGGATTAGCCGCCCTAGAACAGCAGCGTCTGGTTGCTGATCAAGAACGTCAACGCAGTGAAGCAATTCAGAAGGAGTTGATTACATTACTATCTGATGTTGAAGGTGCAGTGAGTGGAGATTTGACCGTTCGCGCTCAGATCTCGGCTGGTGAAATTGGCATCGTTGCCGACTTTTTTAATGCGATCGTGGAAAGTTTGCGAGACGTTGTGTCGCAAGTAAAAATTGCCACTTTGCAGGTAAACACCTCAGTAAATACTAACAATGCATCGATTCGCACCCTAGCTCAAGATGCGACTTTACAAGCAGGACAACTTGATGAGGCTCTGCAATCTGTAGAACAGATGACGGAATCGATTCAAGAAGTAGCTAGTAACGCTAGACAAGCGGCGGATGCTTCTAACTTAGCCGCGACAACTGCCGAAACTGGTAGCATCGCGATCGAGCAATCGGCTGTGAGTATTCTGCAATTGCGCCAAACCGTAGCTGAAACCACTAAAAAAGTAAAACGTCTCGGTGAAGCATCGCAACAGATTTCTAAGGTGGTTGTCCTGATTGACCAGATTGCGCTAAAAACGAATATGTTGGCGGTGAACGCTAGTATTGAGGCGGCGCGTGCAGGTGAAGAAGGTCGCGGCTTTGCGGTCGTTGCGGAAGAAGTCGGCGCACTAGCCGCGCAGTCCGCGACTGCAACCAAAGAAATCGCTCGAATTGTCGAAAGCATTCAACAAGAAACTAGTGAAGTCGTCGAATCGATGGAAGCGAGTACATTGCAAGTGGTTGAAGGTACAAACAAGGTCGAAGATGCCCGAAAGAGTTTGAGCCAGATTGTAGATGTTGCAAGGAAAGTAAACGAACTCTTCCAAGGTATTTCGATCGCCACAACTTCACAGGTACAAACTTCGCAATCAGTGAAGCTAGTTATGGAAAATCTTTCTACTCAATCTCAGAAGTCTTCAGAAACTTCACGAGATGTGGCGATCGCCTTGCAAGAAACGGCGGATGTTGCTAGTAAGCTACAAGCTTCTGTGGAAACCTTTAAGGTTGATGCAGCTTAAACTTCTCCGCTTAAATATTGTAAGAGATCCCCCTCAATCCCCCTTAAAAAGGGGGAAGAAGAGAATTTAATTTATTCTCCCCCCTTTTCAAGGGGGGCTGGGGGGGATCTAATCAGCCCTTAAATAGGTTCTGTTATTAGAGAGAGGTCGATATGTCAATCAATGTATTAAATGATAAAGAATGGGCGGTTCGATTACTATTTCTTGATGAAGTTAAGGACTTTCTCACAGACATAGAATCAGAAATTATTGGCTTGAGCGATCGCGGTTTGCAAAAATCAGCGATCGATAAAATCTTGCGAGCCGCCCACTCGATGAAAGGTGGCGCGGGAATGATGGGGTTTATGGCGATGAGCGAACTTGCCCATCGCTTAGAAGATTTCGTGAAAATCTTACAGGTCAAAAATCAACTTGAAATTACTCAAGAACTAGAAAGTCTACTACTCAAAGCGATTGATAGCCTGTCAAAAACTGCCAACATAAATAAGCAACGTCAAGAGCCAGACGAGAAATGGCTACAGGAATATGTTAATTCTCCCTTTGACAGATTACATGAAATATTAGGAGACTTGTCCACTCAAGACGAAGCGCAACTACTTTCAGAAGATGCGGGTCAGGATATGCGAATCTTGATGTTTGCGACCGAAGTAGATGCTTGTTTAGAGAGATTAACTAATGTCCTCGCCGATCAAAATTCCCAAGTACTGCGCGAAGAATTTGCGCTGACCAGTCAAGAGTTTGGCTGTCTCGGAGAAATGTTGGAATTACCAGCATTTACCAGTTTATGCGAAGAAATTAGTCAAGCTTTAGAAACAAAGGACAATCTTCCTGATGACAATCTCCACGCCATCACAACGGCGGCTCTTGAGTCATGGCGGCGATCGCAAGCGCTGGTATTAGTTGGACAATTTCAGGCTTTACCCGAACATTTTGAGATCGCAAGTTCCCTAAGCAAGGCTTCCACAACCAAGGCGATCGCCGCACCATTAAATGCGCCCGAACTTGAACCTGCCGCAATACCAAATGAGCAGTCCGCAACTAACATCGATGCCACGATCCGTATTCCTCTTCGTCAATTAGAAGCACTCAGCGATCGCTTTGGTGAGTTAAATGCAGAGCGTAGTGGATTACGAATGCAACTCAAAAGAATGCGCGATCTAGTTCAGCTTCTCGGTACAAGAATGCATGGACTAGAACAAGCAAATTCTCAGTTGAGAGAAACCTATGATCGAGTAGTCACATCTTCGGAGCCATTGATTTCTGTCAGTAGTTTAAATAATGGAATCATGCGCGAAAATAATCGCGAAAATAATCGCGAAAATGCTAGAACGGATTATCCTGCTATAGACAATGATTCTTTTCTGCCCTATACCAATCGTTTTGACCTGCTAGAAATGGATCGCTATAGTGAGTTGCATGTTCTCTCACGCGAAATTATGGATAGTGTGGTGCAGTTACAAGAAGTTTCGAGCGACCTTGGCACGGCTCTAACCGATACGGAAGCGACTGAACGGGAGCTGGGACGCGCCTCTCGACAAATGCAAACCGCGATCGAGCAAGCGAGAATGCGAATGCTCAGCGAAATTTCTGGTAGATTTCCGCGCCTATTGCGAGACTTATCCCTAGCTCATGGCAAGCAAGTCGAGCAAGTCGTGCGTGGTAGTTCTACTCTCCTTGAGCGATCGGTTTTAGAAATTTTAGAAGATCCGCTTTTACATCTGATTCGCAATGCCTTTGATCATGGCATCGAATCCCCTGAAGAGCGCATAGCGGCGGGTAAATCACCTAAAGGCAAGATTGAAATTGCCGCAGGTTATCGCGGTAATCAAACCGTGATTAGTATTAGTGATGATGGTAATGGCATTGATTTCACCAAGCTACGCGATCGCGCCTTACAAATGGGACTGAGTGAAAGTGATCTCGCCACTTCCAGTGAAACTGAATTATTGGATCTGATTTTTGAAGCGGGTTTTAGTACCACCGATCGCGTGACCGCACTATCAGGGCGTGGCGTGGGGCTAGATGTGGTCAGATCGAATTTAAACATTATTGGTGGCAGTATTCGGGTGGAGACAGAGGCGGGGAAAGGTACAACTTTTATCTTGACCGTGCCTGTATCTCTTTCAATTGCGCGTGTTTTGCTATTTGAGAGCAATGGCTTACAGATGGCGATTCTTACCAGTGCCGTTGAAGAAATTCTCTTAATGCGCGATCTGGCTATTCATACCGTTGCCGATCAAGAAGTGATTGATTGGAATGGATATTCAGTACCACTATTAAGACTTAGCAATTCTCTCCATTTCTCACGTCCGCAGTTTCAATTTGAAACCGAAAATCGTCCCACCGTTGATGAGCCACTCTCTCTAATCGTGGCTCACAATTCCAATCATAACAATGCAGTTGTTCCCTTTGCTCTACAGGTCGATCGCTATTGGGGTGAGCAAGAGGTGACAATTCGTGGTGTCCAAAGCTTGATCCCTCTGCCAACTGGATTTATGGGATGTGCGATTTTGGGTGGTGGCAAGTTAGTACCGCTTGTGGACATTGATAGTCTACTTGATTGGGCGATCGCCGACATTGACACTCCTCGCAGCAAGCCCCTCACACTACCACCAGACCGAAGCGATCGGCGCGATACCGTGTTAGTGGTTGACGATTCGATTAATGTGCGGCGATTCATAGCGATGACCTTAGAAAAATCTGGCTACCGCGTAGAACAAGCAAAGGATGGGCAAGAAGCAATGGAAAAATTACGGAAAATCCAAACTACACTCCAAAACCCCAGAGTTAGTGCGGTAATCTGTGATATCGAGATGCCTAGATTAGATGGATTTGGATTCTTAGTTCAGTCGCGCAGCGATGAGAATTACCAAGATATTCCTGTGATCATGCTCACTTCTCGCAGTGGATCTAAACACCGTGATTTAG
>JANMFC010000254.1:0-2505 GCA_031377675.1 Pseudanabaena sp. OTE_70b_metabat_355 | reverse complement strand
TTAAATCAGTTAATTGATTTTTCTAAAATGAATGCCAGAAAAAATATTAATGCAATCAAAGTAAATCGGGCATAATCGTTTTTAGTTAGTTTACTAACCTAAATAAAGTGTAAGAGCTTTTTAATTTGATTAAAGCTAGATATAAAGGTACTTTGCCAAATATTTTTGAAGGCTTTAGTTAAAGAGAACTCTACTACTGTTCATTTCGCCTGGAGTGCTTCATCACCATGCGATGTCCTTTTTGTCAGCACGGCGATAATCGTGTTCTTGAATCGCGTTCCGCAGAATCGGGTCAAAGTGTTCGGCGACGGCGCGAATGTTTGAAATGCTCTCGTCGGTTTACCACCTATGAACGTATCGAATTTGTGCCGATTACGGTCATAAAACGTGACGGGACAAATGAATCTTTCGATCGCTCTAAGCTTTTGCGAGGCATGATTCGCGCCTGCGAAAAAACAGGAGTATCTCAAACTAACCTAGAGTCAATCATTGACGAAATCGAAGCGCAATTACAAGTACGCGATCGCCATCAAGTTTCTAGCGTCGAAATTGGCGAGATGGTATTGCAATATTTACAAGAAGTTAGTGAAGTTGCCTATGTAAGATTTGCCTCAGTCTATCGCCAGTTTCGTGGAGTTCGAGATTTTGCTGAAGCCCTAAATCACTTCGAGGCGAATTAATAGTGATTTTTTATAGCGATCGCTATAGAATAAATCTAGTCAAGGCACTTTAAACACAAAGTGACGAAAATTTGTAAAGAAAAGTTGAAATTTCCTAGTTGCCTTGGCTATAATAACAATGTTTTTGTAATCCCGATCGCATTTCAGGGTCTAAATTAGGAGGTATTGATTTGGCAAGGAGACGTAAGCGCAAGAGTAGACGTCGCCAGGAAGGGCGCAAAATCCTAGAACATATTCCTCAATTTAGTATCGATAGTGGCGAAGATAAGCCAGTGACGGCTGCACGCAAGTACATTCATACACATGGCATTCTTCCTCCAGCGCTGTTGCTTGTAAGACGTAACGAGCATACGACAGATCGATACTTCTGGGCAGAAAAAGGACTGTTCGGAGCACAATATGTCGAGGAAAATCACTTTTTATTCCCCAGCTTGAAGCCACCTGAAGAGAGAGAGGTCGCTCTTTCCGCTTCCAGATAAATTATTGATTTTCTGTCGTTTCGCTATTAATCACAAAAAATTTATGTGCTAGTGCATCTATCGTTGTACTCAGTTCAGATTTTTGAGTGATTATTGGTGAATTGACTTAAAGAAAAAATACATTTGACGCGATTTGTAAATACTACCTGTTGCGGCTTTTTATCGCATCATCCAGAAGTGACATTTCATCTAAGTGCCTTGGCTTAATAAAACCAAGAACCCAACAAATAAGCTGATTCGCCCACTTCGCGGGCGAATCAGCTTATTTCGGTTGACTATTTATGGATTCTTTTACATTGCTCTACACAATCAAAAAGAAAAGAGGTGACGCTTTGCATCACCTCTTTCCTTTTTTTAAATTTTTTTATAATACAGACTGAAATCCAAGGAAGAAAACAAAAATGATTGCTCTAAGCGCTCATTAGCTCATTGCTATTTGTCTTTTTCCAACCTCTAGGCAACTTGAGATCATCGGGATCGACATAGTGACAAGCATAGTCATCGAGGCAAATTAAAGCCCAACCACGGCCATCAATATTCACTAACTTGTAAGCAGCTTCCAAAACAAAGAAGCCTTTGTGGTTGCGGGTATCTGGCTTGACTCTGACGTTTTCTAAGATCATTTTATTAACTTCCTTATAAAATAAAGATGGGCAAAAGGATTACAATCACTCGTAATAAAAAAATTAGTAATTTTAGTTACTTAAATTTATTTCAACTGAATGTAGCCTAGCACTCTTGACAAAAAAACAGTGTTAAGTTTCTCTGACAAAACACTGGTGTTTGTAAAGCTAAGTAAACTTAGATAAACTTATCTATGCAATCTCAGTGGATTGTCTTAACAGAAGTTAATAAAACTAGAAGTCGGTCAGAAAAACTTTAGTTTAGTAGCCAATCCCTAACCTTTTCAAGCGCTTTCCAGTCAGGGCGGCGGCGCAATCCTTCTTCAAAATTCTCAACAATCTCTGGCTTCATATCTTTCAAAATCATCAGCCAATTCTGAGCCGCTTCAACTTGTTCACGCACGCCTTTCTGCGACAACTCCAACATGGCGATCGCGAGATTAATATGTCCTTGAGGATCTTCGGGAGCGATTTTTACCGCTTTTTGGGCTGCCTTGACTGCAAGGTTAGCCTTGCTATCTAGCAAGTACAACCAAGATAAACAGATCCAACCACTGGCGACCTTGGGCTGGCGATCGCACACTTTTTCAAACACAGGAATTAAGGTCGCCGCAGATTCACCTTGTTTGTAGCGTTCTATACCTTGAGTGAATAAATCTTCTGCAATTTCTGTATTCATCGAGGGGGTCAAGACTCCAAAGCCATATTTTTTGCCTTAGCGAT
>JANMFC010000054.1:0-10518 GCA_031377675.1 Pseudanabaena sp. OTE_70b_metabat_355 | reverse complement strand
ATCAAAACATGGGGCAATAACTTAGGAGTCCGCCTACCCGCAGCGATCGCCCATGCTGCCCACCTCCACGTCAACCAACGAGTAAAACTGTCCGTTGTTGATGGTCAAGTCATTATCACGCCTGTAATCAATAAACCATTAACCCTTGAAGAACGCCTAGATAACTTTGACCCAGCCCGACATGGCGGCGAAGTTATGTTCTCTGTCATCAGCCAAAATCTTTTGATTGGCGATTACGCGGCGCAAAATCACATGCATTAGGAAAATTGAATAATGATTTGTTTGCTCAAGTGTGCGATCGCCTCAATCAAATTATTCAGCTATAAATCAGTTTTAAGTTTGACTACTATACATAAGTTATTTAGGGCTTTTCGGTAAACCCGCGATCGCTTGATGTCCATTAAATGATATTTTGAGACACAGTTAGCTTTATATGCGAGCGCAAAAAAAGTTAAACTTTTACAGTTTGACCATTGCATTTTTCTTGCACGTCATTTCATCGCAAATTTTTTAGAATCATAGTATAAAAGGCTGGAGTAAACAGCAAGCATGGCAATAACCGCAGAGAAAGTATCCGTCGGACGCATCACCAAGATCATCGGTCCTGTAGTCGATGCCGAATTCCCCAGTGGCAAAGTCCCCCAAATCTACAACGCCGTAATCGTTACGGGTCGTAACTCCGCAGGACAAGACATCAACGTCACCTGTGAAGTACAACAATTATTAGGCGACAACCAAGTTCGTGCTGTAGCGATGAGTACCACTGACGGCATCGTTAGAGGTATGGATGTTACTGATACAGGCGCAGCCATCACTGTTCCTGTTGGTCCTAACACCCTTGGTCGTATTTTTAACGTATTGGGCGAACCTATTGACGAAATGGGTCCCGTTGTCACCGACGAAAAATTCCCAATTCACCGTCCCTCCCCTGCGTTTACATCTTTAGAAACCAAACCTAGCACCTTTGAAACGGGCATTAAGGTAATTGACCTTCTTGCACCCTATCGTCGTGGTGGCAAAATTGGACTATTTGGTGGTGCTGGTGTCGGCAAAACCGTATTAATCCAAGAATTAATCAACAACATCGCTAAAAAGCACTCTGGTGTGTCGGTGTTTGGTGGTGTGGGGGAACGTACCCGCGAAGGTAATGACCTTTACCATGAAATGAAAGAATCGGGTGTACTTCAGTACCTCGCTCTTGTTTATGGTCAAATGAATGAGCCGCCTGGAGCGCGTATGCGTGTGGGCTTAACTGCTTTGACGATGGCAGAATATTTCCGTGACGTGTCCAAGCAAGACGTATTGTTGTTCATCGACAATATTTTCCGCTTCACTCAAGCTGGTTCCGAAGTATCGGCGCTACTTGGTCGGATGCCATCGGCTGTAGGCTATCAGCCAACTCTTGCTACAGACATGGGTGCTTTACAAGAGCGGATTACCTCAACCAGCGAAGGTTCCATCACTTCTGTCCAAGCGGTATATGTACCTGCCGATGACTTGACTGACCCCGCACCTGCTACAACATTTGCCCACCTTGATGCAACCACCGTGTTGTCTCGTGGCTTGGCTTCTAAGGGTATTTATCCTGCGGTTGATCCTCTTGATTCTTCTTCGACCATGTTGCAGCCTGGTGTCGTCAGTGACGAACATTACCGCGTCGCTCGTGGCGTACAAGCAATTCTTCAGCGTTACAAAGAACTTCAAGATATCATCGCGATCTTGGGTCTAGATGAATTATCTGAAGATGACAAATTGGCTGTAGCCCGCGCCCGTCGGATTGAGCGTTTCTTGTCGCAGCCCTTCTTCGTTGCCGAAGTATTTACTGGTTCTCCTGGTAAGTATGTCACCCTCGAAGAAAGCATCAGTGGCTTTGATCGCATCCTCAAGGGTGAATTCGATGAGCTTCCTGAGCAAGCTTTCTACCTCGTTGGCAACATCGAAGAAGTGATCGAAAAGGCTGAAAAGTTGAAAGCTAAAGCAGCTGGTAAATAGATCATGACCCTAACTGTAAAAGTAATTGCCCCAGATCAAACGATTCTGGATACTGTCGCAGAGGAAGTGATTTTGCCTAGTTCCACGGGGCAACTTGGTATTTTGACCGATCACGCTCCTCTGATTTCGGCACTGGAAACAGGCGTGCTTCGTTATCGTAAGGATAAGGCTTGGGCAGCGATCGCTTTAACAGGTGGTTTTGCTGAAGTCGAAGAAAACGAAGTAACTGTGTTGGTTCGTAGTGGCGAATTGGGCAGTGCGATCAATCCTGATGAGGCTCGCAAAAAGTTGGAATCGGCTGAGCAAGCTTTGGCTGGTATTAAGGCTGAAGATAAGCAAGGCAAGATTCAAGCTGAGCAAAATGTGCGCACGGCTCGCGCTAGATTGCAAGCTACGACTGCTATTTAATTGATTAAAAAATCAATAAACCAAAAAAGTAGGGGCAATTCATGAATTGCCCCTACTTTTTTGGTTTATTGATTAGTGCCAGATAAATCTTTCCATCCTTCTTTAGGTTTTATTTGACCAAACAGAGACGAAAACCATCACGCAATTGACCGTGATCGAGATTTCGTCCGATAAATACTAATTGATTTTTACGAAGTTCATTCTCTTTCCAAGGGCGATCGCGTGTTGCATCCATTTGCATATGCACACCTTGAAATACCAAGCGCTCTTGCGAACCAGAGAGATTAATAATTCCCTTAGAACGGAAAATATCCTGACCTTGGGTTTTTAATAGCTCACCGATCCATGCTTGGAATTTGTATGGATTCACCTCACCCGTTTCTAGAAGGCTTATTGAGCCAACTTCTTCGTCATGGACATGGTGATGATGTTTAGGCTCATGATCATGATGTTCGTGGTCATGGTGATCATGGTCGTGATGTGCATGATCATGGTCGTGATCATGTTCTTCTTCCACTTGAGCGATGAGAAACTCAGGATTTTTTTCGAGAATCCGATTCAAATCGAAGCCACCAACATTGAGAACCTTATCAATACTTTCGCTGATATCTGGTTGATTTAGCTGTACGCGATCGATTCTAGCAAGAATATTTAGGTGTTTGATTTTCGCTTCAAGTTCCTCTAGCTCTGCTTCGGTGACTAAATCAGTTTTATTGAGCAAAATCACATCCGCAAAACCGATTTGTTCGAGAACTTCGCGATCGCCCCAATGTTGTTGGACATGTTTCGCGTCAACTACGGTCACGACTGCATCAAGTGCAACTTGTCTGTGGATATCTTCATCCATAAAGAAAGTCTGAATCACAGGACCGGGGTCAGCTAAGCCAGTGGTTTCGATTAAAAGATGATCGAATTTATTGCGGCGGCGCATGAGATTACCGATGATCCGAATTAAGTCGCCGCGCACGGTGCAGCAAATGCAACCATTATTCATTTCAAAAATTTCTTCGTCAGCACCGATCACCAGTTGTTGATCAATACCAATTTCGCCAAATTCATTGACGATTACAGCAACTTTCTTGCCATGCTCCGCCGTGAGGATGTGATTAAGTAAGGTGGTTTTGCCTGCGCCAAGGAAGCCTGTAAGTACTGTAGCGGGGATTTGTGATGATGCGATGCTCATAGCTGATGCCAATTGCCTGTGATGCTGATGTATGATCTATAGCATTTTTTAGGAGTCTCACTCGCAGGGTGAGATTTTCGTAACTCCCAAAAAGCTATATTGTTACTATATTATTGAATTTTTTATCGATTAGGGCATTGCGCGAGGTTATTAATTATGGTGTTTAACTGGTTTCGGCGAACATTTGATGATGATCAAGATCCTAAAACCCAACCTGTAGCGCCAGTTATTCCTGAAGATCAAATCTCTGAATCTACACCTGTTGATCAATCTAGTGAGCAATCTAGCCCGATCGCTTCACCCGCGTCTCAAGATTTATTAAATTGGGCGAAGGCAGCTTATGCCAATGTTCAACAGCAATCAGAAATTTTGGAAATAGCTGAGACTATTGAAACTCAGACTATTGAAACCGAAATTTCCCAACCAGAAATTATTGAACCTGAAGCGTCAATTGTTAATCCCGAAATTCTCCAATCAGAAATTACGGAACCTGCTCCTGCGATTGTCACAGACACAATAGAAATTGCCGATTTACCAATTGTTGCGGTGGAATTAGTCGCGGCGGCAGTCTCTGATCCTGAAGTTACAGAAACTGCCTCTGTCCCATTTTGGATGCAGTCAGAAAGCGATCGCCTTGCGCGGATTGCCGCCCTTGAAGCGACAGCGATTATCACACCAGAACCAGAAGTTAAACCTACAGAGCCATCTAGACGTAAAGCCACAATCAAGTTTGATGATGACTTCATCTGGTCAGCCGAAGTCCTCGCCTCACAAGGTCGCCGCCCCGAACAAATTTCTGTCGAAGAAATCACATGGCTAAATCGGTTGCGTCAGGGTTTAGACAAAACTCGCCTGTCCTTAGTTAATCAACTAAAAGCGATTGTTGGACAAGGACCTCTCAGTCCTGATTCTGTCGATGATATTGAAGCTTTGTTATTGCAGGCTGATGTGGGTGTAAAAGCAACGGATCAGATTATTGCTAAATTGCAAGACAAACTTCGCCAAGAAGTCTTACCACCCGAAGAAGCGATCGCCTATCTCAAACAGATTTTGCGCGAGATGCTTGATGTCTCAACCGAGAAGAATGGTGAACCAATTCCGATGCTAATTCCCGAAAAAAATCAACTGAATATTTGGTTGATTACGGGTGTTAATGGTGCGGGTAAAACTACTACGATTGGCAAACTCTCCCATTTGAGCGTCAAGTCAGGCTACAAAACTCTGATTGCCGCCGCCGATACTTTTCGCGCCGCCGCCGTTGAGCAGGTCAAAAGTTGGGGTAAAAGATCTAATGTTGACGTAATCTGTAATCCTGCCCAAAATGCCGATCCTGCGGCTGTGGTATTTGATGCGATATCCGCCGCCCAAGCCAGAGGTACAGAATTGTTGCTGGTGGATACCGCAGGTAGACTGCAAAACAAAAAAAACCTGATGGAAGAACTCAGCAAAATTCGCCGCATTGTCGATAAAAAATCGGCTGACGCGAAAATTGAATCGCTGTTAGTTCTCGATTCGACTCTGGGACAAAATGGACTGAAACAAGCCGAAATTTTTGCTCAATCCGCAGGGATTACAGGCATAATCCTCACGAAACTTGATGGCACGGCTAAGGGTGGTGTAGCGATCGCGGTAGTTCAACAACTTGGTTTACCGATTCGTTTTATCGGTGCTGGCGAAGGTATCGAAGATTTACGTCCATTTTCCAGTTATGAATTTGTTGAGGCTTTACTGAGTAACTAATTAAGGTGAGTATCACATATCTGAGCAATGTTAGTTTATAGCCGCACAAAAAGTCGGGGATCTTAATCTCTGACTGCTCAGATGTTTAATATTGGGGCGATCGCTGATTCAATTAGATTTTACTTTTGCTAATTGTACAAATACTTGTAATTCACTCAAAATTTAACGATAATACAATCACCTGTCAGTTTCAATATTTATGACCGATCCCTTGGCTGAAAAAATTGGTATTAACGTGCAGGGCGGTACTGTGAATGTGCAGAACCTCAATATTGGGATTGCGGAACGGCTAGAAAAATCAGGCGATCGCGTCAGAATTCTGGTAGTAGCCGCTAATCCTTTGGGATCGTCGCCTCTGAAGTTAGATCATGAGGTGAAAACAATCCAAGAGGCGTTAAGGCGATCGCGCAAACGTGATAATTTCCTAGTGGAATATCGGCTGGCGGCTACTCCTTCAGAATTGCGCCGTGCTTTGTTGGATGTGGAACCCCATGTTTTGCATTTTAGTGGTCATGGTGCGGGTAAGCAGGGTTTACTGTTTGTAAGTGATGAGTCGGCGGGGGCGATCTATCGTTCGGATAGTGGTGAGGTGCGATCGCGTTCGACTAGCAGCAATGAGATTAAATTTGTACCCGCGCAACCACTGGCAAATTTATTGCAGCTTTGTGATGAACATTTGGAATGCGTGGTGTTGAATGCTTGTTATTCGGATGTGCAGGGTAATGAGATATCGGCAAATATTCCCTTTACGATTGGGATGCGCGATCAGGTGGCGGATAATGTGGCGATTAAGTTTTCGCAGGGGTTTTATGATGCGATCGGGGCGGGGAAGGGTTATGAAATGGCCTTTGAATGGGGGAAATCTGCAATTGAATGTGATTTAGTAAATAATTCTGCTGCAAAGATTCTTGTTTTGAGAAAAAAGGGAGAAAAAATAAAACCTAAAGAACAAAAAACAAACTCTTCGCAGACACCTATAGCAATTCATAATATCTCTAAATGGTCTGATCGCTTTAATTCTTGGATGTTTTTAGGTTTTGCCATGACAGGATTCACTATTTGGATAATTTATCAGTTTTGGATGCAAAAGCCGATAGTTATAGAGAACTCTACTGGAATACCTACTACTTTTATTCCAACTATCACACCATCATCAACACTCACTATTTCTAATAGGTCGGCTGAGGATTTTTATTCTGAGGGTTTGTCTAAATACAAAAAAGGAGACTACCGAGGATCAATCGCTAACTACAACGAAGCAATCCGTCTTAATCCTAACTATGCTGTTGCTTACTTCAATCGAGGGAATGCGAAGGGTAATTTAGAAGATAATCAAGGAGCGATCACAGACTTCAACGAAGCTATACGCCTCAATTCTAATGACGCTTATACTTATAACAATCGAGGGAATGCGAAGGCTAAGTTAGGAGATTATCAAGGGGCGATCACAGACTTCAGCGAAGCCATCCGCCTCAATCCTAACCTTATTTATCCTTACAGAGGTCTCGGGAAGGTGAAGGCTGAGTTAGGAGATAACCAAGGGGCAATCACAGATTTCAACAAAGCTATCCTCCTCAATCCAAATGATGCTTATATTTACATCAATCGAGGTAGTGCAAAGGCTCAGTTAGGAGATAAGCAAGGAGCGATCGTTGATTACAACGAAGCCATCCGTCTCAATCCTAATGATGCTAGCGCTTACTTCAATCGCGGAAATGCGAAGTTTGATTTAGGAGATAAGCAAGGAGCGATCGTTGATTACAACGAAGTCATCCGCCTCAATCCTAATGATGCTAACGCTTACAACAATCGTGGGAATGCGAAGTCTGATTTAGGAGACAAAGAAGGAGCGATCCCCGACTACAACGAAGCTATTAGACTCAAAGATACAAACACCAATTTAGGAAACTCGTACTATGGACGCGGCAATACTTACAAACAAACAGGAGAGAAGCAAAAGGCATTGGCAGATTTTCGGAAAGCATCGGAACTCTATCAACAGCAAGGGAATACAGAATTGTATAACAACTCTCGCGATAGGATTAGAGAACTAGGAGGATGAGGGGAAGGAAAAAGTAGAAAGGAAAAAGGAAAAAGTTTAAAATAGAGATTAACTTAAAGAATTTAGGAGATTAACCCATGACCATCTACGAAGCCACCATTAACAAACTACAAAAGTTGCCTGAATCCTTAGTGCAGGAAGTCAACCAATTTATCGAATCCCTTACCAAGCAACAACCCCAAGGAAAAAAATCAACGTTATCTGCATACGACCTCAGCAAGCAATGGCTAGGTTGCGCCGATCTGCCATCAGACCTTTCGCACAACAAAAAATATATGGAAGGATATGGTAAATGAAGCAAGCAATTATCGATACTGGCGTAATTGTGGCACTGCTCAACAAAAATGACGATTACCATCAATGGGCGATCAGTCAATGGAAACAAGTCCAAGCGCCAGCAATTACCTGTGAAGCTGTAATTTCAGAAAGTTGTTTTTTATTGAAGGCAACATATCTACAAGAAATCTTGATGTCAATGATTGAAGTAGGCGCGATCAAAACGCAATTCCAATTTGAAAACAACGTAACCAAAATCCAAGAACTGATGCTCCGATATGGATCGGTTCCTATGTCTTTTGCCGATGCTTGTTTAGTGAGAATGGCAGAAGAAAACCCAGAATATGCCATCTTAACCATAGATAGCGACTTCACAATTTACAGAAAAAATCGCAGTCAAACCATCCCTATCATAATTCCCACTTTAGGCGATTAAACTATGCGAAATAACATTGAAATACCTGATGAACTAATTGGAACTTACGAAGCATTTTTTCGCTTTGAGCCAGTCAAAACAGCGATCACCCGTTTTCAAGTTAAGCTGCTTGTTTACAATACCGAAAAAGAGGAGATAGAACAATGGATCGAGTAGAACATTATCGCCAAATCGTGCGTACTTTCCTCGAAGAATATGCCCAAGAAAGCGTCTCACCTAATGAAAACGTGACTGCTGAATTAGTATTTGATGAAAAACGCGATCGCTATTTATTAGTTCATGTGGGTTGGCAAGGCGCAAGGCGAATTTACGGTTGCCCTATGCAGATTGACATTATTGATAACAAAGTTTGGTTACAACATAACGCCACTGAGGTATTTGTCGATCAAGAACTCATTGCTAAAGGTATACCCGAAGATGATGTGGTGTTAGGACTACAATCACCTCGTATTCGTGAACTAGTCGCGGCAAAGAAGAAGAGCAATTAGAATCTGTAGTGCCAGTTTTGAGTCGTCATTCATGAAATAAAGCTGAAGCAATGCAGACAGAACGACAACGGACAATTCGTCTTATTTGGAGTCCAAAACAGTATCAATAAGATTAACCTTAGTGTAAAGAAAAAACAGTATAAGCCTTACATAGCAGAGCTTATACTGTTTTTACGTTTAACATTTTGTAGCTTAATCTGATCAACTCAAGTGAGTTAATTAACCAAGAAAGCACCCGTTGAGTGCTTCGTTATTAGATATGCGCTGCACGTTTATAAGCTTCGTCCAAAACTTCGCTGAGGGTCGGGTGAGCATGAACAATAGTGGCTAATTTCTGCACAGTCTGCCGATCGCGGATTGCAGCAGAGGCTTCATGGATCAAATCTGACGCATGAATACCAATAATATGTGCGCCCAAAAGTTCTCCCGTATCTTCACGGTAAACGATCTTGGCTAAACCATCGGTTTCACCCTCAGCGATCGCCTTAGAATTACCTTTAAAGTAGGACTTTGCCGTACCGACCTTAAAGCCCTCTGCCGCTCCCTTTTCCTTAGCCTGTGGTTCTGTCAAGCCCACAAAACTGACTTCAGGATGGGTAAAGGCAGCCGCAGGAATGCTTTGATAATCGACGGTTGCAGGGCGATCGCACATATTCTCAACCGCCACAATTCCCTGTGCTGAAGCGGCATGGGCTAACATCATCTTGCCCGTTGCGTCACCGATCGCCCACAGATGCGGGACAGAAGTTGCCATTTTGTCATCGACATCGATAAAGCCGCGCTGATTTGGGGCAATTCCCACCGTTTCTAAACCAAGATCCTTCGTGAGGGGAATGCGACCTGTGGCGACAAGGCAAGCATCAACTTCGAGAACTTCAATTACTTTTTTAGTCTTAGCATCGGTAAGCTCGATCTTGACGGGAGAGCCTGGGGTGATTTTTGTGGCAAATACACTGGTTCTGGTTTCGATGTCACGCGGCTTCAGCAATACGCGCTCGGCAATCTTAGCAATATCAGGATCGAATCCTGGCATTAATACATCTAATGCTTCGATCATGGTTACTTCAGAACCAAGCGCTGTATAGACATCGGCAAATTCTAGACCGATATAACCACTTCCAATAATCGCGACCCATTGGGGCAAGGTTTCCAGACGAACGGCTTGATCACTGGTGTAGACTGTTTTGCCATCGAGTTGCACACCACGAGGCACAAATGGCTCGGAACCTGTAGCGATGATGATATCTTTGGCGCTATAGATCTTTTCGCCCACCTTTTCGGCAACGCTGACTTTTTGGACACCAGCGACTTTGCCACGCCCTTGCAGAATATCGACACCTAATTTTTTAAGGCTATTGGTCAAGTCGCCGCGTAATTTCAAAACTAGGTTGTCAGCATGACTAGCGATCGCGCTGCGATCAAAATTTACCTCACCAACGTCAATACCCAAAGCCTTGAGGTGTGACTTTGCTCGCATTTCGCGCACTCGTCCTGAAGCGGCTAGTAGGGCTTTGGAGGGAATACAGCCACGATTGACGCAGGTTCCACCCATTACACCGTCTTCCACGATCGCTGTTTTTAGTCCACAAGCCACCGCATGAAGGGCTGCACCATGCCCACCGACACCTGCACCAATAATTATTAAGTCGTAATCAAACTTATCCGCCACCGATTTTTCTCCATTAGAATCTATTTACTATTTTTACATCGTTTTGTTAAGTACAGCGCTTTGCGCTGAAATGAAACCCAGAGAAAAGTTTAAAAGGGCTGCAAAGCAGCCCTTTTAAACTTTTCTCTGGAATATGTGGTGGGCCAGCTACGCAGGCGACCGCGCACAGGTAATGGTACATAAAAACAAATTTTTAAAGCAGGCGTTGGAAAAATTATAATAGGTATCATTGGTTTATAATAAACAGCCCGAACAAAAAAAAAA
>JANMFC010000179.1:0-3792 GCA_031377675.1 Pseudanabaena sp. OTE_70b_metabat_355 | reverse complement strand
CCGCCCACCTAATTCTTGGGTACTGTGACTAAAAAAAAGAGTCGCAACGCGACTCTTTTTTAGCTATACACCGACAGTTTGCCACTCTAGTTTGTCAAGGGTGTGAGAACGCTCTAGCGCCCGCTCAAAGCTGTCCAACTTAGGCTCAATTAAGAATGGTTGACCGACATAACCTTGGATCGCTTCTTGGGTCTTCAAACCGTTGCCTGTGATGTAAACGACTGTTACTTCATCAGGATCGATTTTGCCAGCTTCCACTAGTTTCTTGAGAACGGCGATTGTGGTTCCGCCAGCAGTTTCCGTGAAGATACCTTCAGTTTCTGCAAGTAACTTCATCGCTTCGATGATTTCATCATCATTTACTGATTCGATATTGCCATTGGTCTTGTGGGCAATGTCGATCGCATAGATACCATCAGCAGGATTACCGATCGCCAAGCTCTTAGCGATCGTTTTAGGCTTAACAGGGGTAATGAAGTCGCGACCTTCTTTGTAAGCAATAGCGATCGGTGAGCAACCTTCAGCTTGTGCGCCACTAAAACGTACTGGTTTCTCGTCAACTAAGCCCACTTTTACGAATTCATTGAAGCCTTTATAAATCTTAGTGAACAGGGAGCCAGAAGCCAAAGGAGCGACGATGTGATCGGGAAGTTTCCAACCGAGTTGTTCAACCACTTCATAGGCAAGAGTCTTGGAACCTTCAGAGTAGTAAGGACGCAAGTTGATATTGACAAAGCCCCAACCATGAGTATTTGCAACTTCCGAACAAAGACGGTTTACTTGGTCATAGTTACCATGTACGGAAAAAACTTTGGGATTGTAAATAGTTGTACCGAGAACTTTGCCAGCTTCAAGGTCAGATGGAATGAACACACAACACTCTAAGCCTGCATGGGCCGCGATCGCGGCTGTGGAGTTGGCTAAATTACCAGTACTGGCACAAGCAACGGTGGTGAAACCTAGCTCACGGGCGCGGCTGAGAGCGACGGATACTACGCGATCCTTGAAGCTCAAGGTGGGCATATTTACAGCATCATTTTTAATGTAGAGATTTTTGATGCCGAGACGCTTGGCAAGACGGTTCGCCTTGAGCAAGGGGGTCATGCCTGTCGATACATCGATATAATTCTCGGTTTTGACGGGCAGAAATTCACGATAACGCCAGATGGAGAGAGGACCAGCTTGAATCGTGGCGCGACTGACCCTAGATGCAATCACATCATAGTTATAGGCAACTTCTAAAGGACCAAAACACAATTCGCAAACGTGCATCGCCTTAGCTTCGTATTCTGCGCCGCACTCTTTGCATTTGAGATTACTAAATGTTTCAACGCGATCGCTGATGTAAGGAGAAACAATCGTTGCTGTCATGTTCTTGATATCCCTTTTAATCAATAAAGGTTTTTGTTTTACTTTTTGCTACTGCAATCAACCTTAACACAAGCATTTATAGTCGTCAAACATACCAGACTATTTTAGTCGGGTATTGCTTAGAATGAAATTTTCGATTGGCTTTGAGTGCAAAACGCTATAAAAAACTATATAGTTCAGTTGGTTGTTCTTTAAGGCTTCCCCAATGCAATCAGGAATTACTCAATTAGACATTTTGCGCCGTTATGCTAATGGCGATCGCGATTTTAGTGGACTGAATATCAGTGGCATCAGACTTAGTGGCGCAAATCTCAGTCGTACTGATTGGTTGGATGTCAACTTTTCTAAAGCATATCTGCACAGCACAATCTTCACCTTTGCTTGCTTGACTCGTGCAAATATGCGCGGCGCAAACATGACGGGGGCAAATCTCTGTGGGGCAAATCTCAATCAAGCGCATCTGAGTAATGTCAATCTATCTAATGCCGATTTGCATGGGGCAAGTCTTCAAGGTACGACACTTTTCGGCACGAATCTCAGCCTTGCAAATTTGATGGACGCGAACTTAATTGATGCGGATATGCGAACCGCTAATTTGAATGGTGCGACTCTCACAGGTGCTTGTATGCGAGGCGCGAACCTCAGGCAAGAACGGGCGGTTGGCGATCAACACGAAATTGATCCAAATAAAAAGAAACGTAGCAGTGCTACTTTAGTGGGTGCAAACCTAACTGAGGTCGATCTGCGTGGCGCAAATTTATCAGGTGCAAATCTTCATAAAGCGGATTTGCGGGGAGCAAATTTACAAGAAGCAACTCTCAATGGCGCGAATCTTAGTGAAGCCAAATTGCATGGGGCAAATATGGAAGGGATATTTCTGACGGAGGCAAATCTGACTTCGGCGGTTCTTACTGGCGCGATTTTAAATAATGCCAAAATGGAGCGAGCGATTTTACTTGATGCTGATCTTAATGGTGTGTCGTTACGCAGTGCGCTGATGCCTGACGTGAAAGCAAGCCGCGCTCAAATGCAGGGATCTGATTTAACCGACGCGAAATTCTCTCGTGCCGATCTCAGTCGTGCTGATCTTAGAGGTGCGATTATGGTGCGGGCAAATTTGATTGAAGCCTATCTAGCCCGAACCAATCTGGCAAATGTTGATTTAACTGATGCAATTCTCAATCGTGCGGAGCTAAGCAGCGCCAATCTCGTTGGTGCAATTCTCAAAGGTGCGACCCTGCCCGATGGCAAGGTACAAAGGTAAGTACCCACAATAAAACCAAGCCCCAGTAAGCTGATTCGATCGCTTTGCGGTCGAATCAGCTTACTGGGGTTCTATAAATGAAGTTTATAAATGTTATTTTTTAAAATCTTTTGATACTAATCGAATCTCTATTACTGCAATTTTTGGCGATCGCGATCGGAGCCTGTATTGGCAGCTTCTTGAACGTGGTAATTTATCGCGTACCTGCGGGATTATCCATTCTCTATCCGCCATCGCGTTGTCCCCATTGTTTGCGTAAACTTGCACCGCGTGACAATATTCCGATTATTGGCTGGTTTTTGATTAGGGGTAAATGTCGTTATTGTCATACGCCTGTGTCATGGCGATATCCTGCGATCGAGGCTTTGACAGCATTTTTGTTTTGGTGTGTGGTGGCTTATTTTGGAACTTCACAGCCAATTATAATTTTGGGGTTTTATGCAGCGTTTTTGAGTTGGTTATTGGCGCTATCAATGATTGATATTGATACGCAGACATTACCCAATTCTCTCACTCAATCAGGCTTAGTCCTAGGTCTTATTTATCAAGGTAGTTTAGCATTTATACCGTTTACAAATAGCGGCGATCGCACTAATTTCGCAGGAAATTTATTAGCAGGAAATTTAATTAACGGGATTATTGGTGCGGTAGTGGCGATTTGGCTGCTGGAACTGATCCGAGTTGGTGGTCGAATTTGGTTACAAAAAGAAGCGATGGGCGGCGGCGATCCCAAACTAGCGGCGATGCTTGGGATGTGGTTAGGTTGGCAAAATATTTTACTTACAATTTTACTTGCTTCCGCGCTCGGCACTGTGATTGGAGCGATCGCATTTGCAACGAAAAAATTAGGCAAGCAGCAACCAATTCCATTTGGTCCTTTTTTAGCTTTAGGGGGCGCAATTTCCTTGTTTTTTGGAAAGCAAGTTATTTCAACTTATCTAACGTGGTTTGGATTGAGCTAAAGACTGAATGGCTTCGGCTGGCTTACCGTTGATCGATTAATTGTTGTAATAAGCCTAGAACTTACGCATTGACAAAATGAGTAAGATGTGTAATGAAATAGATAACGATAGTTTTAGCAAAAAGTGAGACAAATAACCAAACCATCAACAGCCAAATGTGATCTGCACAAGTACATCTTGTTTTTGTTGTCAGAA
>JANMFC010000156.1:0-10922 GCA_031377675.1 Pseudanabaena sp. OTE_70b_metabat_355 | reverse complement strand
AAAATAGCTCGTCCCGCCCTAAATATTTTATGAGAAAAAACGGCCTTCGACTTCGCACCCCCACCTATACCCGCTGGCTGCGCCAAGTCGAAGCCTCTCACAACTCATTTAGGATTGCTATAGTGCAGAATGGGAGATGTCACGAACCGCATCGCATTGGTGATTGACTGATTTAGCGCCACTAAAATTTCGGCTTTGTTGGTGTTTAATGGCTCTAATTTCACGCAGTCATATAAACTTAGCTTGGGAAAGCGCTTTTTAAGCTCATTAAGTTTAGATATCGGCGATCGCGTAATCATCAAGATCGGTAAATCTGAAAGTACGTTTAATCGACTAATATTAGCAAGATGAGTTAGTAAAAGTTCATGATCGCCATCAAGCAGAAATAAATCTGGATGCCATATTTTACACAACACATCACATTGATTTAAGTCATCGGCTTCGATCAAAGAATGTCCAAGTTCTTGAAATAAATTAATCGCGAAATCTCCAATATTTTGATTTAAATATAGAAATTTCATTGATTTTGGCAGAGATAGGCGATCGGGTAAAAATTTACTCAGTGCGATCGCCTTAATTGGTTTGAATAAAATGCCATCGGCTTGATGGGAACTCAGTTGTGGTTCATCAGCATGTTTCATCATTACCATCGGAATATGCTGTGTCAGCACATCACCCTTGAGTAAAGCCAAAACATCCCAACCTGACAACATTGGTAAATTCGGACTTAACAGAATTAAACATGGTTGTAAACGTCGAGCTTTTTCTAGGGCTTCCGTACCTGTTCGTGCCACGACCGATTGATATTGCAAATCCGTAAGCATGGTTCTCAGTTGCTCTAATGCTTCTGTAGAGCTTTCCACAATCAAAACCAATTGTGATTGCTTAGGTGATTGATTAGGCGATCGCTCGGCAGCAAGATCGATTTTAACGGTTTTTGGATCGGAATTATTTGGCTCACTTGGCAACAAAATTGTGAATTGACTACCCACATCCACCTGTGACACAAAAGTAATATCTCCCCCATGTAATCGTGCCAAATGTCTAGTTAATAACAAACTTGATCCCGTGCCTTCAAAGCGACGGGTCATCACATTTTCAATCTGTTGAAATTTTTGAAATACCAAACATTGCTTTTCTTCGGGAATGCCTATCCCTTGATCCCAGACTGTAAGCGCTAACCAACCTTCCCACCAACCCACAGAAATACCAATTTGAGGAGATCCAGCAGGAGTGTCATTAATCAATTCCGATGGCAATACACTAAACTTAAAAGCGTTGGAAAGGAGATTAACTAACATTTGTTGCAATCTTATTTCGTCGGCAATAACTGACTGTACGGATGGATCAATCTCTAGATGAATATCAAGTTCCCAACCCTCCTCAAAATTATGATTGCGAGATAGGGAAGAATCTTGTTGAACTAATTTACGCACTTGTTGAATACTTTTGAGGCAAGCATCTCTTACCGAAATCGTCTCCACATAGAGTTCTAGCTGTCCAGCTTCCGCTTTGGCAAGATCAAAAATATTATCGATAATAGAAACTAACTGCCGACCACTTTGATGGATCAGTTTTACATAGCGAGTTTGGGGAGCATTAAGTTCACCAAAAGTATGGTTACTTAATAAACTAGCGATACCCATTACGGAAGTTAATGGCGTTTTTAATTCGTGATTGATGCAGGTCAAAAATTCATCTTTGATTCGACTCAGCCCTGATAACTCTTGAGCGAGATTTTTTTGGGCGGTGATATCGTAGGCGATCGCTAGTTCTAAGCCTTGCAAACTGCCCTGTAGCGCCACATTAATTACTTGCCAAGTCAATGATTCGCCATCAGTGGTGCAGAATTGATGAGTTTCTGGCAAATTTGGCGCGAGTAAATGGGCTGAATCCTGATCCCTAGGATCAACAAGAGTCTCAACCAGACTCTTGTTGAGATTATTTGCCGATGGAGCTAGTCGCAGTTCGTCTGGAGTTTTGTGGGGCAGACTCTCATGCAGACTATTTCGCCATGCCGAGTTCATGCCCACGATCGCCCCACTGAGCTCTCTGACCATCACAGGTAATGGCAACTGATAAATCAAGGGCAGCAGCATCGCCGATGGCTTTGGTTGCTGACTCTCCTGTATCTGCACTAGCGATCGCAGCAAATCCGCCACCTCCAAGAGCGCCACAAATTTGCCATTACGATCCACCAACGCCCAAGTTTCGGCTGAATGTCGATATTGCGAAATTCTTTGTAAAAAATCAGCCACGGGCATCGAGAAAGCGATCGATGGCAATGGCTCTAGATCAATATCTTCTAAAGCGATCGAAGGTGCAGCAAACTTACAAGCATCAGAGCTAGATTGCCAATTTAATAAACACCGCGCATTAAACAACCCTTGAGGCTGGTCGTTTTGATCCACAACCACAACATTAGACCATCCTTTTTGGAGAAGACTTAATGCTTCAGCCGTTTTGCATGGCAAGCGGCAAATTGCGACAAGGGACTGTCCATATATTTCTAAAGACTGATTTAAAATAAGGGAGTCCATACACTAAGACCCCTACAGGGTATTATTCATAAATCGCATTTGTTGCAGTTACAATCATTAATCTCACATGATCTCGCAGTTTAAATGCGAAAATAAAGATTAAGATCACCTTGAACCTGTTTTCACGCGATTAAAACCACCGATAGACTGTGCCTGTTGTGACTAATATACAAGTATGCTGTTTGGTGGCTGAAGATAATGTCAACCAAATCGAATCGACGCTCACAAATTTTTTGCAAGCAGATCGATACACAATTACAGTTGTTTCAGAATTAGAAGCTCTTGTAAATTTATTAACAAAACCTCAAAATATACAAGACTGTCTAGTTATATTTGAAGATGTCGCTAGAGGTGTTGGGCAAGATGGCAAGCGAGTTGTTGAAGCTATAGTCAAGCATCTCGGCGGATTAAATATTTTTATGCCGACCATATTGGTGCTAGAAAATGGTTATGAGCTGAGCGAGCCTCACTATGAACAAACCGAATCCCAAGATTTTTATCGGTCTATTGTCAGTATTAACTTGGATCACATCCAAGATTTGCCAGCCATTATCGATCAGGCGATCGCTACCTTTATCCAAATTTCGCCACGAATCAGACATCAAGTCTATGTCAATATTCCTGATGCCCCGATTTCAGAATCTTTAACTGTTCAACAACAGAGACTAGCTGATAAACTCAATGAGAGATTAGGTTATTTGGGTGTGTACTATAAACGTGATTCAAGGCTATTTCTGCGGAACCTATCTCCTGAAGATAGAAAGGAGTATATCGGACGCTTAAAAAGCCTATATCGGTCAGTCATATTAGAGTACTTTTCCGAAAAGAACCCCGATTTAAACCAAACAATCGATGAATTTGTTAACCTTTCTTTCTTTGCTGATATTTCGGTTTCACAGGTGCTAGAAATTCATATGGAACTAATGGACGATTTTGCCAAGCAATTACGACTAGAAGGGCGAAATGATGAAATTTTGCTCGATTACCGCATTACCTTGATCGATATGATTGCCCATCTTTGCGAGTTGTATCGTCGCTCTATCCCTAGATCTTAAGAACTTATTCATATTTTACTCTTTCTCTAAAACAAATATCAATATTTGTTTTAAGTACCTCGCCTTAATAAAATATAAATCTCAAATAAGCTGGTTTGCGTTCTTGGTTTTGTTAATCCGAGGTACTTAAGAAAGTTTAAGAGATAAGTTATAAATAACCGCAGCATACTAAATTAATGAAATGATTCGTAAAACTTACGTCCTTAAACTATACGTCGCGGGTAACACGCCAAACTCGGTTAGAGCGTTAAAGATGCTCAATGATATCCTTGAAAAGGAGTTTCAAGGCGTTTATACATTAAAAGTGATTGATGTATTAAAAAATCCCCAACTCGCTGAAGAAGACAAAATATTAGCTACTCCTACCTTAGCCAAAGTTTTGCCTCCCCCTGTGCGAAAAATTATTGGCGACCTTTCCGATCGCGAAAAGGTATTGATAGGACTAGACCTACTATATGAGGAACTAATTGGCAATGACTAGCTCATCCGAAAAAACAAACAAAGACAGTGACAAGGTCAACAATGACAAGGTCAACAATGACAGCAAAAGGCAAGAGCTGGGTGTACAAAAGCTACTGACCATGATTGAGGGGCTAGATGACATCACTCATGGGGGCTTACCCAAGGGGCGATCTACTCTTGTAAGTGGGACTTCGGGGACGGGTAAGACCCTTTTGTCGATGCAGTTTCTCTATAACGGGATCACAGGCTTAGATGAGCATGGTGTATTTGTCACTTTTGAAGAATCTCCCGCCGATATTATTAAAAATGCCCATAGTTTCAACTGGGATCTCCAAGAACTAATCGATCAGGGACGACTATTTATTCTCGATGCATCGCCCGATCCCGAAGGTCAAGAAGTGGTCGGCGATTTTGATCTGTCAGCTTTAATTGAGCGCATTCAATACGCAATTATTAAGTACAAAGCGAAGCGGATCTCGATTGATTCGATGACAGCAATTTTTCAGCAATATGACTCATTAGGCTTAGTCCGCCGTGAAATTTTTAGGATTATTGCCCGCCTGAAATCCTTGGGAGTGACCACAGTCATGACCACCGAGCGCGAGTTAGAATATGGCCCTGTCGCCAGATTTGGAGTAGAAGAATTTGTCTCGGACAATGTGATTATTCTCAGAAATGTCCTCGATGGGGAACGTCGCCACCGTACTGCCGAAATTCTCAAGTTGCGTGGGACAACTCACATGAAGGGTGAATTTCCGTTTACGATGACCAGTAAGGGGATCAATATCTTTCC
Organism: Pseudanabaena sp. OTE_70b_metabat_355; assembly: GCA_031377675.1. GTDB lineage: Bacteria > Cyanobacteriota > Cyanobacteriia > Pseudanabaenales > Pseudanabaenaceae > Pseudanabaena. The sequence goes on along the minus strand of JANMFC010000156.1, from coordinate 6,072 downwards.
TTTGGGGGCGATGCGACTTACTCAAAAATCATCGAATACCAGAGTTTCTTCGGGTATTGTCACCCTTGATGAAATGTGCGGCGGTGGCTATTTCAAGGATTCAATTATTCTGACCACAGGAGCCACGGGTACGGGTAAAACCTTGATGGTCAGCAAGTTTATTGAAAATGGTTGCGAAAGTGGTGAACGGGCGATTTTGTTTGCTTATGAAGAGTCGCGTCAACAGCTTACCCGCAATGCTTCATCGTGGGGTACGGATTTCGATAAGTGGGAAAGTTCAGGGCTATTAAAAATTATCTGTGTTTATCCTGAATCCTCTGGCTTAGAAGATCATTTACAAGTGATCAAATCAGAAATCGAATCCTTTAAGCCATCACGGATTGCGATCGACTCGCTGTCAGCATTGGCTCGCGGTGTCAGCAATAATACTTTTCGTCAGTTTGTGATCGGTCTGACAGGTTATGTAAAACAAGAAGAAATCACTGGGTTATTCACAAATACCACCGATCAATTCATGGGATCACATTCGATTACCGAGTCACATATTTCCACAATTACCGATACGATTATTCTGTTGCAATATGTAGAAATTCGTGGTCAAATGTCGCGTGCTGTAAATGTGTTCAAAATGCGGGGATCGCGCCATGACAGCCGTATTCGTGAATATATCATCACCGATCAAGGCGCACAGATTAAGGATTCATTCCAAGGTTTTGAGCGCATCTTAAGTGGCTCACCCACACGAGTATCTGTGGATGAAAAATCAGAGTTATCCCGAATCATTCGCGGAGTAGCGGTTGAGCCTTTGGAATAGGTTGAATAGTGGCGCAAAGCGCCCCTATATTTTTGCTAATCGATTTTTATAGTTTGATGGGTAGGCGATCGCCTGTCCACCAAACTACAAACTGATAAACAAACTGGGATCGACATGAAAAAAGCTGCCAAGCGACTTGGCTTGAGCGTTGCTAATGGGTCTTTTGCCATTGACGACTTCAGAAACAACTCCACGAGAGCCAATTATACCAACGAGATCAGTTTGCCGTAATCCTCTTGCTTCCATCAAATGTATCAACATAGAATGAGGCGTTGAAGCTGCTAACTGATAATGATGATCTTCAAATTTTTCGATCAGAGAAACCAAAAGTCTTAATATTTGCTCTTGTTCTGGAGATAGTTTTTCTTCAGCTAGCAAATTTTCAACAATATTTAAAGCGCGATCGTTTTCTTCTTCAGTGGTAATCACTTTAGGCTGAATATCAACTAGAAGCGCTCCATATTCTAATTTATTTAAAGTAAGGATCATTTTTCCAATTCCCTGAATCATAGCTAACAGTTTTATACTAAAGCCAGCTATGTTAGGGAAACCCAAAACCCGAAAAGAGAGTTAAGGCGCTTTGCGCTGCAACTTTCTTTTCGGGTTTAAGACTTGTGTTGCAACGTAGCTGTCTGCTTAAATAACTGCTAGTAATATCAAAAAAGTTTACAAATTTTTATGAGCAGGGGCAACGGCAACAAGAACGGCAACAAAAGCGGCAACATGAAAACGATTTGGCTCGCACTAGCCTTAGTCGTCTTCGGTACGAGCATGGGGGCCGCGATTGCCTCACGGTTTGTCACCTATCGCCCATCGCCTGTAAATTTAGCTAGTGAAACACCCGTAAATAACTCTGTAAACACTAATCCAAATAATCCTCAAAATAATCCCGCAGCAAATAGCGATACGCCAAACCCTGCCATAGCCACTCCTGTGCGAACAAACGCGGCAGGCTCTTTTTGTCAATACAATGCCCTTGATTCCATAACCGCCACACTCTATCAAGTCCGAGCGATCAATGCGATCGCAAATGATCCCCTACCTGCGATCTCGACTTTAAGCACGGTGCTTAATGCTGATCTCATGGCAAGCTTTACCCCAGCGCCATTCCCCCAAATTAGCGATCGCGCCAAAACCGCGAAAATTCCGATCATCATGTATCACGACATCACCGCCGTTAAAGATGTCGATTGGGATGTCACGCCTGAAGAGCTAGAAAAGCATTTCCAAACCCTCCAAGAAGGCGGATACACACCAATTACGATGGATCGGATGGTTAACCATTTGCGAACAGGCGCTCAGTTACCCGAAAAACCCGTATTACTCACCTTTGACGATAATTATATTGGTCAGTATAAATATGCATTTCCCCTGCTGCAAAAATATGGCTATCCTGCGGTGTGGTCTGTACATACAAAATTTGTGGGTACGGCTGGGAAAAAGCCAAAAGCAACTTGGGACCAATTGCGGGAAATGCAGAAAAGCGGGCTGATCACCGTTGCTTCCCACACAGTCAATCACTTGAATATGAAGAACCTCAGTAACGCCGAAATTGAGCGCGAGGTATTAGACTCCAAAAAGGTTCTCGAAAAAGAATTGGGAATTGCGATCGACTACTTTACCTATCCTGAAGGAGACTTTACCGAACGCGCTAAAGATAAGGTTAAAGAGGTTGGTTACAAAGCCGCGCTTTCGATGAGTCTTGATCCACGTCAAGAACGCTCAGCCAATGAGTCTGAGGATTTATTGACAATTATGCGCTACGGTCAATCTCGCTTTAGTGATGCGATCGAGCAAGCATCTAGTGGCACTTCGGGTAGCCAATTTTCACTTCTGCCCACGATTAGTAGTGGTGTGATTAATTTCACCACTCCAGTCGAGAAACGCAAAGTTACCGTTGATGGATTAACTCTGACGCTGGTATCTGGTGGTCGCGCAGTTACGGCTCATGCCGACAAACGCGCTCAGGTTGCCGAAATTCTTGCCATGACTCCTAGAGCGATCGCTGCTGTTGATGGTGGTTTCTTCTCATTAGAGCGCCTTGAGGCAAATACGATGATTGGTCCTGTGATGAGTCAGTTTTCCAGTAATGCAGGTGTTTTTAATACTGGGAATAAGGGTGAAAATCCGCTACTCAATAATCGTCCCCTCGTTTTGATTAGTCCCACGAATATTAAATTTATTCCCTTTAATGCCGCCAAACATGTTTCCTTAGAAAGTGTCAGAGCCGAGTTAGCGGATGTTACCGATGCCTTTGTGGGTGCTGGTTGGCTGGTTCGTGATGGCAAGCCACAATCGGCGGAATCCTTTGGGAAACTGTATGGTTTTGATGCTAGTCGCGATCGCGCTTTCTGGGGGATCGATCGCGCTGGTAGACCTGTAATCGGCGTGACGATGGAAATGATCGATTCCGTAGGCTTAGGCAAAATTTTGGCGAAAGCGGGTTTACAAGATGCGGTGATGCTTGATTCGGGGGCAAGTGCTTCGCTTGCTTATCGTGGTAAGTCAGTAATGGCTTACGAGCCGCGTCCTGTACCGCATATCGTGGCGCTACTACCGCCAGATCCTGCCCCTGCACAGGCGACCGAGAAGCCAAATTGTCCAGTGAGTTCCAATCGGTTTTAAGGTAAAAACAATAGGCTGGGCGTTGCCCAGCCTATTGTTTTTACCTTTGTTTTTTAACTTGCAATGGGTATAGCTCTATTTTGAATTTTTTTAATTAGTGTAGAAAAATTATTTAACAAAGTTACTGCATCTTCATGCTCGGCTCCCAGCCTAGTAAAAAATTCATTGTCATCCATATCAATTCCATAGCAAACTTCACTCAGGGAGTTATTAATGATAATCAATTCTTCTAGAGAGAATTTAACATGAATATCATTGTTTTCTTTTGCGATTAAAGGTTTCATGGTTAAAACATTAAAAAGTTGTATAAATCGGACGTTTTAGTAAGCATAATTTCGCTAGAAAAAAGTTCGCGATAGCGGACATAGCCACTTTTGGCAAATCGATCGCGTAATTCTCTATCCTTAATTAATTCTGCAAGTTTAGCGGCTAAACCATCAGGATCACGGGGCATGACAATAAACCCAGTCTGGCGATCGCTGACTTGTTCGGCAATACCACCCACGCAGGTTCCGACTACGGGCTTAGCCTGAGACATAGCTTCGGCACAGGCAAGACTACAAGCCTCTTGAAGGGAAGGCAGTACAAAAATATCAAACAATTGCATCAAGTTTGGTAAGTCATCAAGATAGCCCGTAAAGATCACGCGATCGCTAATTCCGAGATCTTGAGCTTCTTGCTTAAGCGATCCTTCCAATTCGCCATTACCCGCAATCACCAAGCGAAGTTCTTTCTCCCCTCTCCCCGTGGCAGAGAGGCTGGGTGTAAGGGCAGCAAAAGCTTGCAATAAATAAGTTAAGCCTTTCGCCTCATTCAAACGCGCCGCCGTTCCGAGAATGATTTGGGCTTCTGGATTGAGATGGAATCTTTCGGCAAGTTCCATAGATTTTGTTGCCTCAAGAATTGGTTCTTTCACTCCGTTATAAATTAAATGGAGTTTCTTCTCATCTAGTCCTAATTCACGCAACAGATTGTATTCCGCTTCACAGACACTAATCACTTGAGTCGCTAGCCAATTGCTAAACCAACAAGACATTTGATAGCTAAATCTTGCCCCTTCGCCATGATATCCATGCACCGTAAATATGATCGGGACTTTCCCTAATACCCACCGCACAGGAAGCATTAATTCATGAGCGCCATGCACATGGACAAGATCGATCGCTTGTTCTTTGTGGATTTCCTTAATTCCCGCCATCATTTCGGGTAAGCCTTTAAAAAAATTAAAATCCCAGCGTGTAAATTCTCGTTGCAAAATTGGTAATTTTCTAAACTTTGCCGCGCCTTTACCATCGGGAGCTAATAGTGAAATTTTATAGCGATCACCTAGTCCTTCGATGAGGCTAAGGGCTTGTTTTTCTGTGCCGCCCTGATTGAGATAGGGCAGAATGAATAAAATATGTTTTTTCAAGGTTAACTATTGATATTGCTGAACTAAAGTATTTCCTAGATTAACGATAAAATCGATACATAAACTCGATCTTCAGAGAAATACACAAGAGAAATACACAATGCTCACTAAAATTTCAAACAACTTTATACGGCGTTTTTTGCTGGCTATGGGAGCTTTTGCGATCGCCATTTCGTTACCCGCGATCGCCCAAGCCCACGTCGGACATGGTGAAGCGATCGGCTTTATGCATGGACTCGAACATCCTATTGGTGGGCTAGATCATATTTTAGCAATGGTTGCTGTAGGACTTTGGGCAGCGCAGTTAGGTGGTCATGCGATTTGGTCGGTTCCACTGACTTTTGTGGCTGCGATGGCACTGGGGGGAGTCTTGGGGATTAATGGTCTAACAATTCCATTTGTGGAGCAGGGAATAATTGCCTCTGATTTGTTGTTAGGCGGGTTAGTGCTAATGGCAACTCGTTTACCCTTGATAGCAAGTATCAGCATTGTCGGATTATTCGCAATTTTTCATGGTTATGCCCACGGTGCGGAAATGCCCAAAGATGCGATCGCTTTACAATATGCCGCAGGATTTATGGTGGCAACGGCGGCTTTACATCTATCAGGTGTAGGTGTGGCAATGTTGATGAACAAAGTTCTCCAAGATCGCTTAGTGCGTCTCGCAGGTGGCGGGATTATTCTCGGCGGTGTTTATGTATTGATTAATTCTTTTTAAGCGCCTTGGAGGATTTTGAAAAGCGGCGCTTTTCAAAATCCTCTACTTAAGAATCTTAGGAGTTACTCAAAAAGAATTAAAAGCGTGATTTTAGCAACGTAGGGGCAATTCATGAATTGCCCCTACGTTTGATTATTGTGCGTAAGTCCATAACTCTATCGATCTAAAGAGAGATTCTAGTGGGGCTAGAGCAGATCCTAGACGGCTTGCGTTAAGATTAGTTAATTAAATCAGTCGTTCTTGGCAAAATCATCTAAGAACATCCCTATTGATGGAGCAGTAGTAGTGAAAAGCAGCAATAATAAAAACGATAATAATAAAAAGTGGAAAAATTTCGGTTTGTACGCATTGCTTGGCATTGTCGTCATTACCTTAGGTACAACCCTTTTAGAACAACCAACTACTCAAGTCGAATGGCGCTATAGCAAGCTGCTTGAAGAAGTAAGGAAAAAACCAGCAGGTGTTTCTCGCATCACCCTTAGCCCCGATCGCACCTTTGCCGAA
>JANMFC010000100.1:0-2869 GCA_031377675.1 Pseudanabaena sp. OTE_70b_metabat_355 | reverse complement strand
TGATCCTGAATTGACGATGAATATTCCCAAACGCCTGACTGCCTATGGCGGTATTGATGCCCTCACCCATGCGATCGAGGCTTACGTTTCAGTTCTCGCTTCGGAATATACCAATGGCTTAGCTCTCGAAGCAATTCGTTTATTGTTTAAATATCTGCCTAGTGCTTACAAAAATGGAGCCAAAGATCCTAAAGCAAGGGAAAAAGTGCATTACGCCGCCACGATCGCAGGGATGGCTTTTGCTAATGCCTTCTTAGGAATTTGTCACTCGATCGCCCACCAATTAGGCGGCACTTGTCATATTGCTCACGGTTTAGCCAATGCGCTAATGATTTCCCATGTAATTCGTTACAACGCGACCGATGTTCCTTTTAAGCAAGCAATTTTCTCACAGAACAAATATCCCAATAGCAAGTGGCGCTATGCTCAAATCGCCAATTATCTGAATTTAGGTGGCGATACCGATGATGAGAAAGTTGAGTTATTGATTACAGCAGTGGAAGATCTCAAATGTCTGGTGGATATTCCTAAAACAATTAAAGATGTTCTTGATGAACAGGGACTTAGCCAAGACTATTTCATGGCTCATGTAGAAGAGATGGCAGATCATGCCTTTGATGATCAGTGTACAGGTGCAAATCCGCGCTATCCATTAATTGCTGATCTCAAGCGCTTAATGATGCAAGCTTAAAGCATGTTTGGGAATAAATTCACCACAAAAGGGTACTAATCCAACATATCCGCCGCCTTCAGAAAAGCACGTTTTGCCGCAATCTTATTCTTACGATTGGTATAACGTCTAAAACTCCTGACATCCCGATGTCGAGTCAACTCCATCGCTAAAGACGGATCTAACTCATACTTCACAATCAAATTCGTCGCAAAAGTATGCCGTCCTCGATGCGAATGTAAATCAATCCCCGTCTTCTCAGCCAAATCATCCATCACATGACGAATCCCCCAATAGGTCAATCGCTTACCCTGACTACGATTAGAACAAGATACAAACAAATGACTATCAGGCAATAACTCCCCTTCTTGCTCTCCCCTCCAATCCAAATAAGCATCCAAATCCTGAATACCCAACTTCGTCAAAGGTACTTCCCCCTTACTATCCCACTTCGCCTCCTTAATCACCAATTCCCCATTAACATAATCCTCAACATTGAGACGACAAACCTCCTCCGCCCTCAATCCATGCAACAACACCGAAAACAAAGCCCGATCGCGCAACACCACTTTACCTAACGAGATCGCCTCATAAATTCGCAATACCTCCTCATCCTCCAAATCCTTAGCCACAGGATCTGGCAATCGCTCCTGCTGAATGCCAATCGTCGGATCGGCAACCACATATTCTGAAAGCAACATCCATCGATAAAACGATTTCAGAGTTCGCAGCACCCGATTCACCGAACTCAGCGCGAGTTCACGTTCCTTCAGCAAAAAAGTTTTGAACTGAGTCACTTTGCGCCGACTCACATCGACCCAAGCCAGATCACACCAATCCATAAATATCCGCAAGTCAGCTTGATACGCCTTACGACTTTTAGGTTGTAAAGACCTTGATGCTAAAAATTCATCAACTCTTGCTTGGCGCAAGTCTGTAGTAGAGATCGCTTTGGGCAGTTCACTGTAAACAACTAAAATTGGCTCTGGAATGGGCATATCAGCTTGTATTGGATTATTTATCTAGCCACGAATCACAATAATCTCTCGCCCTGCGGGGCTAATGACATTCTCAGTCGTAGTCCGATCGCTAAGAGGCGGCAAACCAGAACGGCGATCAAATATCACCAACCAACCTGTATCCAAACTCAATCCCGATAAATACTTATCCAACTGCGGCAAACTTTCCTTAAGTGGATCTTGTCTTTTATCAGCCCATACCTTCAACTCCATTGCTAAAGTTTGTTTTCCATAGCGCAAACAAATATCCATTCTCCCTGAACCGATCGCATATTCCCTTTCCAGCGTGCCATTACCATTTACGACTCGATGCAGAAATGCCATCATCACCAGATGTGGCGCAATTTCTGGATAATTAGCACTCTTAAACAATGGCTCACCATGTTGCCGCCAGAATCTGAGAAAAGCATCAAGAAGGACTTGAGCATTGAGCCTTCCATCAGCATTCAGCCAACTAGGTTGAATCATCGGCAGACTATCCTGCACACCTTGAGATAAAACTCTGGGAATCACTTCTTGATAAATTGGATTGGCAATCTTTAAACCACCTTCCTGACTCCGCACCACTAAACCCAAGTCCAATAAATAGCGCCGATCGTCATCTGGAGTATCTCCTAGCTCTAAGCCAGACAAAATTGGTTGAATTATGCCTCTAACTCTATCTTCTCTGAGTCTCTCCGCAAGACTATCCAAATGCGTATCCTGTCTCTTAATCAGTATTTCCTTCGCTTGATTCACTAAATCAGCAGTAATAGGAATAGATGTATCTTTAGCTATGTATTCAACTATTTCCTTGGCAATCGCATTAACCAACCAAGGCTGACCCTGCGTCAAATGAAAAGCTAAATCAATAGCTTCGGGTGTAAATATCTGTCCTGTGGCTTCCGTATGTTGCTGGTAGAGATTTCTCACATCCTCAAGGGTGAAATTACTCAAAGTAAAGGAACGCACTTTGATATTAAACGGGCTAGAAGTATTTAGGTGATCGCTCCCCCCAGAAGCATACTTATAATCCCGCACATCTCGCATCCCTACCAGTGCAACTGACTGCGGAAATCCCTGTGGACGACGAGGAAACCCAGAGCGGATTTGTCGCAGGACTGAAACCAATGTCTCATCACTCAAAGCATCAATTTCATCCAAAAACACGGCTAGAGGACGCGATGATTCTTGTGACCAT
>JANMFC010000083.1:0-21487 GCA_031377675.1 Pseudanabaena sp. OTE_70b_metabat_355 | reverse complement strand
AGGGGTTAATCACCAGTATGCGTGCCGAAGAGCGTTGTCATAGCGTAGTTGGTGACAAATTGGTGTTTATGCCTTGGGTCGGCAATTTTAGAGAATATTCGGTGCGGAATGGAATGCGGATTCCCTTAGAAGGTGAAGTGGGCTGGGTCATCCAGAAGGGCTTCGCCTGTACTTCATAGGCAAAACCACAAAGATTAATTATGAGTTTGCATCTTGAACCATGAAAAAAACACCTTTTTTCAAGCACCGTTTATCTCTATTAGGAGTATCTTTATCGCTATATACGATGGGATTGATTTTGCCCGCACTTGCCTTTGAGATCGTCAATTACAAGACCTCATATTCAGGTGTCATGGTTAATATGAGAGGGATTGAAGTTACAGCTTGGGGCGTACTCGGATTATTATTCCTGCAAATACCAGCGATCGGCTGGCTTGCCAATCCACTTTATTGGCTTTCCTGTGTATTTTTTGTAAAGAAGAAATATCAGTTCTCTATAGCTTTTACTATTACCGCAATTATTGTTGGATTTCTAGGAACAATATCCGCATATTGGTTCGTTTTGCCAAATGGCAGTAGTCCTGATAGTCAAATTCTATTAACCAAATTATTACTCGGTTTTTGGTTATGGCTCGCTGCGCCTATATTTCTGATGATTGTTGATTTTGTCTATTTGCAACATAGGAGTCGTCACAATATCCATGAATGAATTGATCATTATATTTTGTGAAGTAATCAATCAACTCAATCAGGAAATCATGCGATCGCCTGTCATAGTTAGATTTTTACAATAGTTATAAAGTATAAACCGAGTCATTCAATGAAAAGTAAGTTGATATACCGTTTAACTTTATTCTTAACGGCTTTAGTTATATTTACAGGTTGCTCTCTCAATCTAATCGGAATTAGAGGCGATGGAATCTTTAAGACTGAATCTAGAGCAGTAACCACATTTTCATCCATCTCTTTTAAATCTGTGGGTAAGCTCAAGATCCAACAGACGGGTAAAGAGTCACTAACGATTATTGCGGAAGATAATATTTTGCCAACTTTAGAAAGCCGTGTATCTGACCAAACTTTGTATATTAGCAATGCGAATACATCTAGCATCAATCCGACTGAGCCTATTGAGTTTGTTGTCGAGGTCAAAAGTTTGGAGAACTTAAACGCAAAAGGTGTGGGAAGTATTGAAATCAAGGATATCCAAGGTGAGCGATTAGCAATTTTTCTTGATGGCGTGGGAAGTATTGCGATCGCAGGAAATGTTGATGTATTAGATCTTGAACTTACTGGGGTTGGCAGCTTTGATGGTCAAGCATTAAAAACTAAACAGGCTCAGGTTCGCAATAAAGGCGTAGGCAGTGCGGTGGTAAATGTGAGTGAGCAATTAGATGCATCCGTCTCAGGACTAGGATTAATAGAATATGTTGGTTCTCCTCAAGTTACAGAATCTGTAAAGGGTATGGGGTCAATTAAGAAACGATAGATTAAATCAAAGTTAAAAAGTGGAACAATGATGGCAGATTATGAATCCAGAGCAGAATGCTATGTTATCGCTCAATAAATTATTAAACCAATCATTAAATCAATCATAGGGAACAAACATGAAGTTAAATTTACATAAACCATCGATTCTATTGATAGCGGTTATTTCTTCTTTATTTGTGCTTGAAGGTAAAGCGATCGCACAAGAGGCTGATGTGCCGAAACCTAATGGTAACGGAGACTTTAATAGCATATTTTTACAAGGAAATCGTGGTTATTATGCTGTTAAAAAATGGCTAGTTATTCAGTTTGTAGAATCAGAAATGAATGGTGGCACTGTAAATTGTCGATACACCCCGAATGGAGAGATAAGGTCGCGCATTCGTAGAGGGGCTATCCTTACGGCTGTTTTTAATCAAAATGCACAGGGTCGCGTACCCAATCCCCATACCTCAGCCGATGATGCCATTGTTTTAGACAGTAGTGGCTCTCCTTGGTTACGCGTAATCGGCACAAGAGAGGAGTTAGCATATCCCGTCAAACCTCTGATTTCTTATGACTTAGGAGAATGCTATGTGAGGGCTAATTTAAAATATATTGCTCCCATTAATCCTGATGCAATCAATTTTTACGATCAAAAAATATCTTTTTCTTATTGTGCTGTTAAGCCTTTGTATTGCTTACCTATCATCTCTCGATGGCTATCACTAAGATAATTGTTCTCATTTAACAGTATCAATTTGATGGGTTTTAAGTAAGCGAAAAGCACTGGATCGCCATTGAGTGTGGAGATCGCTTAGGTGAACGCCGCTTAGATTTGGTAGCACAATGTTGGCAGCGCCAACGCGCTCTTGAGGTCCGATACCAATCGACCACATCCTTGCCGCGATCGCTGCTTCAATACCAACCGTAGCGTCTTCAACCACAACACAGTGAGCAGGATCGAGTCCTAACTGAGTAGCAGCGTACAGAAATAGATCAGGGGCTGGCTTGGAAAGTTTGACGCTATTGCCATCAGCGATCGCATCAATGAGATCGGCAATCCCTAATTTATCGATTACGGTGCGGGCATTCTTACTACCAGAGCCAATCGCGATTTTGATTCCAGATTGTCTGAGTTCTGTTAATAACTCAACGGCTCCTGAAAACATATCTTGAGGAGTAATGGTTTGGATAAGTTCTAGATAGTAGCGGTTTTTGCGCTCCATCATTTCCTGAAGTGCGGATTCTGAGTAATGGCGATCGCCGATGATGTGCAGAAGCGATTCTCGTCTAGATACACCACGCAGAGATTCATTTGCTTGTCGATCAAAAGAGAGTTTTTCTTCATCCGCCAGTCGCTGCCAAGCGCGATAATGAAATTCGGAAGTGTTCGTCAAAACCCCATCGACATCGAAGATGAAGCCCTGAATGTTAGGAGATTGAGCTAGGGATGGTGATAGATCGAAGCTATGCCAAGTGCCGCGCCATTGTAGTTTGAATTTGAGGCGCGTCCATGTGGGCGGGAGGTGGGGATTTGCGATCGGAACGCTGTCCTTTAATTGAATACCTGCGAAGCCAAAAACTACTGCTTGCCAAACGCCACCTGCTGAAGCCGCATGAATACCGTGTTCTGTGTTACCGCGACTATCCTCAAGATCGACTGTGGCTGCCTGCATAAAATGTTTATAAGCTTCTGCTGCTTCATCCAATTTTGCGGCGAGGACAGAGTGAATCGCAGGACAAAGAGACGAGCCATAAGTGCTATCTGTGCGGGGAGCGTAGTAGTTCCAGTTCTTTTGGAGAACGTCAGGACGATAAAGGAATGCTTGGGTATCTCGCATTAGATAGAGGAGCATCAGTACATCGGGCTGCTTAAGCACCTGAGACTGATTCGTTTCATCCATTCCTAAAACAGCTTGAATCGAGCGATCGCGCGGTTCGTAGTCGCTTAAATTGACATCTTTTAACTGGAAAAATCCCTCAAACTGCTCGATTAATCCTGTTTTAGCATCGTAAGGGATGTACATCTGCGCGATCGCCGCTTGAAATTGCAGCAGTTGCTCTGGGGTGAGTTGTAGCCTTTGGGATAGCTCAGCCGCGCGATCGGGAAACTGGCGCTGCAACCATTCATAGACTGCCACCGCCTTTTCTAGATGCCACTGCACCATCTGATTGGTGTAGGCATTGTTATTCACCTGTTCGTGGTATTCATCAGCGCCAATCACCCCGCCTAGCTCAAATCGTTCCTGCTTAGGATTCCACTCCAGTCGACTTATCCAAAAGATGGCCGTGTCTAGGATGACTTCGGCTCCGTAGTCTCGCAACCAGATGTCATCGCCCGTTACCTGCCAGTATTGCCAGATTGCATAGGCAATGTCGGCACTAATATGAATTTCGCGATCGCGGCACCAGATGCGTGAGGCTTCCGCATAGGGATCATTGAGAATCGACCATTTGGGTGTCATCTCATCTCCAGTCGCCGCACTTTCCCAAGCAAACATCGCTCCTTTATACCCACTATGTGCTGCTTTTCGCCTTGCTCCATCTAGGGTGTGATAGCGGTAGGTCAATAAGCTGCGAGCAATATTGGGTTGCGTCAAAGTGAAAAAGGGCAAGATGAAAATTTCTGTATCCCAAAAGACGTGTCCTCGGTAGCCTAAACCCGACAGTGTTTTGGCAGGAACGCTGACTCGACTGTTGCCTAGGCATTCACCCGTGATGTGCGAACAAGCACCAATCAAAAGTTGAAACAGGTTGTAGCGAACTGCTAACTGAGCGTTAATGTCTCCCTCAATCTCGATATCGCTTTGCTGCCAAGCTTCTTTCCATGCTTGCTGATGGGCGCTTAGCAGCACTGCATAGGATGGCAGGTTAGATAATTTAGCTTGAGCCACCTGAACTGGAAGTTCCACATCCTGAGATGTGAACAATGTCACCATCTTTTCCACGCCTACAGTCTGTCCTTTGGCCGCGATAAAGGCGATCGCAATGGTGGGATAGTCGAGAGGATTTGTCACTTGCCATGACGTATTGGTTCCCATCGCCGTCATTTTAGCCGCCATGCCGAGTTCGATATGAGAACTGCGGGTGCGAATTTGAATCCAGACTCCCTGCTCGATCTTTCCCCGATCTAATTGCTCCCAATGATCGAAGCCTTGATTATCGGGATAGCCATTGATACTGGATTGAACCTCAATCGTGCCATTAAAATCGACAGGCGTAATCTGGCAACACAGTCCTAAAACCTGATGATCTGCCAAACTGGCAAAGCGCTCAAACCGTAAATCGACTGTATTTCCAGTGGGACTACGCCAGCGCACTGATCGACTTAGAATCCCGTTCCGCAAGTCAAGCTTTCGTTCATAATCAAGGATTTCGCCGCGATCGAGTCGGAGGCGATCGCCATTGATCACAATCGTCAATGTTAGCCAGTCTGGACAATTTGCCAGCTCAGTATAAACTCCTGGTACATCGTCATATACCCCATGCACTAAGGTGACTGGCAGAGCATCGGGATAGCCTTCCTCAAAGCTACCTCGCGTTCCCATATAACCGTTACCGATCGCAAATACAGTTTCTCTCGAATGCAACTGGGCTGGATCAAATTGAGGTTCGCTCACTGTCCAGTCTGTGTAAATCAAATTATGAGTCAAATCATGAGATTGCTTTGAAGTATTCATAAGATTTGGCAGTTTAGTTATATCCATATTTTTTGATAAACCAAGTTTTTACAAATTGAGTCAATACGCAATAGCAAGTGAGGAACCCAGCTAACCAGAGAAAGTAAACGGCTGGTAAGGGAACAAAACCTAAGCTGGAGGCGATCGGCGAAAATGGCAGATATATCCCAATTGCCATGACGGTAGCGGTAGTCAAAAGCATTGGTAGAGAGGCAAAACTCTGGAAAAATGGCACTTTAGCTGTGCGGATGACATGGACAATCAGCGTTTGAGTCATCAGACTTTCCACAAACCAACCTGTTTGAAACAGAGCTTGATTATTTACAGTGGTCGCTCCAAACACAAACCACATCAGGGCGTATGTGGCATAGTCAAAAATAGAACTAATTGGACCAATGAAAATCATAAATCGGCGGATGTTCTCAATCTTCCACTTCGGCGGCTTCTCTAAGTCTTCTTTATCGACATGATCAAAAGGAATACCTGTTTGCGAAAAGTCGTAGAGAAGATTATTGATCAATATCTGCACTGGCTGCATCGGTAAAAATGGCAGAAGCGCACTTGCACCCAAGACACTAAACATATTGCCAAAGTTAGAGCTAGTGCCTAGTCGAATGTATTTAACGATGTTGGCAAAAGTCTTCCGACCTTCCGTTACACCAGATTCGAGGACTAACAAATTTTTCTCTAACAAAATGATATCTGCTGACTCTTTAGCAATATCGGCAGCCGTATCCACAGAGATGCCGACATCCGCTTCACGCAGAGCCGCCGCATCATTAATACCATCGCCCATGTATCCGACAATGTTTCCTTTTTGGCGCAGCACCTGAATAATTTTGGCTTTTTGGGTAGGTGAGAATTTGGCAAAGATGGTTGTGGTTGCGGCAATTTCAGCTAATTTATCATCGGACAAAGCCTCAATATCACTTCCTAATAAAACATTTTGGACAGTCAATCCCACATCTTTACAAATTTTGCGAGTGATAATTTCATTATCTCCAGTTAAAATTTTGACTTCAACTCCACTACGTTCAAGGGCTTTAATTGCTTCAGCAGCAGAATCTTTGGGTGGATCGAGAAAGGCAATGTTACCCAATAAAATCAAATCACGCTCATCAGCGATCGCATAATGGGATTGATCGGGTGGGATGACTTTGTAGGCAACAGCAATCACTCTTAACCCATCAGAGTTTAGTTTTTGTTGTAAATCTGCAACCTTAGTATGAACCGACTGATCCATAGGCAAAATCTGGTCATTGACTTTAAGTTGGTTACAAACTTTGAGGACTTCTTCCACTGCACCTTTGCAAATCAGAATGTGCTTTCCTCCTTTTTCTTCGACCACAACTGACATCCGACGACGTACAAAATCGAAGGGAATTTCATCAAACTTCTGATAATTTTTCTCAATATCTAAATCTTGAAGTTCTTGATGGTGATCGAGTACAGCGATATCCAATAAGTTCTTTAAGCCTGTCTGATAAAAGCTATTGAGATACGCATATTTGAGAACATCTACACTCTCCTGACCATAGGGGTCTAAGTGCTTCTGTAAAACGATTTTATCTTGGGTGAGCGTTCCTGTTTTATCGGTACAGAGAATATTCATGGAGCCAAAGTCTTGAATCGCATCAATATTTTTGACAATCACTTTTTTCTCAGACATAGTGGTCGCACCCTTGGCTAAATTTGCGGTGACAATCACAGGTAGCATTTCTGGGGCAAGTCCCACGGCTACCGATAAACTGAAGGTGAAAGCCTCAATCCAATTGCCTTTAGAAAATCCATTAACCACAAATACCAAAGGAGCCATAATTCCCATAAACCTTAACAACAGCATGGTGACGCTATTTACGGCTTTGTCAAAGCTGGTGCGGGTGCGCTGCCCACTAATAGTTTTAGCTAGTGAGGCAAGATAGGTATGAGAGCCAGTTTCTATCACAACAGCCGTTCCCGAACCGCTAACTACGGCGGTTCCCATAAAGCAGAGATTAACTAGCTCTAGAGGATTTTTCTCTTTGTGATCGGGCAGATCAACGTGTTTTTCGGCGGGTAAAGATTCCCCTGTAAGAGTAGACTGACTGAGAAATAAATCCTTCGCCACAACCAGCCTGACATCAGCAGGAATCATATCCCCTGCGGAGAGAACGATGATATCTCCAGGAACAAGCATCTTCACGGCTATTTCTTTTCCTGCGTTTATGCCCTGATCTTTCTTTGGAATATCATCCTTACGATTTACGGCTGCCGTAACACTCACCATTGCTCGCAGCTTTTCGGCAGCTTTGTTAGATTGAAATTCTTGGGAAAAGCGCAGCAATCCGCCAAAAATTACCATGATAAAAATGATCAGAGCCGCGATCGCACTTCCAGTCAATAAAGAAATCACCGCCAAGGTAATCAGTAAGAGCGATAGAGGATTAGTCACTGTTTTTAGCAGTTGCATATACCACGCGATCGGTTTCTCGCGGGCAATCTCATTTAATCCAGATTTGTCTAATCGTTTTTTGGCATCTGATTCACTCAGTCCTTCTAAGGAGGAATCGAACAGATGTAGAACCTCGTCTACAGTGCTTTGAGCAATACTAATAAGTTCTCTAGATGAATCTCCTGAAGATTTAGATTTCGGTTTAGACTTTTGAGATGAATTAGCAGGTTGAGTGGATGTCTTCATAAAAATTATTTTCTCTGAATTGTTATTAAGTTATCGATCTCAATCTCTTTTTGCTAAGGCTTTATAATGTCAGTCCACAATGCGGAAATTTCTGCTTGCAGTAGCTGTAATCTCTACACCGCGAAAAATTATTCTCCCAATCTATAGCTTCTGCTGGGTTGCGAAACTTTATTGTGATTGATAGACTTTCAGCCTTGCTCGTAATTGAGTAAGTTCAGTCGCCATATCTAATACCATTGCAGCTCCAACTAAATTTAATCCCAAGTCTTGACGTAATCTTCTAATCTGAGCAATACGGGCAATCTCACGGGAAGGGAGCAGTTCGCCGATCGCACTTATGACTCCCAACTGTACATAAACTTGAACCACCGTAATTGAAGTCTGATTGATTTCGGCGGCATATTCAAAGCTGAAGAGTTGCTCCTCTTGGGAAATTTCAATACTGTAGGTCATAGTTTAATCTCCTCTAATGGCGATCGCGGGTTAAAGTTAGAATTTGCTTGAATCTTTTCGTAGCATTCTCGCTCAATTTCATTCAAATCTTGAGATGTAACAATCTGAAGTCTTGCAAACAAATCGCCTCTTCCACCCTTTGGTAATGTCCAACCTTTTCCTTTCAGTCTCAGAGATTGCCCAGATTTTATGCCCTTAGGAATTTTCATGGTTACGCTACCATCGGGAGTTGGCACTTTAATCTCTGCTCCTAAAACTGCTTCATCAGGACGGATGGGAATATTACAGACAAGGGCATCATTTTCAAAACGGAAGAAGGAATGCGATAATAACTCGATAGTGAGATATAAATCACCGCGCTGTTGAGAAAATGGACTAGGATGACCTTTACCTTTTATTCGGATGCGGCTACTAGATTTTGCACCTGCGGGAATGCGGACATTGATTATTTGATCATCCAGTTGTAAACGTTTTTGGACACCATGAAATGCTTCAGAAAATGTGAGGGCGATCGCTGCCTCAGTATCAGGTGCAGGAGCTTGCGAACGAAACCCATTATCAGAATTTCTACCTCTTTTTCTGCCTAAAAGATCATTAATAAATGAATCAAAGTCGCCATACTGATCGAAGTCTGCGGGCGCGTTAGTATAACCTCCCCTTGGTGGTTGAGATTGATCTGGAATTGACTGATTCCAATGTTGTCCAAATCGGTCATATTTCTGCCGTTTCTCTGGATCGGAGAGAACTTCGTTCGCTTCACTAATATCCTTAAACTTTGCCTCTGCATCTTTATCTCCAGGATTGAGATCAGGATGATATTTACGAGCAAGGGTACGGTAAATCCGTTTAATTTCTTCGGGAGTTGCAGTTTTGCTCACTCCCAAGATAGTGTAATAGTCCTTAAAGTCAGTTACAGATGCCATTAGTTACTTCTCAATGAGAGCTTGTTTGGCATTTTCACTGCTGATTCCATCTGTAGTTCTTCCACTCATTTCCGTGGGATGAATCTGATATAAAGCCATCTCCTCCGCTCGTCCCCAAGCATCAATCCAAGTGCGATTAAGAGCAGGAGAAAGGGCAGGATTTTGAGATTTGACAAATCCCATGACCCGATCAATCTCTTCTTGCTCAGTAATATGTTCGGCTTGACCCGTTATAGTCACACTAAGCCAATGGTTGAGATTGTGAACTTCTTCAACTTGCAAACAAACCTCTGAATTCGTATCCATATACTTAGTCTTCATTCCGACCGTAGTAAAAATATAGATGTTTGGCTCGTCAAAATAATAATGCATTGGCACA
Source organism: Pseudanabaena sp. OTE_70b_metabat_355 (assembly GCA_031377675.1). GTDB lineage: Bacteria > Cyanobacteriota > Cyanobacteriia > Pseudanabaenales > Pseudanabaenaceae > Pseudanabaena. The sequence goes on along the minus strand of JANMFC010000083.1, from coordinate 11,908 downwards.
ACATAGGGATGACCATCTAGCGCACAACCCAAATGCCCACGTCCAACTTTTTGCAAGAGTTCATTGATCTCTTTTTTGTCCATTTCATCAATATCTAGCATGATTGTTCTCCTAAAAATTTAGTTGAGTATTAGCTATCTCAATTTCCTTTCCTAACTGAGTGATTAGCATGAAAATATTCTCGAACCTTGGCAGCAACCTGATGATCGGTCATTTTGTCGGTAGTTAAAACATCCACGATGCGATCGCCGAGGTTATCTTTTTCAAGACGTTTTCTGAATTCATGCTTCGCTTCACCTGCACCAAACACTAGAATAGAATCAGCATCACGCATACAATCAATCACCGCATCATAGTAAATATTGAGATGTTCTGTAAATCCACTCTGACGGCGATCGTCTGCCAATATCTCAGCATCTTTTTCTACTTCTGATCTAATCTCTTTTAGAGCTTCTCCTTTCTCTAACATGGTCACAACCATCGCTTTCTGATGATCAATCCACAGTCCTACGTTTTTAGACATAAATTCTTTCCAACTCATATTTCTGTCATTACTATGACTGGCGATCGCTTGATTTCCTGAATGATTTGATTGAATACTATATAAAACGTAACTAAAGGACATAACAGCGTTAGAACTAGGCATGTCCATGCCAATTGGTTTTGCATCAAGCTCCAATTCATACCAGTAAATTGATGTAAGACCAATTACTAAAATGACATTAACGGCAAATCGACTTAGTTTAACTTTGCTACTTGCTCTCCATAAAATCGACAGACTATTCCACCATTTAGAATCATATTCAAATTTTCGGAGAATTGAGGACTGCCAAAAGGATTATCCACCAAGGCACACGCAAATCGGGAATGAATTTAGCCTTGCTTTTAAGAGATGGCAAACCTTGCGCCAATAAAAATCTGAGAGAGCGTAAAGAAACAGGACGATGCTGATACTCATCAACTATTCCATAACGCGCCGCCAGTTCCGCCCCAATCTGAACTTTGCCTGTTCGCTTCATCAGGTCTAGATCGTTATACAGAGCAGCAATTACCCTACCGACAAACAAAGGCGTTTCCCAATTAAACTTATCAGCGATCGCCGCTACTCCAAGATTACTCTCAAGGTTTGCGTCCGCCAACTGATGAAACTGCTCAGTGCCGACAATCCCCGGCCAAAGTGAAATCGAAGTAACATTAAAAGGCTTGAGTTCGACTGCCATATCAGCCGCAAGGCGATCGCAAGCAGATTTACCAGTACCATAGGCAACACCAAAGATAGGAGCTAATCCACCCCAAGAAGAAATCGTCACGATTAAGCCTTGTTTGCGTTGGGTCATCATCTTTGCGGCAAAATGACTTGCCACATAGTGACTTCGCAAACCGACTTGATTGCAAGCATCCCAAAGACTAAGATCTGCTTCCCAAAATGGTTTGCTATTGGAAGCAATCAGCGATCGAACGCCTCCATAGGCATTATTCACCAAGAGATCTAATTGTCCATTTTGTTCTCGATTAATTTGCTCAAATAGAGATTTAATTTGCTCATCATCACTATGATCAATGGAAACTGCAATACATATCCCACCTGCTTTTTCTACGGCGGATTTAGTCTCTAGTAAGCTGCCCGAAATAGAATCTGTTGAACTTGTCTCATTCACACTGCGCCCAGTGATATAAACTAGCGCACCTGCTTCACCTAAACCAATGGCAATACCTTTACCAATTCCCCGTGATGCTCCCGTTACCAATGCAACTTTACCTTTCAAATTTTCTGACATGAGAAATCGCCTCCGTAGAGATGTAGCTAATTAGAAAATCTTTTTCTAATCTAGTCTATAGCTTTAACAGCACTTTACATGACTACCGCTATGGTAATTACATCTGATGGGGAAGTGTATAGATTTTCCATTCCGCGACTAATCTGTATTCAAGGAGCAAGATTCTATCTCAAACAAATCTAGTAAATTCTGAACTAATAGACAATGGAAATATTGCTAAACATGCAACACTCCATCAAGTTTCTTTTAAATAGAATATTTATGTGAATGAAAAAGAGAATGTGCAGTATCATATTAAACATTCTAACCAAATAAATTACCTGCTAATTGTCCGACAACTAAATGAATAGTGATCTAAACGACTAAAAAATTAACGAAAAATGTGCATTTGGCTCTACTTTACAAACAACTTAACAAAACGTCATATGCAACATGGAAAGATTAAAACTAACTCTCTCAAACGCTGATTATCAGCAATGCCTAAAGCTTTGTCGTAAGGGGACTAGCCACATCTCCATGCTCAATCGCGCTCAAGTGTTACTAGCCATGCACAATGGAGCCGATATCCCAGAAATAATCAAGGTTCTGGGGATTGAAAGGACAGGATTATGGCGACTGCGAAAGCAATATCTCCGATGTGGTTTAAATGACGCTTTAGCAGATCATCGTCGTAAGCATGATGTTGCAAATACAATCTAAATCAGCACTGTGTCAAGCTTCGGTGATTGACTGAAACGTGGCTATAGTGCAAGATGCAGTCAATCACCGAAGCCCAATTTCTCCCAAATTGAAAACATGAAAACATCCCCAAACGATGGGATGAGAGTTACCTATACTCCTCATCGCAATGGTTCTAAGTTCTTCAACAGAATCCAAGACCCGCAAATTGCCACATTAACCGCCACGATTGTCGGAATCGTCATTGCCTTCTCCTGCTCTAGAAGCATGTACCTGACCGCATTACTTGCCTTGATTGGCTTATTGTTGGCTTTTCCGACAACTTTACTAATGCTGTATGGCAAAGTTGAACAGCATTTACGAAATCGCAAGTACAGCCCCGTTTTACTGCTAGGAATTGGAATTGGCTTCCTGATCGGTTTACTGTTGATTTTTACAATTGAGCCAGCTCAAGCCCAGTTTTTCAATAAAACCCAGACATGGCTAGGTGGTGCGATTCCTGGCATAAATGCATCTTTAGTTGCTTTAATTTTTAACGTGCTGCGAGCATTATTTGTGATTTATCTAGGGATTGGATTGGTGAAAGTGATTCAATCAGCAAGAAACGATGATGATTGGCAGCAATTAGCGCGTACTCCTTTGATTCTAGTAGTAACAGTGACTATGGGAGATATCCTAGCCGCAGTTATTACTGGTGTTTAGCAACGATGTCAGACGAGTACAAATTCCGTAAGGTCAATGCAATTCTGGGCGCAAGTCCGAAGATTGGACCGTTTCCCACGGAACTGATTATTCCTTGGGCAATCATCAGCTTCACGCTGTTTATGATTTGCTACGTGTTTCTGAATATGTCATGGCTGTGGGTATCAATAATCGTGGCTTGGGGAGATACGACATGGTGGATTTTAACGGGTTCTAAACCCTATCGGTTTCTATCAAAATTTATCCCTGTACCCAGATGGACGCGAGGCGCGTATCGGTATAGGGACATGAGCAAACAGGAGCCAAAAAGATATGTCCGTCGCTAATCCAAAAGTTAATCGTAAGGGCTATAAGCACTTTGAAAAAGAGCTTGCGGTAGAGTGTATCCTCAAATTCGAGCTACGAGATCGGACGGTGAGTTGCTTCGTCCTTAAACAAGGTAACTCATCCCTAGAATCATTGCAGTTTGTGTTTGGCTGGGAGTCTAAAGGTATTCATACCACCCTGTCTGCGGAACAAGAAACATCAATGTTTGACGCGATCCAATCGGGGTTGAAAGATATCCCTGATGGTGAAAAGCTGACCGTGCATTTTGGTTCAGTTAGCTCAGATCGCGATCGCCAAAATCAACTTCAAGAACTCTACGAACAAGCCGATACCCCGCAGTTAAAATTTCTGGTGATGGGTGAGAAGCAAAGGGTACAGGAGTTAGCTAAAGCGGGTTTGAGGAAACCTAAATTCCTACGCCTCTATGCAACCTACACAATTCGCGGCTCGACTGCTGAGGGTAATGATGCCCTAGAAAAAGTGCTGGCTTGGGTGCAGAAACTTTATCAGCAATTGGTGGGACAAGAAAAAGAAGCTGAACAGGAGCGCCATGAAATTGCTTTTGCTAAAGCCTTTACCGATGGATTTCTAAACTGGGAACAGATTCTATCCAATCGGATGGGTCTGGATTTGCGCCCCTTGACAGATCTCGAACTGTGGGAACATCTCTGGCAGCAATTTAACAGCAGTGAAGCACCACCGATTCCGCAATTGCTGGTGATGTCAGATCGCGGTGTGCAGGAACAGGTGACTACGCAAGTGCATATGAAAACATTGCTGCTAGAGCGTCCTGACTCAATTCCCTTTGCTGATAATGGTTTTGTGCATCTCAAGGGCGAATATATCGGCGTACTGACGTTTATGGATAAGCCAGGCGGTTGGGTATCGAAGGGCAAATAGATGCGCTATCTCTGGGAAGCGATCGCCCGTGATGCGATATCAAATACCGAAGTTTTTTGCCAGTTTACGCGGGCAAATGAAACATTAGCGGGTGAATGAGGCTATACTGAAAGTCAGATTTTACTGCCACAGGTGGGATAAAAATGAAAACTATGATTAGTCAATATCAAGTTCGTTTGTTTCATAATGGACGCAATCAAACTCTGAACATCCCTCATGCTTTTGAAATGCCTAGTAATGATGTGGTGATTTGGACGGAAGGTGAAAGATTGATTATTGAGCCTTTTAAGAAAAGAGCTTTATTAGAGTTGTTGGCGACTCTTCCAGATATTAATGAAGATTTTCCTAATGTTGATGAAGGGTTACTTTCACTTGATGATGTTCAATTTTAGCTATGTATTCCTATCTGTTGGATACAAATATTACCTCACATTTTAAGTCCGCAAATCCTTGAATTCTACTCATTTTATATCGCTGTTAGCCATCAAGTTTAGAAAGAAGATCTTGAAATATCTCACATTTTTTCTGAAGCCACTCAATTGAGAAACCTTTTTGTCGTAATATGCTCAAATAAGCAGCAGTGTATGGTTGACTGCCTTTAAATACACTTATCAACTCTTCATAGCATTTGATTATTTCTTGATAAGCTAGCCTTTCTGAACAGATTGGATTACCAGTTTTTTGCAGTGCTGTATATAGTTCTGTAATCATCATATCAGTAATTCTTCGTATCTTTTTTCGTTCGTCAACTAGCTGATCCCGTTCATTGAGCCTAAAAAGCTTGATACACATCGTACCACGAGGACTCTCTTTCACAGCATACATTATTCCAGTTTCTGAATCGATAGATAGATGATGCTCTGGATTATCTTCTTCTAATTCGCTGATTGGATTAATGAGTAAAGGCTTTTCGTTGACTTCTTCGTTAGGGACTTGAGCGTGTTGTCCAACAACGGGGAAGAGGGTACTTTTAGGCTGATTACATATTGCACAAGAAGGAAGGAGATTTCGCCAATCGTAGGCTAACCAGTAATAGCCAAGGTGTGGATTACCTGTGTCAATTCCATTCTCATCCTTGAAATTAATCACTCTACCATTCTCGTCTTTAATTCCTGCTTTGGGACGAAAATGCTCCACTTGAATATATTGAGTGTCGGCAATCGGGCTTTCACAATAGGCACAGCGACCATAAAATGGTGCGTCTTTACTAATAAAATAGGTCTTTTTAATACTTTCTCTCTTGTACAGTTTCTCGTTAACTACTGGCTTCTCACCTCTAGCGACAGAATCTATTGCCCTGTTTGTTTCTCTTTGACAGGCACGAATCCATCTCTTCCAAATGGCACTATCTGGTTCTTGAATGAAGATCTTCCTCACCTCTAAACCTCCTGATTAGAAAGTTGTTGCAGGTGTTTGGTGATCTCTAGCTCTAGCAATTCAGGTGTAATATCGCTTGAGGCTCTTTCAATAGCTGCGGTTACTTCTTTTCTAACTAACCTTTCAGTGGCATTCTCACCATCTTGTAAACTGTCGCGCAGCTTGTCTCGTAACTCTTGCAACTCAATTTCTTCTTCTTGCGATCGCATTGTCCGACCAAGGAGTTCAGAGTAGCGATCGATATCTGTCAAGCTACCTAAATTACGACTGGTAACTAAACCAAAGGCTTCTGAAGTGAGTACTTGATCGGCGCGTTTGCCATATAGTTCTTCTTTGTCGATCAGTTTCGCTTGAACGCCATTTTCAGGGCTGCGATCTAATTTTACTAGAAGACCACTCTCGATATCCACAACTCCTGAAGCAGCTAATGGGGTATGGGTGGAAGCAATAATTTGAGTATGGGGAAACATCTCATGCAGACGCTGCACAAAATGACGCTGCCAAAGAGGATGTAAATGTTGCTCAATTTCATCAATGAGTAGAATACCGCCAATATTACGATTTTTCGTTAGTCGATTGGCATGAACAGCCCAACCAATAAAATCTAGCAACCATTGGCTAGTGCTGCGATAGCCATCACTGAGGGCGGCAAGGGGCTGTCTGCCCCAAGGTCCATCGATTTCGACACCGCGATCGCTGTAATGAAACTGATATTCGGGATGGTCATCAAGCATCAGTACTTTGAGTAATTGTTGTTCGATTTGCTTGCGAACTTCATCACTGCTCCGCCGTAAAACCACTTCTGGGATTTGGAAAGAGACTTGAGAGGTAAACAAGGATTGCACAGCATTAAGAGTGCTGTAGTCTTCATAATCCTTATAAGTTTGGGTAGTACGATTAGCTCCGTAACCACATACAAAAATATCTGACCACAGAAAATCAGCTTCTGGCTCAATTTTTTGGGTAAGAGTTTCACTTTTTTCTGATTTTTTGGTAATCGTAGTTGTAATCGTATAAGTGTTTGTTTGGTTATTTCCGTCTAGATTTTGCAAGGAGCGATTATTTGGACTTTGTTGACGTGCGATCTCACGGGCGATCGCTATTAACTCCTCAAGCTTGCCCTCTGCGATTGTACGCTCGATCATTTCAACGATTTGATCAGAAAGACTAGGATATGGTGAAGGTTGACCTAATTCTTCTGGCAAGGCGTTTTTGAGGTCTTTAAGTTTAGAGATAGTTGGGAAGGTGTTTAGTAATGCTCGGTGTAGTTGTTGCGATCGCACAAGGGGAGTTTGAGATGAATCTTTGTTACACAACACAATCTTGATATAGCCTTCATCTGCACCATCTCTTACCAAATCTCCAGACAGAAATGCCTTTAAAGCTGAAGCATCACTTTGATCACATAGTCCAAGGGCAATACTTCTAAGCAGAGTTGTTTTTCCTGCGGCATTTTCACCCAAAACCATGAGCCAATCGGAAGGTTTATCACCTTCACTAAAACTAATTTTTAAACTCTCAAAGCAGCGAATATTTTTAAGTTCAATTCCTTCAATCATCAAGTTTCGCCAAGATTGATCGGGTTTATTAACTTTTAGAGTTCCTGATGCTGATAAAATAGTCTCTTTTAGTTTATGAAGAGCTTTTTTCAATGGAAGTATTCGAGTAACAACAGGATGCGGAATGAACCAATCTTTTTTGTTATCGCTGTATTGTAAAAGCATTCCTGTTTTTAAAGCTAAAAAGTCTATTTCGCTTTCTGGTAATTTTTTAGTATAAAATATTTCAGCAATATTTTGATAGATTTCATCAGAGACCACATTACTTTCAAAAGAAATTTGTAGGTGTGCTATTGCATAATCAATATCTATTTTACTGATTTTTTCTCTACCTCCTCCAATTGCACACAAACAAGCTTTACAGACAAATGTCATTAGATGAAATAAACTCCCACCACTATACATAATCAAGTTATTTATCAATTGCTGCGAATCAAATATCAAATTAAGATCGATTCTTTTATTTAAAAGAAGAATAAACTTTTGAGCTTCTAATTTATTAATATGGGGCTTAAATTTTGCTTTATCAATCTTACAAATATTTGTTACTGGTATAAGAAAAGATGTTTTTTGGTTTTCGTCCATTTCTTGCATGTAGTTTAAAGCGTAAATAGGCTTTATATAAATTGCATTACACTCTAACAAAAACAATTTGCTTATTTCGTTCTTAAACAAGAATTCCGACGCATCTAGCCCACAACGATCAAGATTGTCGAAAACAAAAAGAACACCTTTAAAAGCTTTTGAATTATATCTTTCTGAAAACACTTGATTGTAATAGTTGCTAAAATTATTTAAAAGCAAACTAAAGACTTCTCTAAAATCTTCTTCATATGCATTAAAAGCTCCCCTATACGTCATAAATCCATGTTTTTGTAGTGTAGTTTGCCCCTTAAATTTGTTGTTTGAAGTTCTAATTTTAATAATAAGCCAAGCCAATAAGGTAGACAAATCACTTGATAAATTTATTTCCTTCAATTTCTCTGCTTCTACTGTTAATTTCAAAGATAATTTCTTTTGTTCCGTTGATAAATTAAAAAAAGAATCTTCTACAGTTTCCTCAATAATCGAGAACAGTACAAATTCAAATCGTTCAATGATGTCACCATCAATTTTGATTCCATACTTCTGTATATCTTGCTCTAAATAAAGTGCAGTAAGCAAATAGACATCTATATAATCAATATTGTTAATGTTTGCTATCTTATCAGCCTCAATATAAATTACATGATAGTCACTACACCAATTTTTAATTAGCAAATTTAATTGTGTAGTCTTACCACAACCACGATGCCCAGCTAGAAAAAAAGTCTTATGTTCTCCCAATTCCTGAACAAATAGAGAAGCCCCGATCGCTTTTACTGCATCAAAATCATTCTCATCCAATAAAGGCTCATAATATTTTTCAAAATCTTCTCCACTTAAAGGCTTTGGCTCACACACACGATAAGCCTCGCGCAAATCAGTTGCAGGTTGTGATGGAGAAGATGACATGGATTTACTTTTTGAGATCTAAGTTTTAGTAATCGCATCTATTGTAAAGTTTTTGGCTGACAATTGCACAGCGTAAAACTTTGATGGAGTTTATGGTAACACACTCAAACAGCAAATCGACTTTACTCACACTGCTGTTCAGACCACCAATATCGATAGCGCTGACCTGACCCAAAAAGCAGAGTTACCCCACCTCATCCAAAAGCCTCCTTAACTCCTGCTTTAAAGCCTCGACATCGGGCAGATAAAGCTGATATCTCGATACAAAAAGCTGATTGGAAATTCCTCCCGTGGCATACTCCACTAAAATCTCATCCTTATCTCGCGCCAACACAATTCCAATCGGTTCATTATCATCTTCCATATTCTCTTCGGCACGAAAATAGTTTAGATACATATTCATCTGTCCTATATCTTCATGCCGCACCGCCCTTGTTTTCAAGTCAATTAAGACAAAACATTTCAAAATACGATGATAAAACACTAAATCCACATAAAAATGCGTATTGTTTAACGTAATTCGGTACTGTTGCCCAATAAATGCAAATCCCTTGCCCAGTTCTAGTAAAAACTTCTCTAACTTCAAGATCAACCGATTTTCTAATTCACTCTCAAGGTAATTGCGATCGGGCAAATCCAAAAACTCAAACACATAGGGATCTTTCACCACATCCTGCGCTGACTCGATTTTCTGTCCTTTCTGAGCCAAAGCCAAAATCTCTGCTCGATCCTTACTCATGGCAACTCGCTCAAACAAAGCCGAATCCTTCTGGCGCTTTAATTCCCTCACGCTCCAGCGATCGCGTATGCATTGCTGCTCGTAAAACGATCTCGCTAAATCATCTGAAATCGCCAAAAGCTCTGTGTAATGCGACCAACTCAATTTGCCAGACAGTGTTTGGCAATTCTTATAGGACAAGTAAAATAGACGCATATACTGCAAATTAGAACGACTAAATCCTTTGCCATAAGCAGATTTCAAATCCCGTGATAATTGAGTTAACAACCTTGAGCCATATTCTGCCCTCTCATTCCCCTTCTGCTCAAACTCCACAATGTACTGCCCAATTTGCCAATAAGTTTCTACCAAAAGTGTATTAACCTGCTCAAAGGCGCGTTGTTGCCCCTGTGCCAAGCATTCACCAATGCGATCGATTAATTGCTGATAGGAATCGATTAGATCACTCATAAATTAGCTGTTAGTCTGGGATGACAGTATAACCCAATCCTAGAAATGAAAGTTAAGCCAGATTCAAGATAAAGTTTACACAGGTACAAAAATATGAAAAAGCTGTTACTCGTTGAATCTCCATCTAAGTGCAAAACCATTCAAGCCATTCTTGGCAGTGAATGGCAAGTAGAAGCTTCCTTTGGTCACTTTACAGAACTTGCCAAAGATGGTGAAGATAGCTTGGGCTTTACCATGCATTCAGATACCAACAAAATTGAATGTCGCTATCAATTGACGGAAGGTAAGGGACAACAGGTAGTTGCTAAACTTCGGGCGGCGGTGAAGAATGCTTCAGAAGTGGTGCTTGCCACCGATGGCGATCGCGAGGGTGAGGGGATTGCTTGGCATTTACAACAGCAACTGCATCTTCGTAATCCTAAACGCGCTGTCTATAACCAGATTACGCCTACGGCGGTTAAAGCAGCGATCGCCAATGCTCATCAGTTAGATTTGAACCTGATTTCGGCTCAGAGAGCGAGACAATGTTTGGATCGGTTGATTGGGTTCAAGGTTTCGCCTTTGGTACGGCGGACAAGTGGCGGTAGCTCGGCTGGGCGGGTGCAGTCGGTGGCTTTGCATATTGTCTGTCAGCGCGAACGGGAGATAACTGCTTTTGTTCCAATTACTTACTGGTCGGTATGGACGGAATATGCTGAAGGATTTACGGCTTTCTATGCAGGTAGTAGCGAGATTGAGCCTGTGCTTGATGATCAGGATGTTACCGATGATGCGGCGGAAGTGAATACGGAATCTACAGTTGAGTCAAAACGGGTATTGTCAGAAGCGGAAGCAGCAAGAATTATTCAAGTGGCCCGTAATCATCCCCATATTGTTCGTGAAGCTACGGGGGTGACTGCTCAGAAATCACCATTGCCACCTTTCATCACCAGTTCGCTCCAACAAGCAGCTTCCGTGAGATTAGGGCTATCACCTGAAGAGACGATGAAGGTGGCTCAAGAGTTGTTTGAGGGTGTCGATTTACCTCAAGGTCGTAAGGGTTTGATTACCTATCACCGTACTGATAGCACCAGTCTTGCGCCTGAGTTTTGTGCTGAGGTGAAGGAATGGCTATCAAAGCATGATCCTGATAACGTCCCTAAGAAAACTACTCGTTATCGCGAACAGGCGAATGCTCAATCCGCCCATGAAGCGATTCGTCCGACCTATTTGAGTATTACTCCGAAAACGGTGAGAGATCATCTCAGTGCCAAACAGCATCAACTGTATGAGTTAATCTGGCGCAGAGCCGTGGCTTCTCAATGTGCGAATGCTTTGATTCAAAAAAGTCGGGTGATTATTCAGGCTGGTTCGACGCTCTGGCAGACTAGGGGCAGTATTCTCACCTTTGCGGGTTATACGCGCTATTGGAATGATTTGAGTAAGGATAAACATATTCCTGCGTTAACAAGCGGTCAGACTTTGGCTTTGGCGAATGCAGGTTTTACGCAGAAACAAACTCAACCTCCTGCTAGGTATAGCGAGGCGAAGTTAGTACAGGTACTGGAGCGTCAGGGTGTGGGTAGACCGAGTACGTTTGCGGCGATCGTCAAGACGCTAAAGGATAGAACCTATGTGTTACTCAAGGGTAAGGTGCTTGAACCTTCGGCTTTGGGGATGTCTACGGATGATGTCTTGCATAAAACTTTTCCCGATCTGCTCAGAGCCGATTTTACCGCAGGGATGGAGACGACTCTGGATGAAATCTCGGTGGGTAAGTTGGAGTGGCAAAGTTATTTGATTGGTTGGCATCAGTCCTATTTTCAGCCGATGTTGGCGCGAGCTTACACGAATCTCGGCGCAGATTTACAGCCAAGTAATCGCAAAAATGAGCTTTCGGATGTGGCTTGTCCTGCTTGTAGTCA
>JANMFC010000453.1:0-6258 GCA_031377675.1 Pseudanabaena sp. OTE_70b_metabat_355 | reverse complement strand
CTAATTCGCCCGCTTCGCGGGCGAATTAGCTTGCTTGGGGCTTGGTTTTATTAAGCCGAGGTACTTAATGATGAAAAAGAAATCTGTTAAGATATGTATACAAAATCCTGATCTGGAATACTGCCAAGACTTTTATGCTGCAACAATCTTCGCGTTATACAACGACTTGGGTGGATACGGTAAATAAGGTCAAGGCTGAGGCTTGGAATGTTTTGGCTAAGCCTTTAACCACTCCTTTTTTTGAATGGGAATGGCTCTCGAATTTAGAAACTTCGGGCTGCGCGATCGCCCAGCAGGGGTGGCTACCGAGTCATTTATTGGTATGGCAAGGGGATGTATTAGTGGCGGCTGCGCCTTTGTATTTGAAAGGGCATAGTCAAGGCGAGTTTGTGTTTGACCATCAATGGGCGGATTTGTCCTATCGATTAGGAATTGAGTATTATCCGAAATTATTAGGGATGGCTCCCTTTACACCTGCGGTGGGTTATCGCTTTTTGGTGCATCCTGAACTTAGCGATCGCCCTGATGAACTATCAAAAATTTATGATCTTATGCTTGCGGAAATTGATCGCCTGTGCGATCGCCACAAAATGTCGAGTTGCAACTTTTTGTATGTTGATCCTGATTGGAAGCATGAGCTAGAGTCGCGGGGCTTCACAACTTGGATGCACCATAGTTATGTTTGGGAAAATCAAGAATTTACCGATTTTGATGATTATTTAAAAAATTTCAATGCCAATCAGCGCCGCAATATTAAACGTGAGCGCAAGTCGGTTGAAAGTACGGGGATCACGATGCGAGTTTACACAGGTGAAGAGATTCCCCATTATTTCTATGGCTATATGTACGAGCTATATAACGATCATTGCAATAAGTTTTGGGGTGGCAGTAAATATTTAAATCGCAAGTTTTTTGAAAATCTTGCCCATAGTTTTCGCGATCGCCTTGTGTTTGTAGCGGGTGAAATCGAAAATCATCCGCAACCTGTAGGGATGTCATTTTGTATCCGCAAGGATGATCAATTATTTGGACGCTATTGGGGCGCAGTGCAGGAAATTGATTGTTTGCATTTTAATGCTTGCTATTACAAGCCGATTGAATGGGCGATCGCGCAAGGGATTAAACGCTTTGACCCTGGGGCGGGTGGTCAACATAAAAAGCGGCGTGGTTTTCCTGCGACACCCAATTATAGTTTGCATCGCTTTTATCGCGATCGGCTCAAGCAAATTTTAATTCCCCATATTAATGAAGTTAATGCTTACGAGGCTCAGCAAATTCAAGCGATTAACAACGAACTACCATTTGATTTTGCACCACCCGATCTTCATGTTTAAATCGCCCCTAAGCCTCAATTTAGGAGGTGAGGCTTAGGGGCGATTACAAAGTCGGAAGTTTCTAGACGACAATCAGTGTAGATGGAGAAACTATTAGAAACGATATTGATTCTTATGACATGAGAATAACTCTACCTATTTTCAATTACCAAAGATTTTTGCTGATAAATCTTAACTGGTTCTTGATTTTATCAACTGAGGCATTTACATCTGTTTTAATTCTGTTGATTCGTGTTGAATCTCCTGGATTCATTAATTCAATAGGTTTAGATAGTGCCGAAGATATTCGACCAGATCCTAGAAAATCATCAGATAGAACGATGTGACTGCTCGGATCATTAGTTGTGAAATGCGCGATATTTCGGCTTACGATGTCATAAACCTCTTCTAAAAAAACTTTTGTTTGTTGATTTGGTTCGTTTCTTGCTTCCGCGCGTGTACTCCAGCCACATCCAGTCAAAACAACCATTTGAATTTTTGGCGTATGATTGTCTGTCGGCATCGTACGACGGAACTCGCTTCCTGGATTCGATAGAGTTTTCAAAAGGAGTGCCAAAGAGTTGATAGATTGCTTATCGGTTCTGACTGGGATAACCAAAGCATCAACAGCGTGCCAAGCAAGATGCGTACACCCAGAAAAGAATGGCGACGTATCAATAAGGCATTTGCTGGTCTCGGTCTCCTGCTGCTCACGCAAAATCTCAGCCTTAAGTGAGTAAAGGAGGTTATCAACAACTGTATTCTTTTGAGGAGATGGCAATAGATTTGCTCCTGCAATAGCATTAGCCATTTGGGAAGGAAGTGTGTATAACTCGCTGGAGGAAGGCAGGAAGTAACTATCCTTTCCCGAAAAGAAACTGTTTGTTGCACCAATCCGTTGGGCAACGCGGCTTGCTCGTGCTAGTCCATTAAAAAGATATGGTAATAACATATCGTTTACTGTTGTTGAAACGTTTTGATAGTAGCTGTTGTCATAAAAGTATGATAAATTTCCTTGCGGACAGGTATCCACAGCCAAAAGATGATCGGTTAGGTATGACAAATTAAATGCCAACGAAGTTTTACCAATACCTCCTCTCAAGTTGCAAATAGCATAGCTACCGTAAACAGGCAAATCTAAAGAATCTCCACCGCCCTCCGATATAGCGTTCTGACGGGAAATTACCGATTGAATTGTTCTACTCATTATTGATTGTATATCTTACTAATTACACCAAGTATATGCCAAAAAAAGGATTTCGTCAAGCAAATTGGAGGAACTAGTTTTATAAATGGTGGTTTTGATATGGTGAACAGCATAAATTTGTCAAAATAAACGTTACAACTCACCGTTTGCTTTTACAAACATCTCTTTTTTTGTGTAAAATTAGTAAACACGAGTTTTACTAACCTAGCAAAAATGATTAGGTAGACTGCTAGTAATCTAGATGCAATGAGGATTGGGGTGATCGCTTTTTTGGTGTTTATGAAGCGACTGCCGTTGTGGGGAATTTTGAAGGTGAGAATTTGGGAGATCGCTATTTGATGTGTTTATAGGGCGATCGCGTCTATTGGAGGTTAAAAATAATGAATCATGCTGAACTAAAAGCTAAAGCATTATCCAATCTTGAAACTTTTGCGGCTTATGAAAGTATGGATGTTGAGTTTTCGATATTGCGGCAAATGTTAGCTGCTCGTGAGAAGGCTGCTTGCCCACATTTCATCTTGACTATTCAAACGTGGTTGTGTGGGTTGAGAATAGTCGATCGCTAAGTCATAACGTCCGCGCTGATAAACTTGATCCACTAAAATTTGTAAGTCTAATATCGGTTCTGGTTCGCCTAGGCGTAGCGGGATAGAGAAATTAGGAATGCGATCGCGAATTGAAAAAGCATATAAATCAGCCGCAGGGCGATCGTGGCTGCGACTGACCAAAATATGATAATCAGATGCAGGAAGTTGTCCTTGCAAGAAGGATAGATTAGTTCTTAAGAGATCAATTTCCACAAAATGAGTTTGGGTTTGTAAAACTCGCCTTCTTTTGCGGAGATAAGCTTCACGTCCCTCACCTGTCTTTTTGTTTTTAGGAGAAAGTATCTCGATCGCCGTGATCGCTTTTCCAGTTTGAACTTCGCGAATTTCTAGATAGCGTTCGCTAATTTCCTCATGTGTTGGCAAGAGAATACGAGTTGGAGCGATCGCTGTACGCTCAGCAACTGCGGTTGCAATATTTTTTTCACTGCTTGTTATACTTCGACTAAGCAAAGCAACGTCTGGTATGCCAATTAGCAGATCGTCTCCCGTTTCATCACTCCAATAGGTGCGCTTCTCGATTTCAATGCGATAGTCTTGGCTAATCGTGTCAGCGAGAGCATCAGCGATCGCTACAATTAATCGACTATGTACAGCCGACCATAGTTCAGGATTTTCTAAATAAGGATTCATTCCAGGAAAGGGGGAGGGCATTTATGGACATCCTCTTTTGTATCTGTGATTTTCTGGTAGAGATTTGAAGAAATTCTAACATGGGCGATCTTATCTAGGCGATCGCATATCCTGTATATTGCCTCAAATAGTCAGGCTGTAAGCCAATCACAATATCTTCCTTGGGGACTCCTTTGGCGACAAGTGCTTCAGCAATATCTATTTCTGTATTGTTCGCTTGAATCCAGATTTTTTCTGCCTTAATATCAAGTTGCATCGAGCAACCATAGATACGTTTGTCTTGATTCCAACCAATTGCTAATACTTGATAGCGATCTTGTTCGTTATCAAAGAGGGTTTGCATTTCAAATTCGCCGTGTGAGGGTTTATAAGAGGCGTGTTGGTTAAGAATTTGTTTAATGATCCTGCGATAAGACTGGATTTTTTCTAGATTTTCCATTTGACAATTACCTCATTTTTTGCGTCATAAACTAAGATTTCAATCTGGCACTCTTGGATTACCATACGGGGAAATTCTTTTTTGAAGAAGGTTTCATAGGAAGTGTTGGGAATTGCTAAAAATAGCTTACGGTCTGGATAAGCAGCTTTTAGACCTATTCTATAGTTAATAAATTGTCCGACGGCTAAATGAAAATCGGTGACAGATGAGTTGCCAACAAAGCTTTTAATTTCTACAGCAATTTTCTCGTTGTTGCGCTCGGCGGCAATTAGCCGCTCTGCTCCAAGGTCTATATAAAGTTCGGAATCTCCTACTTTTAACGAAAATGGATCATCAGTAATTAGCCAACCATCCTTGATTAGAGCGTTCTTAACTGCATCATGAAATAAATCTCGTGCCATTTTATTTTAATTGTAACGCTCAGAATTTTAACTAAGAAATATAGACTCGTCTTGCAAGCCTCTATTTTTTAGGGTTATTTTATAAGTCATTGATGGTGATGCGATCGCCTATAGACGACCAAAATACGTTAAGATTTATGATGGTTTATTGAAATCACGTTTCGAGATCACATTTTGACTTTAGACGTTGACTTTGTTAATAATTTCCCAGTGAATAATTGACGATGCGCGGCGAAGCCACGCATCGTCAGCAACTAGTTATTGATTACAGATTGATATTTAAATATTTATAAATTTCCTATGATTTACGAAATTTTCATGCCTGCGCTTAGCTCTACTATGACCGAAGGGAAAATCACCTCTTGGGTGAAATCCCCTGGCGACAAGGTGGAAAAAGGCGAAACTGTCGTGGTCGTAGAGTCTGACAAAGCCGACATGGATGTCGAAAGCTTTTATGAAGGCTATCTCGGCGTAATCATTACCCCCGCAGGTGAATCTGCTCCTGTAGGTTCGGCGATCGCATACGTTGCGGAAACCCAAGAAGAAATTGCTGAAGCCAAGCTCAAGGCGGCTGGGCAAACTGGAGCAAAATCAACCTCAACATCTGAAGAGCCTCCCGCAAAATTAGTTTCGGCTCCAACGATCGCCTCGGTTGCCTCGATCCCTGATGTGGTTGTATCCTCGCCACGCAAAACTCAATCACCAACATCAGATCGTCAAATCGTATCCCCCAGAGCCAAACGAATTGCTAAAGATAACGGGCTTGATTTAACTAAGATTTCGGGAACAGGTCCAAATGGAAGAGTCACGGCTGCTGATGTTGAAGCAGTTTTACAGCCAACTGCTCCTGTCGTCAAGGTCACGACATCTGCCCCATCCGTAACTGCTGCACCCGTTGCCAAACCATCTACACCTGCACCAACATTAGGCACGGCGCAAGCTCTAACCACCTTGCAAAAGGCGGTGATCAATAATATGAATCAGAGCCTCTCTGTACCGACATTCCATGTTGGGTATACGATTACCACCGATGCCCTTGACGTTCTTTACAAACAAGTCAAAACTAAGGGTGTGACCATGACCGCGCTTTTGGCTAAAGCCGTCGCCGTAACTTTACAAAAGCATCCTTTGGTCAATGCCAGTTTTAGCGATCGCGGGATCGAGTACAAGAGCAGTATTAATGTTGCCGTAGCGGTAGCGATGGACGATGGCGGTTTGATTACGCCTGTATTAAAGAATGCTGACCAAACTGATTTGTATACTCTTTCCCGTGATTGGAAAGGATTGGTAGAACGCGCCCGTGCTAAACAGTTGCAGCCCGATGAGTACAACTCTGGCACGTTTACGATTTCCAACTTGGGGATGTTTGGTGTCGATCGCTTTGATGCAATTCTTCCTCCTGGTACTGGCGCAATTTTGGCGATCGGTGGATCTCGTCCTCAAGTTGTCGCGACTAAAGACGGTGCAATTAAAGTTAGCAGCCAAATGCAGGTTAATCTCACCGCTGATCACCGTATCATTTACGGCGCTCACGCCGCGCAGTTTCTACAGGATCTCGCAAAGTTGATCGAAACAAATCCTCAAAGCTTGACGCTTTAAATGGGTGAAAACCCTATATTCGCTTCCAACCCAAGAAATAGCGGTGCGCGGCTTCGCCGCG
>JANMFC010000529.1:0-2867 GCA_031377675.1 Pseudanabaena sp. OTE_70b_metabat_355 | reverse complement strand
CAAAATCGTGAAAGAAGAAGACTTTCAGAAGGCGGTAGATTTTATAAATCACAGACCGAGAAAATCTCTTGACTATCGTACCCCATACGAAGTATTCTTTGCTTCATCAGAACCCGTTGCATTTCAAGTTTGAATCGGCGTATATATTGCTGTTTCTAAACCTGCTTTCAATACCTCATTTTGTTCCTGCTCGAATATTTGATGCTCTTCATTTAAAAAATGATTTACGCCAACTCAAATTTTAGAAGCAATCAAACAAATGCATTTTTCGTAAAACCCGACAACGTGTTGACATTGTGTATACAAAATATTATAATAGAAGGATTGCTTATTTTCAGTAAATTCCTATGTCTACCTTGATAGATAAGATCACTTCTAGTCAAAATCGCGATGTAACGATTAACATCCGTGTGAAGCAAGAGAAACGGAATATCATTGATCGTGCTGCCGAAGTACAGGGTAAAACACGCTCTGAGTTTATGCTTGAGTCAGCATATCAGAAAGCGCAAGATGTTCTTTTAGATTGGACTTTCTTTGATTTAGACCCATCGAAGTATCAGGAATTTACAGCATTATTGGATGGAGTTCCTCAATCAAGTCAAAAGTTACAGAAGTTACTAATAACTAAATCTCCGTGGGAATAAGTTTAGATAATTTGCGATCGCCTGAAAAGCTCAATTTATCCCACCAGATCAAGGGATTTGACTCTGGCAATAGTCAGCTAGATGACTGGTTAAAGAATAGAGCAATTAAAAATGAACTTGAGGGTGCTTCGCGTACCTACGTTCTCTGTACTGATGATGTTGTGATTGGTTTTTATTGCCTTGCCAATGGCTCAGTGATTCAATCTATTGCTACAGGTAAAGTGCGGCGCAATATGCCCGATCCAATCCCTGTAATGGTGATCGGAAGGTTAGCAATTGATCGCAGTTGGCAGGGGAAATGGCTTGGTCGGGCTTTGCTAAGGGACGCGATTTTAAGAACTCTACAAGCGTCAGAAATTGCGAGAATACGAGCTATTCTTGTCCATACTATTTCTGAGGATGCGAAGATTTTTTACGAGAAATGTGGGTTTATGGCTTCGCCTATCGATGAGATGACTCTCATGATTAGGATTAAAGATGCGATCGCGATATTCCAGTAAATCATAAATATACCTTGTAAAATCTCTATCGAATCTCCTAAACCCATGACCCAGAGTGATTTAGATTATATAAAGCTGCGCCCCACAGTGGCGCAACTTTATGGCTTTTGGCAATTTATTTTATACAAGTACTTAAATGTTTGAACTACGGGACTGATCGGGATCGAACCGATGACCTAGCGCTTAGGAGGCGCTTGCTCTATCCAACTGAGCCACAGCCCCAACAGTTATTTTGTTAAGTAAAATAACTTAGCTTGATTATTATAGCAACAGTTTAAGGGAAATGCTGCATTTAAGTTTCACAAACGAGTTTCGCGAGACTTAAATGGACTTTCTCAAGATTTCTACCAAAGGTTTAGTTAGCCAATGTGTGCCGAGCTTCCATTGATGCTGTAAAGTTGGCATTCTCAATAGATAGGCAAATCTTCGCATGGCATGGGCAGGTAAGCCATCGATACTAAATTTACCCAAAATTGACGCAACCGCGCCATCGATTCCTAAACTGATAAATTCGCCGAGGGGAATATAGCTAAAGTTGACGAGGGGTTTCTGGTTGAGACTTGCCCAAACATTCCATGCACAATATTGCGATTGTTGAAAAGCGACTTGGGCGGTGGCGGGTAAGCGATCGCTATGGTTGTCAATACTCGCAAGATCGCCGATCGCAAATACATCAGCGTATCCCTTGACTTGTAAGGTTGATTCTGTGGCGATCGCGCCTTGGCGATTATGTTCAACTGGTAGATTTTGTAGCATTTTTGAGAAAGTACTTCCCACTGTCCATAGGAGAAGGTCAAAGGGCAAGGTATCTTTACCATCAGCATAGTCAAGGGTAATCGCACCTTCACTAATTTGAGCAACTTTGGTATTGATATCTGTCCACACACCGCGCTGAGAGAGAGCTAGTTCGGCAATTTTACGATTTGCATCAGTGGAATTTGCTAAAATTTGAGGATTGCGATCAACTAGACGGACTCGACCACGATCTTTTGCCGTAGTTTGGAGGCGATCGGCGATTTTACAAGCAAGTTCCACACCACTACTGCCTCCCCCTGCAATACAGACACGGATTTTATCGCGATTGGATGCTTCTAATAATTCTAATTTGCTATTTAATCGATAAAAGTCATTAAGATTGCGAAAAGGAATGGCATATTCCGCCGCGCCATCAACTAAATCCATCGGTGTTTCACCACCGATCGCTAAAACTAGGCGATCATAGGCGATCGTGCTGCGCTGTCCCATATTAACTTCCACTTCTTTCGTGACAAAATCAATGTTAGTGACTAGTGCTTGCACGAACTGAATGCCCGTATTGACTAACAATTCGGCAAATGTGGGCGCAATTTCCCATTCCTGCATCTCACCTGTGACTAATTCATAGAGAAATGGTGTAAATACGAAGCGATCGCTTTTATCGACAAGGATAATTTCGGGGCTGACCGCCCAAGGTAGACGTGCGAGGCTAAGGGCTGTATACAAACCGCCAAATCCGCCACCAAGAATACAAATTCGTGTCATCAGAAAATCATCCTAGATTTTTTCCATGTTTTCCCTATTTTATAGTGCTTTCCTATAAAAGTAAGGGCAATTCATGAATTGCCTTTACTTTTGCCCTCTATCCCCCAATTCTGGGCGAACAAGAATATAAAACCCAAACAAGCTGATTCGCCTGCGTAGCAGGCGAATCAGCTTGTTCGGTTTCTTGGTTTTATTGAGCCGA
>JANMFC010000523.1:0-3752 GCA_031377675.1 Pseudanabaena sp. OTE_70b_metabat_355 | reverse complement strand
TCGCACAACCATATTTGCACCTGGTGGCAGTTCGTCACCTTGCTCGCGAGTAAATACTCGTACATCAACGACCCTACCTTTTTCGCCATTAGGAACGCGCAAAGAGTTGTCGCGTACATCACGAGCTTTTTCGCCAAAAATCGCTCTTAGGAGTTTCTCTTCGGGTGGTTGATCGGACTCACCTTTAGGCGTGACTTTCCCAACCAGAATTTCGCCCGAATTAACCCAAGCTCCGATACGAATAATGCCCTGCTCGTCAAGGTTTCGCAATGAATCTTCGCCGACGTTAGGAATCTCGCGCGTAATTTCTTCTGGACCAAGCTTGGTTTGACGCGCTTCAATTTCGTACTTTTCAACGTGAATTGAGGTGTATACATCATCAATTACCAGACGCTCATTAATTAAAATTGCGTCTTCGTAGTTGTAACCTTCCCACGGCATATAGGCTACAAGAATGTTTTGACCAAGGGCAATTTCACCACCTTCAGTAGCCGAGCCGTCTGCAAGAACTTGTCCTGTAACTACAGAGTCACCAACCCATACAAGAGGTCGCTGATTTAGACAGGTATCTTGATTAGAACGCTGATACTTTTGCAGACGATAAATGCTCTCTAAGCCAGTGTTGTCAGCTTTAACTCTGATTTCGTCCGCAGACACATAAGATACGTCACCAGTAACTCGCGAGACGATGACCATTCCTGAGTCCCTTGCGGCTTGGGCTTCTAGTCCAGTACCAACTAAAGGACGTTCGGGACGCAAAAGGGGAACCGCTTGACGTTGCATGTTCGATCCCATCAGGGCGCGGTTTGCATCATCATGTTCGAGGAAAGGAATTAGCGATGTTGCTACAGAAATAATCTGTACTGGCGAAACCGCTACATAATCGATTTCTTCAGGCCCCGCCGTACCCCATTCTTGGCGGTAGCGAATTGGCACGATTTCGAGAAATATATATCCCTCATCATTCGTGGCTACGTCACCAGGCGCCACCCGAAATTCATCTTCCTCGTCGGCTGTCATATAGACAGGCTCTTGATTTTTTAGAACTTTGCCGTTTTCGACCGCATAGTAAGGAGTCTCGATGAATCCGTACTGGTTAACGCGAGCGTGGGTTGCCAAAGAACCGATCAGCCCAGCGTTAGGACCTTCAGGAGTTTCAATGGGGCAGATGCGACCATAGTGGCTAGGGTGAATATCGCGAACCGCAAAGCCAGCGCGTTCACGGGTTAGACCACCTGGTCCAAGGGCGCTGAGACGACGTTTGTGGGTTAGCTCAGCCAGAGGATTGGTTTGATCCATAAACTGCGATAGTTGGCTAGAACCAAAGAATTCTTTGATTGCGGCTACTAAGGGTTTAGGGTTAACCAAGGAAGCTGGGGTGAGAGCGTCCACATCCGAAACCGTCATCCGTTCACGGATGATCCGCTCTAGTCGGTTTAAGCCAACACGGACTTGATTTTGCAGCAATTCACCAACAGACCTGACGCGACGATTACCTAAGTGGTCAATGTCGTCAATTTCACCGATGTCGAATTTCAAGTTGATCAAATAGTTGATCGCGGTGAGAATATCTTTTTCGGTCAATACCCGCATCGTGTCGGGGGTATTTAGGCGCAGTTTTTTATTGAGCTTGTAACGTCCGACCTTTCCGAGGTCGTAACGTTTAGGATCAAAAAAGCGCGATCGCAATAGTTCGCGACCACCTGATTCTGTAGGAGGTTCGCCTGGGCGTAATTTGCGATAAAGCTCTTTGAGTGCTTCGTCTTCGTCAAACTGTCCTTCCTTATCGATGGTTTTTTGGAAGTACTCACGGTGAGTAAGCGCGTCAAGAATTTCGGCATCGCTCAAGCCGATCGCCTTGAGTAACACCTGCGCTGAAAGTTTACGGGTCTTGTCAATACGAACCCATACAAGATCATTCTTGTCGGTTTCAAACTTTAACCAAGCGCCTCGATTAGGAATGAGGCTGGCATTATAGGTACGGCGACCATTTTTGTCGATTTCTTGTTTATAGTAAACCCCAGGGCTTCGGACAATCTGATTGACGATGACTCGCTCAGCGCCGTTGATAATGAAGGTTCCGCGATCTGTCATCAGAGGCAGATCGCCTATAAAGACTTCCTGCTCCTTTATTTCTCCTGTTTCTTTATTAATAAGTCTTGTGGGAACGTACATCTGTACGGCATAGGTCGCATCCCGACGTTTAGACTCATCAACACCATATTTTGGACGCTTGAGTTTATAATCTTTGGCAATGAAATGGAGTTCCATTTTGCCTGTATAATCTGTAATCGGTGAGAAACTCTCAAGCTCTTCAATAAGTCCTTCTTCTAGGAACCATCGAAAACTCTCCCGCTGGATTTCTACAAGATCTGGTAGAACGAAGGCAGGAGTAACAAGAGTAGATTTATTCATGCACTAATGACTGCAGTTTTAGTGGGCGGAGTATATGTCTAGATTTGACTCAAGACATAAGCATACAATCTTAACCTAGGTAAGTGTTTAATGTCAAGTTATTTTTTGACGCAATTAAAACCAATAAATAAGTACCTCGGCTTAGAACCGAAATAAGTGGAATCGCCCGCTTCGCAGGCGATTCCACTTATTTCGGTTCAATAAATAGCGGTGTGTGGCTTCGCCACGCACCGCTATTTATTGGATGGGAAAGGAGTAGATACAATCTAGCGAAAGCGCGATCGCCATATCCTTTGGTATTCACCATCATTCAAACCACCCGAAGAATTAAGATTATTGCCTCTAATAGTCTGATTTAGAGCATTAATTCGATCGCCTGTAGCAGGGTGACTACTTAGAAATGCAGGAGCGTTGCCTCCTCCTGCACTAGCCAACTTTTGCATGAATGCTGGCATTGCTCTTGCCGCAAACCCTGACTTGGTAATATTTAGCAAACCTCGACGATCAGCATCAAATTCAGCTTCACGGCTATTGGGTAAACGTAGGGCGAGATTGGCCCCGATACCAACTAAGCGATCGTCAGCAACACCCGCGATCGTGGCAATACCTTGGGCGATCGCCATTTGTTTCATCTGCTCCAAAGCATGACGACCCGCAATATGTCCCATTTCATGCCCGATTACACTGGCTAATTGAGCTACATTGTCGGCGGCGGCAATAGTGCCAGTATTGATGTACACAAATCCGCCCATCGTGGCAAAGGCATTAAGATTTTTATCGTCAACCACGCGGAATGTGTAAGGAATATTGGGGCGATCGCTAGTTGACACTAATATTTGTCCTAATCGCTTCACTAATGCATTGGCGTTGCGATCTTGGCTAAGCCTGACTTCTTGCTGAATTTGACCATCGATTTGCTTACCGAGAGCCACTTCATCATTATCGCCAAGATTAGAAAGCTGAAATATTTGGATAGCTGAAGGCAAAACTCGAAACAGGTCAGAAAAATCAAAAGCATTAGCGACAAGGGGGGTGAGGGTGACCGCTATTGATAAAGATATTAGGGAGGCGAGCGCTAGTTTCCCGTAATTTCGCAGTAGATTTAATAATCTGGTGGTTAATATTTTCATAAACTATATCCAATTTTACTAGAGACTATTAGCGATCGCGAAGTTCCATTGCTTCTGTTACCGATGTACTGACGGACTTGACGAAAAAGCTATAAAAAAAGTTGCAAAAAAGCAGCAATTCCAAATTCAAAAATGAAGTTCACTCCAGCATCTAAGGAATGAAAAATAAATAACTTGTGCAATTAAAACCCAAATTTGTTGGGGCGG
>JANMFC010000522.1:0-6013 GCA_031377675.1 Pseudanabaena sp. OTE_70b_metabat_355 | reverse complement strand
GGAGGCGCAAAGCGCCTCCTCTTTTTTATTGGTTAATATACATCGCTGAGCTAAAAGTTTTAAATCTGCTGTAAATTTGACTTTAAATAAAGCAAGATATACGATTTTAATAGAATTATCTTATTAAACTAGTAAGTATTTATTTAGACATGAAAAACTTGAGCTTCAATGGACGTTCAGTAGTCAAACTAATGGTTGCCCCATTACTCGTGGGGATAGTTGCAACACCCGCTTTAGCACAGGATGACTTCTGTTGGAGGACATCTTATGGTCGCGGTGTAGGGACAATACCAACAGAGGTAGAATCAGGTCGGGCTAAGATTGGTGTACTCAGTTACAGCCAATGTCCATCTGGGACTAAGCGAGTTGGTGTAGATTGCCACTCAGTGTGTCCTGAAGGAATGCGAGATGATGGACTCTTTTGTCGAGCTACCGAATATGGACGCGGTGCAGGCTACGTCTCGCGAGCGATTTGTGGGCGCAATGCTGGCAAATTTGGTAGTTCAGACTGTGAAAAGAAAGGGGCACTATTCTATCCAAAGTGTAGAGATGGATACAGTGCATTTGGAACAAATATCTGCCGTCCAAACAAGCCCAATTGTAATGCTCTTGGATTGAACAATGGAATCGATCTTTCATGTGCAAAAAAAGTCACTATTGGTGATCCCAGACTGCTTGTGTGTGGTTCTGGGAAAGAGCGTGATGCTGGGCTTTGTTATTCATCTTGCAGATCAAGTTTTTCTGGAGTTGGTCCAGTCTGTTGGGGACAATGTCCGCCAGGGTATGTAAATTGCGGCGCTGGTTGTGCATCCAGCAAGGAAGTTTGCGCTCAAGTAACCAGTGACCAAGTCTTAAGCACCATAAGTCTTGCCTCGAATATTGCTACCTTGGGATCATCTGGGGCAGCTAGTGCAACAGCCCAATCTGCTGAAGAGGCTAGTCGAGTCAGTAAGATGGTGACGGAGGCAAAAGTTTCATGGGCAGCGCTTAAAAAAACTAATGCGTATCGATCCTACGAAAATGTATCCGAATTTAAAGAGTTTAAAGACAACATGGATCAACTGTCGAATGCTTCTTCGACTGAAGAGGCTCTTCGCGCATTAGCTAACTTCGATCCCACTGGTGTTTCACAAGTTGTCAGTGCTTACGGAAGAAAAATTTGTGGTCAATAGCTGAATTTAGCAAATGAAGATACACTGATTTTTACTGTATCTTCATTTGTTGAGAGTTGATTCAGTTATACGCATAATTTTTTGATCTTATGGTGAAAAGGGGGACATTAATTTTTCACCGTAATCCTAACAAGAGAGATTAAAATATAGACAGAAATATTAAATTTTTTACATCAGACCAGACATGACTCTTAAATACGGCGAACAAGCGATCGCAGAAGCCATTCTCACCACCTTTCCCAACCCCAGAATTGGTCGAGACTACAGTATTCACATCACATTGCCTGAGTACACTTGCAAATGTCCATTTTCAGGCTATCCCGACTTTGGTACAATTCATATCACCTACACCCCAAACCAAGTGCTAGTTGAACTCAAGGCGATCAAGCTTTATATTAATAGCTACCGCGATCGCTTTATATCCCACGAGGAATCCGTTAATGAGATTTTGGACGACTTTGTAAAAGCAGGTGATCCTTTAAGAATTAATGTTAAAGGCGACTTTACTCCTCGTGGTAATGTGCATACAGTCGTAGAGGTAAATTACGTTAAGCCTCAAGTAACTATCTAGCCTCTAGTTTTACCTTTATTTTACTTTTATTTCGCCTATAAGCATCACTGCTACCCTATATCTGAGTGCCTTTGATTTATGAAAATTCGCAAAAAATACCAAGGCTCCGCTAACGCCGAAATAAATCTCACCGCATTGTTAGATGTGGTTTTTTCGATCTTGGCATTTTTTGTTTTAATATCAGCCGCACTCACTGTACCGAAAGGAATTGGTGTTGATTTGCCAATTAGCGCTAGTGGTAATAATAATGCTGTTTCTGGTGAAGTAAAACCCGAAGAGATGTTTGTGATTACCTTAGATTCTGCGGGACAAATGCTATCCGAGGGAAAATCAATCGCCCCCCAACAGTTAGAACGGGATGTTCGCAACTTTTTAGCAAGCTCCGCTCAAGGTATAGTAGTACTCAGTGCCGATAATGCCAATGTCTCCTATCAAGTGGTAATTAATCGTCTCGCCGAACTGAGGGTAATTGCAGGCAATCGTGTGGCGATCGCCACATCTCGATCTTAAAAAATATCAAAAAAATATCACTATAAGTCAAGATAATAAACCTATGCAGAACTCTGGACGTAAAGCGATGTTAAATAATTCCATACGTCAATTTGGCAATAGAACAGGTGATCTAATTGCCAAAAATCCATTTTGGGCGCTTGTGATTGGTTCATTGGGAATTCACGCCATCTTTGTGATGATTCCCGCCACTCCTGCCAAAAAAGCAGTTGAGCCGCCACCTCTCATTGAGGTGAAAACAGCCACCTTACCTGTCGTTAAACTCCCACCGCAACCGCAATCCAATAGGAATCTGAACAGAGACTTAACCAACAAGCTTCCTAGAAATACATCTGATATATCCAATGTCAGTAAATCAATTTTCGATAGCTTATTTGTGCAATCTTCATCCAATAAGCTAATCCCCCCGTTGAATATCCCTCCAAGTCCTTTCCCAAATTCGTTCTCAACTGCTCTACCATCACCTTTTGAATTAAGTAGTGCTGACCGCATAGACGGTTTACCTCCCTTGATCGATCTTCCCGATGTACCTCAACTATTCAACAACTCAGCCATAGACTCTTCACGAGAATTTGTCAAGCCGCGAACTTCGACTCCATTAGGTTTCCAACAATCTCGAACGAATGCGATTGCACAAATAGATAACAGCAATCCTGTTAAGACGACAAGTAACAGTAACCTTAGGACAGATTTTCAGAACAACAATGGTTTAAGAGATAGCCCAAATGAGCCAAGAAACATCAAAAACACTGACACGCCAACAAAATCAGCCCAAGCTCCAGTATCGCAGAATCAACCAATCAATCAACCGCCAAATCAACCAATTAATCAACCACCCATTCAATCTTCTATTCCCTCAAATGTAAAACAGATTGAGAGTATCCGTTCGATCTATACCAATGCTCGAATTACTGATTTGTTGACCCAAGAGTTATTGGATCAGACCAAAATTGTTCCTAATCCGAAAGAGGCGAACGTCTCACGCATATCAGGAGGAATAGAAGATATAGAATGGATTCCCGCAAGAGGAAATGTAGCTGGCAAGAAAGGGATAGTAACTTTTCTGTGGCTTGTCGATCCTAATGGAAAAATAGAATTCCAAGGGTATACCCTAGAAGGCGATAGAGATCTGGTTGAGATTGTCGCTCAGTCGGCTAAAGATTATCAGTTTAAACCGACTGAAGGTTCTCGTAAATATCGCTTTGTAACTGCTAAATATGAGTTTCCTGTTAGATAGTCATAACGATTGTTCTGAGCGATCAATGCGATCAATGATAGCTGGAGACTAAGCGCTGAATAACTGTGTGCTTAATAAATTTTGGTAGCAAACTTTCCTTTGGGTAGATATTTGCGATCGCCTTATCGCATTAATTAAGGATCGTGGTAAGTTAAGTTTAGTTAAGAAATTATTTTGAACATCAGGCTCTTTGCTATATGAAAACCTCTTGGAGAACAGCGCTGCTGTGGTTAC
Source organism: Pseudanabaena sp. OTE_70b_metabat_355 (assembly GCA_031377675.1). GTDB lineage: Bacteria > Cyanobacteriota > Cyanobacteriia > Pseudanabaenales > Pseudanabaenaceae > Pseudanabaena. The sequence goes on along the minus strand of JANMFC010000522.1, from coordinate 2,289 downwards.
TGCCCATAGCGATCATTGGCTTTTTTGGCTGGCAGACATTAATCGCCCGTCCCGCCCCTAGCCGTCCCACCGTAAATGCCGCAAATACCCGCATTGCCTACGGCAGATTTCTTGAATATCTTGATGAAAATCGGGTACGCAAGGTCGATATTTTTGATGGCGGACGCACGGCGGTAATCGTAGCAACCGATCCCCAAATTGAGGGTAAAGAGCAACGCGCTAGAGTTGACTTGCCACTGTACGCACCTGAGTTGATGGACAAACTCAATGAGGGCGGCGTGGATCTTGCCATTTATCCACCTAGCAACAATGGCGCTATTTGGAGTTTTGTTAGTAATTTAATTTTTCCCGTCGCTTTGCTGGGGGGCTTATTTTTCTTGTTCCGCCGCTCCAATCAAATGGGCGGACCTGGACAAGCAATGGATTTTGGTAAGTCTAAAGCGCGTTTTGCGATGGACGCTCAGACGGGCGTAATGTTTGATGATGTTGCTGGCATCGAAGAAGCTAAAGAAGAATTACAAGAAGTTGTGACTTTCTTGAAAAAACCCGAACGCTTTACCGCAGTTGGCGCAAAGATTCCCAAGGGTGTCCTATTAATTGGACCTCCAGGGACTGGTAAAACTTTGCTAGCCAAGGCGATCGCAGGTGAAGCGGGTGTTCCTTTCTTTTCAGTATCTGGTTCTGAGTTTGTAGAAATGTTTGTCGGTGTAGGCGCATCGCGAGTGCGTGACTTGTTTAAGAAAGCCAAGGAGAATGCTCCTTGTATTATCTTCATTGATGAAATTGATGCAGTCGGTCGTCAACGTGGCGCGGGTATCGGTGGCGGTAATGACGAACGTGAGCAAACCCTGAACCAAATCCTCACAGAAATGGATGGTTTTGAAGGTAACGCTGGTGTGATTGTGATTGCTGCAACTAACCGCGCTGATGTGCTTGACTCGGCATTGTTACGTCCCGGCCGGTTCGATCGCCAAATTGGTGTTGATCCTCCTGACATCAAAGGTCGTTTACAAGTTTTGAATGTTCATGCGCGTGACAAAAAGATTAGCCCTGAAGTTTCTTTAGAGGCGATCGCCAGACGTACCCCAGGATTTGCAGGTGCGGATCTTGCCAACTTGCTGAATGAAGCTGCAATTCTCACCGCTCGTCGTCGTAAGGATGCGATGACGATGGCTGAAATTGATGATGCAGTAGATAGAATTATTGCAGGACTTGAAGGTAAAGCCCTCGTTGATAGCCGTAACAAGCGTTTGATTGCCTATCACGAAGTTGGTCATGCGATCGTCGGTACATTGATGAAAGAACATGATCCAGTTCAAAAAGTTACACTCATTCCTAGAGGACAAGCGGCTGGATTGACATGGTTCACTCCCGATGAAGAACAAACCCTAGTTTCACGCGGTCAAATCCTCGCCCGTATCACCGCCGCCCTCGGTGGTCGTGCTGCGGAAGAAGCAGTATTTGGTGCAGCCGAAGTGACTACTGGAGCAGGTGGCGACTTGCAACAGGTAGGTGGCATGGCGCGTCAGATGGTGACTCGTTTTGGTATGTCAAACATCGGACAACTAGCCCTTGAAGGTCAAAGTTCGGAAGTATTTCTCGGACGCAGCATGGGTGGTGGTTCGCAACATTCGGAAGATATTTCGGCGAAGATCGATCAACAGGTTCGTGAGATCGTGCAGAAGTGCTATCAAACTGCATTGCAGATTGTTTACGAAAATCGCGCCGCGATTGATCGCGTTGTCGATCTGCTAGTTGAAAATGAAACTCTCGATGGCGACGAGTTCCGACGCATTATTTCTGAATACACTTCCGTTCCCGTAAAAGAACGTTTTATTCCTCAAATTTAAAAATCATCTTAAAAAAAGAGGACGCAATGCGTCCTCTTTTTTTATTGAAAATCTTATTTTTGCTAAATATGGTCAAAGGCTAAACTTGGCACAAAATTCCCTCATGCAACTTTTACGATTAATCTGACTGGATGTTAGCTATGGGCTTTTTTTACAATTTCTCAAGGGCTTACAGCGCTTTGCGCTAAAACTAAACCCAGAGAAAAGCTTAAAAGTGTCGCTTCCCGACACTTTTAAGCTTTTCTCTGTACCCTTGAAAGCATCAATAGGCTGTACTGGCTATCCGACCGAATTAGATTTACTAATTAGAACAGGATTTCTAGGTTCCTACACCACATTTTCGACCTAAATACCTCGGTTTTATGCTTAATTATGCTTACCTACTTAGGAATGAAAAATAAATAACTTGTGCAAATAAAACCCAAATTTGTTGGGGCGG
>JANMFC010000489.1:0-11097 GCA_031377675.1 Pseudanabaena sp. OTE_70b_metabat_355 | reverse complement strand
ACGATTTGATTGCTAATTGCTACACACTTAGGCGCAATTTGTTTAATGATGTGATTCGTTCTTTTATTGTAGAAAATTTAGATAGTTGCCGCAATTATTTGCCTACACATCTTGCTCATTTTGTCAATGTGTAAGTTCTAGCATCAATGAGTTTGTTCGTGCTGTTGCCGCCTGTAATTCAGCATCAACTAAAGCGTCTAGCTCTGCTTGTTGATCCAGTCGCAATGTTGCTCCGCGATCGCGGGCTACTCGCCATAAACTCATCAATTCCGAGAGTCGCTTTTGCTGATTGGTACTGAAAAACAGGTCGGGATTAAAGCTTTGAATAACAAGCAGCGCACTAAATTCTGATTCAGCTAACTGAGTAGTTAAACCATCTAGAGCTTGTCCCGCAGTTTTTCCAGTCCACTGCTTATCGCCTGCGATCGCTCGATAAGATTTTTCGCCGCTAACACTAGATATTGGCAAGATTGATATTGTAGTCATTTTCCTAACCCAAAGATCTCTTACTGTCTCGTATTATAGCTTTAAGCAATCTGGCGATCGCATCAACAATCCGTCTCGTAAAGGCGATCGCTATTCCTGTGAGTCGTGATTTTTATGCGATTGTTTTTAAAATTGAGAGGTGATCGCACTTCATCAGAGAAAGTGATCGCAATAACCCACAATCAGGTTATCATTTTCCATAGCTCGGTTGCGTTAGTTAAGATAACCTACAAGAGCGGAGATCGAACTAAGAGGCTAGATCGGTGATCGGACTTCTTGATATAATTTCAGAAAAGCCCTGCCATCAAAATCATAAAACAATGAATACCAATAAACAGGAAAGAAGACTTAGCGATAAAGTAAAAAATCTTTCAGAGATTGGAGATCTTTTTGAATTGCAACTGATAATAGGTGACTATTTAAACCAATTTGGCATTGAGTGGATAATCAATGAAATTATCGAAGCATTAGATTATAAAAAACATGATATTCCTTTGCTCAATGAGTTTTTAGATCTTATATTTACCCACGATTATATTAAGAAAAACAATAAATCAATTATAATTGAAGATTACTTGTCTAATAAAAAATATAAACCGATTCGTTTATCCGCTATTAAAAACATCACTAAATTAAGTCCTCAGAGAAGCTCAATTCTTTTAATTCCAATATTAAATGATAAAGAAGAATCTAAGGAAATTAAATTGTTAATTTTAGAATCTTTAATTCATGCCAGCTTCACTAATGGTGATATGAAAAAATTTCTAAATATTTTTCAAGAAAATGAGGAAGAAATAAGCTTAAAAGCTATGGATATTTTGGAATGCCATCACCATCAAGTTCCTGTTGTAACAGTACAAAAAGAACTAGAAAAATTTCTCTCTTCACCCAATATAAAACTTAAGTGTAAAGCAATAGAATTGTTAGGCTTATTTTGTGAAATCGATATAATCGAAAGGTTGTATTGTATTTCTACTCTTAATTTTTCCGAAAAATCAGTTCAGGACTCTCTAAACACAATGATTAAAACGTTAATGAGTAAGCCGATTAATATTCTTTATATTCGTCCTGAGAATTTTGAATATTTAACCAAAAAATTATTTCAAAGCTTAAATTATGATGATGTAGAACAAACCCGTAATAATAAGGATAATGGAATAGATATTATTGCTTATAAAAAAGGATTCGGTCTTATAGAAAATAAAAAACAATGTGTTGTTGCACAATGTAAAAGATATGCAAAAAATAAAATAACAAGAAAAGAAATTCAAGAATTATTGAATGCTATTCAAAATCATGGTGCAATGGAAGGGTACTTTATTACAACATCCTCTTTTGCTCCAGATGCTGAAGAATTAGCCGAGCAAAATGGTCACATCATATTACTCGATAAAGTCAAACTACAACAACAGCTTGATAGAACTTTTGGAATGAATAAATATTGTATTGTTAACCATAATTAAGCCGCCTTATTTAATATAATTTACCGAAATAAAAGCCATTTTATATTTTTTTATCATCAATGCTTACAAACAATAAGAAATTACGAGATATATCAAAACTCTGGTTTAATAAAAAATAGCGTTTGTTTTAGTAGCGCGATCGCTAGTACTGTGAGTCGTGATTTCTAGGCGATCGTGTGTTTTGGGTGTTGAGGGGGCGATCGCTCTAAAACCGAAACCGAACTCTATGTTAGGATTTTAAATATTTTAGTATCTACATAATATGAAAAGCCAGTTATTACAATTAGCTTTTGAAATAGAGCTTCAAGACGGAGAAAAATTTACAATACCTAGCTCCATAATAGAAGGAATCGGCAAAGGTAAATGGCTTATTACTATTCAGCCAAAATCGGAAACAGGCGATCGCGCCCATGATGCCTTTTTAAAAAGTTATTCGCCAGAAGATGAAGGATTATATGACGAATATTAAGGCAGGAGAAATCAACGATATATTTTCTATAGATTTGCTGAAGGCGATCGCTAGAAGCGATCGTTTTTAATCAGTCTCTGGTGTGAGATCGAGGTTGCGATAGATTTGCTCAATGGGAAAGTTTAAATTAATGCTTTTGAGTTCCACGGTGTCGCCTGCTTGATAGTTAATAATTAACCAATCACCTGCTTCGTTTTTGTGATACAAATCGATTTCGATGCTAATGGAACTCACTAATAAATAATCCTGTAAGACTGGATTTTTGCGGTACAGTCTAAATTTGCCACTGCGATCGTAGGTTTCAGTGCTAGGAGAGAGAACTTCAACGATGAGGCAGGGATAGGTAAAATAATTTGGGGTGTTTTTGTCGCGATCGTCGCAGGTGACGCTGATATCTGGGTAGGTGTAGTTATTTGTGCCAACAATTTTAACTTTCAGGTCTGAGTTACCTGTTATGCAGTTACTAGCGTCTAAATGGGTATCAACCATAGTCGCAAATCGAATTGCAATGCGGCTATGATTAACGCTGCCGCCGCTCATGGCGTAAACTTGACCGTTAATCAGTTCGTGTTTTTCTAGTTGCTTTTCTTCCCAAGCAAAGTATTCTTCTGGGGTGAGTTTTGGGAAGTTTTCTTTAATGGCAATCATTTTTTGTAATGGGTAATAGGGAATGGGTAATGGTTTTATTTTATTACCTATTCCCCATTACTTATTACCTAATCTACACAAACATTTTTTGCAACAAGCCTTTCTTGAATCGTTCGGCTAAATCTATTTGTTAGCCTACATCTAAGATTCCAATATATTTGTCTTCTTGTAAACGTATTCGATAAGTCGCCACAATCTTAAAGTCAAATGCGATCGCCTCAACAATCCATCTCTAAAGGCGATCGCTACTACTGTGAGTCTTGTTTTTTAGGCGATCGCCTCAACGATATATTTTCTATAGGTTTGCTAAAGGCGATCGCTTGCCTTTATTGCGAACTTTAGCCTGCGTTGCCTTTAACTCTTCACCATTAAAGCTCCCGACTCCAGAAAAGTCGAGATCTAGATCTAATACATCAACAATGTAGTTACTTCTCTAGTCTCAGTCTTAAAGGTTCCCGAAGGAATTAAATATAAAATGTGGGATTTGCCTCTTGCCCGTCAACAGGCTAGAAGCCTGTTCCACGAGCCAAGAAAATTTGTAACTCACTTAACGCGATCGCCCTAAAGTAGTGATATACAACACGGCTTCATCATTGGGAATACCGAGAACTTCATTAACTAGATCATCAAAGAACCCCGCAATTCCACTTACTCCCAAACCTAGAGCGATCGCTGCTAAATTCAATCTCTGTCCTAGATGTCCAGCATCCATATGTAAATAACGATAGGCGCGATCGCCATATTTCTCGACCGCTTTTTGGAGATCAGCAGTATGGAAAACTACAGCCCCTGCATCACGCCCTAACTCTTGACCGAGGCAGAGATAATGCAATTCATCACGGAAATTTTTAAAGCGAATTTGGCGTAATTCTTGAGTTTTGGGAGCGTAATAATAGCAACCTTCTTCTAAATCTTCGACACCTGTGACCGCCACAAAAGTCTCAATTAAACTTAGATCAAAATAATCAGGATGACCATCTAGCCCTTGATCAGTATAGTTTTGCGGCTGATAGGTAAAATCTAGAATCGCTTTAAGTTCGGCTAGTTCCAACTTCCATCCACTATATTCACGGGTCGATCGCCGTTGCAGCATCGTATTTTCTAACAGCGCCAGATCATCGCCCCAATGGATACTGGGGGTTGTGGTATTAACCTTAGTACAGAAAGGAAAGTTATATTTATCAAGATCTTGATTAGTCTTTGACTCAGGCTTGTCTAAGAGATTGCTATCCGATTTTTTACCAGATTTTTGAAGATTGGGATTTTCGGTAATTTGAGTAGATTGATGTAGATATTCCAATAAAGCCCCATCAGGCAATTTGGGATAGCTAGTCACTGTTGCCGAAGGTAAGGCTGTTAGCAATCCTCTAGGGAAATTGGGTGAATGCTGCTTGATAGTTTCCCGTAAAGGCGATCGCGATTCCTGTCCGCGCCCAGTTCTTTCCTCATCTTCTAAATCGAGAATTGGCACGATCGCGATCGCCCCTTCCACTTCTTTATCTAAAAACAGCAATTCATTCACCGCTTCATCAGCAAAACCGCCAATTAGGGACGCTTGATAGTCTTCAATCGCACTTGCCAGATCGATATTGCCTAATAAATGCCCCGTGTCCAGAAAAATTCGACGATAGGCGCGATCTTGATAGCGCCACGCTGATCGCTGAAATACGGCAGTAATGGCGATCGCTAGCCGCGTATTTTGCAGAGCGGGATGACCAAAACAAGCTTTTTGTAATCCTGACCAAACCTGATTATCTTGCCAGAAATTAATCAGGCTATGGTTTCGCGCCTGATAGTTATAAATTCCTGCTGACAACAATGGCGTTCCCGCCGAAATCACATATAACTCCGCAGGGTATAAGCCCCCCGCCGATGGAGCCGCCCGTAAATAAAAATCTTCACCCGTAATCGTAGGTACTCGCGCCGTCAAGCCATAACTACAAAATAACAAGCGGGACAGCCGCCGCCACCGACTTGCCAACAATCCATCGCGATCGGATTGAATATCCTCGGTTAAATAGGGCTTGAGATCGTACACCGTGCCAATTTTATAATCTTTGTAAGGCGATGGCTGGGTGTTCCAATCTAAACCCTGACTTTTGCTGGCAAGGGTAGCAGGAGAATATTTCGTTCGTTCGTGATAATGTTCGGCAAAGGAAAGTCTGGCTGGGGACATAGCGATCGCAAATAGGCAGTATTGATCTGATGTTACAGCATGATGTAAGATTGAGAGATTGTCCAAAATTTTCTAAATCAAAATCAGAAAATTATCACATTAGTACAGAGATAACATCATGGCAGTACCCAAGAAACGCACGTCTAAATCCAAGCGCGATATCCGTAAAGCAGTATGGAAGCAAAAAGCCGCCGTTCATGCTCAAAAAGCAATCTCGTTAGGTAAGTCGATCCTCAGTGGTAAAAATAGTGGATTTGTCTATCCATCAGCTGAAGAAGAATCCGAAGAAGAATAAAAAAAGGTGGGCTATGCCCACCTTTTTTGTTTGGATTACGCTTGCTTAGCCAAGCTTTCTTTGATACAAGCACCAATTTGAGTGTCAATCCTCAAAATATGGCTAACCAGCCAGTCGCAAAGTTCATCATAGATTTTACGAGCAACCTCTTCGCTAGAATCACTCTGGCGATATTGGTCGTGAAGCTTGCCAAAGGTTTCAATAAATTTCTTGTGCGCTTCTTGGTTAACACCCGCCATAGGGCAGCTATGTTTCGCGGCACAGGTCTCTTCATTGCCAAAATGCCACTCAGCATAAAACTTCAGAAATACGAGCAATTTTTTGATTGCATTCGCCCCGTTGCCCTTGTCGATCGCTTCGCCAATCTCGTTAGTAGCAGCAATCAATTCTTTGTGTTGAGTGTCAATCATCGGGACACCTGTACTCAAAGAGTCACTCCATTCAAATTTTTTCATATGCATCTCCATTGAGCTAGATCAATTGTGGTACTAGCTTAACAAAAATCAAAAAATAAAGAAAATCATTCACCTTAAGGTTGTTGCAATCCAATGCCACAGTTGATAACCCAGCCCCAGCCCCATCCAACAGGGAATGGTGAGAATGATAATTACTACAAAAAATTTTCGATTGCGCTTAAGCAAAACTTCACCAACAAAAGCCATAGTAGTAATCCCGATCCATAAAACGATCGCTACAGCCAAGAAATAGAAACGCACCTTCACAAAATAAAACAATCCCCCCACAATCAAAAAACCACTTAGCAAATATCCCCATTTCATCAATGCATAGTCAGCAAAAGCGGTAACTGTCGGCAATAGGGCAGCGATCGCAAAACCTGCGATCGCCAGACTTTTTCGTGGTGGCATGGTCAGCAATACTGATAGAAAGTAACCCATGCAGATATAGCTAATCAAAATGATTAGCAGCCATAACCATAGCAAGTTTCTGACTTTAGGCGGTGATTGGGGGCTGCCTGAGCCAAATTTGAGCGATCTAAAATTCGATTTAAAACTCGGTAGCCCCAATCTTTTTTTAGACTTAGGCGCAGGATTACTAGGATCATGCGCGATCGCTGTTTGGGGATTGTCCGATTTATCAAGCTCATCAGCCATAATTTAGGTTGTTGGACTTAAATTTTCTTCTTCCCCTTTTTTAAGGCTGATTGAAGGGGATATTAGCAACTCATGCTACCACAACTTTATTTACGGCAAATCATCTGGATTGATACCGATCGCTCTTAAATAATTTGCTAACTTCTCTTTTTGTTGCCGTTCTTGATCAGCAATTACACGTTCTCGATCAGCGATCGCCTCAGCTTGTTCTTTAGCCAGACGTTGTTGATTAGCAATCGCTCGTTCTTGATTAGCAATCGCCTCGGATTGCACAGCCCGTTCATCTCCTGTCAGTAATAAATTTCCCGCATCATCCCACCAACGCAACCAAGACACACCATTCTCTAATTTCAGCCCTAGTTCCACACCCATTGGCTGAATAGAGTAATTACCGCGATCATTAGGATGGATCTCGGTATAGCGGTTATCAACTAACTGATATACCTCAAGGTTATCTCTCCACGCATCAAAAATCGCATAAAAAGGAATACGGATTGCTTGTTCATAAACCCAGAATTTACCTGCTTTTTCGGTTGCACTGGGCGGTGTTGCGTCTCTTTCTTCTGCTCCACTACCCGACACAAATTCAATGGCTATTAATGGCGCGACAAATTCTTTCCACATAACATATGAACGGCGATATTGACCATCAAGAAGCGGCGATACATTAGGCACATAGAACCAGTCAGGTGCTTCGGCTCCTTTTTCAGGTGGTTCCATTAGCCGCCAATAAATACCGCTATCCTGACCGATACAGTAGCATCCATCGGGATGTAATTTTTCTAAGACTGGGGCGATCGAGCTAGTTAAAACGATACTTTGTGGGTGTTCCTGAAAATTTTTCACAAAGGTTCCGTCTGATTCGGGTAGCTGTTTATGATCGGGAAGAGCAATTGAAGTTGTGGGAATGGCTAGGGTTAGGGTTTCGGTAGACTTAATTGGTATTTGAGTGGTTTGCATAGTAGCTCTGAGAGATACGTTGATTTGATTTTAGCATGAATTTCTAAATCCACTCAGCCCCCTTTTGCAAGCTATCCTGTACACAGAAGCCTCTCTTTCTAGGTTTCGGGGTGTAGATCCCCACCAGCCCCCCTTTCTTATCTACCCTGTACACACAAGTCATAAAACCTAGTCAAGTCAACAATTAATCGCCCCCTAGCCCCCAATTCTGGGGGAACAAGAAAATAAAATTATTTCAAAGTTCCCCAGAATTGGGGGATTTAGAGGCTTAGATCAATCGAAACATAGACAGACGGACTTGTGTGTACATGTCCCCCTTTTTAAGGGGGATTGAGGGGGATCATTAGTAACTAAATAATATAGCCAACCAATTCTCAAATACCCAATCTTTGATAGATCTGGTCAAGATTTTTGAGATGTTTCTTCGGATCGAAGCAAGCCTCTAACTCCTCATCGGTGAGAGTCGATCGCACTGTCTCATCTTCACCAATCAACTTACGGAAATCACCGTCAGGTTTATTCCATGCTAAATGCGCCGCTCTCTGCACGATCGCATAGCTATCTTCACGACTCAATCCCTTAGTAACCAAAGTTAGCAAAACTTGCTGACTGAAAACCACACCGCCATAACAGTAGAGATTGCGCTCCATGTTGTGGGTATGGACTAGCAAATTTTTCACTAAGTCAGTAATTTCTACGAGCATAAAATGCGTGAGAATACAGCTATCAGGCAGTAGTACCCGCTCAGCCGCGCTGTGAGAAATATCGCGCTCATGCCAAAGAGCGACATTTTCTAAGGCTGTAGTCGCATATCCGCGCAATAATCTCGCCATACCCGTTAGTCGCTCCGAACGGATCGGATTACGTTTGTGAGGCATTGCTGAGGAGCCTTTTTGTCCCTTCGTGAAATGTTCTTCTACTTCAAGAACATCCGTGCGTTGTAGATTACGAATTTCTACTGCAAATCGCTCGATGGATGCACCGATTAAAGCTAAAACTTGGGAATATTCCGCATGGCGATCGCGAGAAATTACTTGAGTTGATGCACAATCGGGCTGAAGTCCCAACTTCTGACAAGCGATCGCCTCAATGCGGGGATCAACATTGGCATAGGTTCCGACCGCACCTGAAATTTTACCCACAGCAATATTTTTGCTTAAGGACAATAGGCGATCGCGATGGCGTAACATTTCCGCTAGCCAGCCAGCCAATTTGAATCCAAAAGTAATCGGCTCCGCGTGAATGCCGTGGGTACGCCCAGACATAATCGTGTAGCGGTGTTGTTGCGCTTGATAGCGAATAGCTTGGATTGCTTCTTCTAATTGCGCTTGGATAATTTGCAGACTATCGACTAGCTGCACCGCTAGCGCTGTGTCCAACACATCCGAACTGGTCAAACCAAGGTGAATATAGCGACCTGCATCACCAACATATTCGTTTACATTAGTCAAAAACGCGATCATGTCGTGTTTGACCGTTAACTCAATTTCATTGACGCGATCGGTATCAAAGTTTGCTTTCGCCTTTATTTCTTCAACGGCTTCAGCAGGAATATATCCTAATTCCGCCTGTGCTTCGCAAACGGCGACCTCAACTTGCAACCAAGTTTGGTATTTATGCCGATCTGTCCATAATCGACCCATTTCGGGTAAGGTATAGCGTTCTATCAAGATTTACGCTCAATAATCACAATTTTTAATTGTAGCAAATTTTTCTAAATAAATGTCAAAACCCAAAAATTGATGAGGCGGGCTTCGCCCGCCTCATCAATTTTTTACCTAATGTCATAACCAAATAAATTTGGATCGGCAACATCAAGCTTAAGATCGGCTAAACCATACTCAGCCCAACGGCTTGTTACCATCGCTTCGATTTCAGGATCGCTTTCTAAGGGATCACCCCAATCGCGATCGGTTTCAGGATAAATCTTGGTAGTCGCATCAATCCCCATCCGTCCGCCTAAACCTTCTTTCTCACAGGCAAAGTCAAGGGAATCAAAGGGATTATCGGGCAGGATAAATACATCACGGGTCGGATCAACCTTGGAACTGAGCGCCCAAACGACAAGGCGGGGATCGCGAATGTTAATCGTGTGGTCAACCACAATCACAAATTTAGTATATGTAAACTGAGGCAATGCACTCCAAAAGGCAAGCGCCGCCCGTCTTGCTTGTCCTGGATAAGATTTTTTGATAGAGATAATCGCAGCCTTATAGGATAAAGCTTCCATTGGCAAGAAGAAATCAGTAATTTCAGAAACCTGTTGACGCAGGATCGGCGTATAAATCCGATTTAAGGCGATCGCAATCATCGCTTCTTCTTTGGGAGGCAATCCGCTAAAGGTCGTCAAATAAACGGGATCTTTGCGATGGGTCATGCAATGGAATCTTAGCAAAGGCGCTTGGTCATTAATCCCGCCGTAATAACCCATGTGATCGCCGAATGGTCCATCAGTTCCAACTTCGTTAGGCGTAATCGTTCCTTCTAAAATATATTCCGCACAGGCAGGAACTTCCAAATCAAGGGTTTTACATTTGGTAAGCTGAACACCTTCATTGCCATAGAGTCCCGCAAAAATCCATTCCGAAAGATCAATGGGAATCGGAGTCGCCGCCGCCATGATTAATACTGGATCAACCCCGATCGCGATCGCAATTTCTAACTTTTTACCCGCTTCTGTAGCCTTGCGTAAATGTCTCGCGCCGCCGCGTACCGATAGCCACTGCACGGTCATCGTATTTTTGGACTGTTGCTGCAAACGATAGACCCCAACATTAGGAATGCCATTCTCGACATCCTTGGTGATTACCAGCGCCAATGTTACTGCACGTCCGCCATCTTTAGGATAGGGTCGCAAAATGGGAATCTGATCGAGATCAACTTCATCACCTTGCAATACGATTTCTTGACAGGGAGCATTACCAAAGAGAACTTTTTGCGGACGAGATTTGACGACATCAAAGAGAATCTTGCCAAACTCGATCGCTTGCGAGATTTTCTTCGGTGGTTTTGGACTTTGTAATTTCCCTAATTTCACGCCAAGGGCTTCTAATTCCGATTGTTCCTTCATGCCCATTGCCCAGCAGACGCGCTCCACTGTCCCCAGCAAATTCACGGCTACAGGCGTTTTGTATCCCTTGACATTCTCGAATAGCAGCGCTGGTCCCCCCACCTGCAATAGACGATTACTAATCTCGGCAATTTCTAATTCGGGATCAACTTGGGCTTTAACACGATGCAGTTGGTTGCGCTCTTCGAGCAGTCTGAGAAACGATCGCAGGTCACGGGTCATAGGGCTGTTGGGAATGCTTAGGCAATTAGTCAGTATCCTATTGTAACTAAATGTTCTTAGTACAGGACAAAAAGTTGCAAAAGTAAGCAGGAAGGGGTTTTATAAAAGATAACCACATCGAAATAAAACCCCTATGAAAGAGATTAACCTATTGCGAGAAATGTTGCAGCAGCATCTGAGATGGAATGCAGCAAGA
>JANMFC010000455.1:0-6817 GCA_031377675.1 Pseudanabaena sp. OTE_70b_metabat_355 | reverse complement strand
AGCAAGCGTCAACATCGGTTGAAAATAAGACTGATGCCAATCAATCAAATAGCCTTGCCACTCAAGCTTACCGACCGATATTTCATCTAGAGTCGTCTCCATCCCAGCCGTAAAATCGGCTCTGAGCAGATCTGGAAAAGCCGTGTGTAAAACTTCATCGGTAGACAGCCCCAAAGCTGAAGGCAACAGCACTTTACCCTTGAGTGAAACATAGGCGCGTTCCTTAATCGTCTTGACAATCGCCGCAAAAGTACTCGGTCTACCCACCCCCTGACGTTCGAGTAATTGGACTAACTTGGCTTCGCTATAACGAGATGGCGGTTGAGTCTGTTTCTGCGTAAACCCAATATCTGAGAAAAATAGCGACTGACCTTCGGTTAACTCAGGCAGATGTTTATCTTTGCCAAGGTCATTCCAATAACGGGTATACCCAGCAAAAGCGAGAATACTACCCTTAGTTTGCCAAAGAGTCGAACCCGCTTGAATCGTCACGCAGCTTTTTTGAATTACCGCATTAGCACATTGAGAAGCAACGGCTCTAAGCCAGATTAGTTCATAGAGTTGATGCTGTGATGCACTGAGATGCTCTTTGACAGATTCAGGGGTAATACTCAAGTAAGTCGGACGAATTGCCTCATGGGCAGATTGAGCATTTGCTTTTTCGCGATGACGGGTAGTTGCCTTTGGTACGTTCTCTGGATCTTGTTTCAACAACCATTCCTTCACCTCCGCACAAAACTCAGGAGCCAAACTAGTGCTATCGGTACGATGGTAGGTAATCAAACCCTTACGACCTTGAGGCAAATCGACCCCTTCAAATAGCTCCTGAGCAATCTTCATCGTCTCTTCAGGGGATAAACCCAAACGAACGGAAGCAACTTGTTGGAGAGAACTGGTAATGAAGGGTGGAGGCGGAGATTTCTGAACAGTTACACCCTTAGACTCTTTAACGCTGTGAGGATTTTGCCGCGCAATTTCAACGATTTCCGTTGCCTCTTGCTCTGACAATACCTGCTTTGATTCGATGCTCTCTTCCCGATTGGATTCCGCCGCATCGTCAGCAACCTCAGAATCTTCAAACACAGGCTCGATCTCGTTCGTACCCGCATAATAAGCTCTAAAGCCCTCGCAATATTCCGTCCAGACCGACCAATAATCCTTGGGAACGAAACTACTAATCTCACGTTCGCGCTGACAAACAATATGCAAAGCCACCGATTGCACCCGACCCGCCGAACTACCGCCACTGGTTTGTCGCACCAAAGGCGAAACCTTAAACCCAATCAACCGATCCAAACACTGTCTGGCTCTCTGAGCCGAAATCAAGTTTAAATCTAACTGATGAGCATTAGCGATCGCCGCCTTAACCGCCGCAGGCGTAATTTGGTTATAGACAGCACGTTTAGGATTACGCAACTTGAGTTGCTGTTGTAGATGCCAAGCAATCCCCTCCCCCTCGCGATCGCCATCAGTGGCAAGCACCACCTCTGAAGCATTTTTGACCGCAGCACGGAGCTTCGTGACAACCTGTTTTCCCTTACCTTCCGTCAATTGGTAACGACATTCAACCTTGTTCGTATCAGGATGCATGGTAAAACCCAAGCGATCGTCCCCATCTTTGGACAGTTCCGTAAAATGCCCAAAGGAAGCTTCTACCTGCCATTCCGAACCGAGAATCGCTTGGATGGTTTTGCATTTAGATGGAGATTCAACGAGTAACAGCTATTTCATATTTTTGTACCTGTGTAAACTTTATCTTGAATCTGGCTTAACTTTCATTTCTAGGATTGGGTTATAATGAATACACTGAACTAAAATTTAATTTATAAATCTTCCTATCAACATTAGGGATAAAAGGGTAAGGACTATGGCTACTGCACATGATGTTGCGGCTTACATTCTAAATAAGCAAGGCGAATTACCTGCAATGAAACTGCAAAAGCTTGTGTACTATGCTCAAGCTTGGGCATTGGTTTGGGATGAAGAACCTTTGTTTAATGATGGTATTGAGGCTTGGGCAAATGGGCCAGTTGTGAAAGCTTTGTACGATAGCCATCGCGGTCAGTTTAAGGTATCGACAATTTCAGGTAATCCTGATAAATTGACGATATCTCAGTTAGATACAATTGATAAAGTTTTAGGGTTTTACACTGATAAGTCTTCTCAATGGCTTAGTGATCTGACGCATAAGGAAGATCCTTGGCTTGATGCTAGACAAGGGCTGGCAATGGGGCAGCGTGGTAATCAGGAGATTACTCACGCGGCGATGGTGGAATATTACAGCAGTCTTTAGATATGAAAAAACAGCCAAAGACTAGAGAAATTCCATCTACTAGCAAGCAGCCGAAAGTGGCAGGAGATCCACAAGATTATTACCAGAAAAAACCTGCGTGGCGAATCTCCAAAATGGAGTTTTCTGATCCTTTTGGTTGGCATATTCTGGATGAAAATGGAATTTTTTCCATCCTTGAGAAATTGGCGAATTTTGAGACGATGACATGGGGAGAAATTCTACTAGTTGCAAAAAAGCAAAATCATAATGTTTGGGTGGATGAGTTGATCAAGGAAGCTCAAGATCGTCTTTCTGAGATTAGTTTAGATGATTTAGATGAGCTTACTTCTTTACATTTAACAGGCAAGGGAAGAGTTTGGGGCATTATCGATCAAGGTGTGATGAATTTACTTTGGTGGGATCCTGAGCATCAGGTTTGTCCATCGAATAAGAAGCATACTTAATTTCGTTATGATCGCTTGCCCATAACATAATACGCTGAAAAATCTGCTTAAAACTAGCCAAATCCTCTGGAGTCATTGACTGAGTAGTGATTTGTCCTTTATCAGTCCGCAGAATGTTTTCTCCCCTATTGTTAGCGATCTTCATTACCTTTGCCTCCTGATTTAGTTTGGGGCTAAAATTGACAGTAACAGTTAAACCAAATTAGCTAAATTTCTTGTAAAATATTCTTAGTACTTTTTTCGTGTTGATTTACAGGGCATCTATGGCTGAAGACATCTACAATTTACCAAAAATTAAAATTAGAGATTATCAAAAGCAGGGGATTCAGGACATTTATGATGCTTGGGAAAATCCTGAATTTAGGCGTGTCATGTTTCAGATGCCAACGGGGACAGGAAAGACAGTTGTATTCAATCAAATTGTTAAACAGGAGTTAGATCGGAATTCTACTGTCTTGATCGTTGCTCACCGAGAAGAACTAATTAGACAGAATGTAGAAAGGTTGCGGGAACATTTTCGGATTGAAGCAGGAATTATCATGGGCAATCATCGTACAAATCCATCCCGACCTGTGCAAGTTGCTTCTATTAAAACGCTAGATGAGCGAGATCTTTCATGGCTTAACCCATCTTTGATTATCATTGACGAGGCGCATCATGTGCCAGCACAAAGCTATAAAAGGTTATTAAATAAATATTCAGAATCTAGAATACTTGGGGTAACTGCTACTCCTATTCGACTGAATGGGGAAGGGTTTGTAGATTTATTTGATAAATTAATTACTTCTAAACCCATTAAAGAGTTTATTAAGGATGAATATTTAGCAGATATTCAATTTATAGGTAGGAAGCAAATCTGGTCTAAGCTGGATCTGAGAAACATAAGCACAAATAATACTGGTGACTATGATTCCACGCAACTAAGTCGGATGATGCAGCAAGATTTCGTGATGGCTAATTTAATTCAGAGCTATGTTAAACATGCAGAAGGGAAAAAGATGATTGTGTTTGCTGTAGATATAGAACACAGCGAATATATTGTAAAACGCTATAAAGAGGCAGGATTTAGGGCGGCTCATTTAGATGGAAAAACAAAAAAAACTGAAAGGAAGGAAATTATCAATAAATTTAAGTCTGGGGAAATTCAGATTTTAAGTAATTTTGATATTGTTTCCGAAGGTTTTGATGTACCTGATTGTGAGGTGGTACAACTTGCTCGCCCCACCAAGTCTCTAGTGGTATATTTGCAACAGGTTGGTAGATGTATGCGTCCATCTACAAGTAAACCTTACTGCATTGTGCTTGATAATGTTGGATTGCATCAAGAGTTTGGTTCTCCTAAAGATGATAGACCTTGGACATTAGAAGCAACTAAAGACAATACAACAATTAAAAATCCTAATCCAAGACCTTTTGAAACAGCGTTTACTAGAACTAATCCTGAAGAAGTTGATGAAGAACTTATTATATTAGAGGGTGTTAATATGCACATTCAAGGTCACACGATTTCCAAAGCATTTCCTGAGATTGATAAAGAACTACAGCTAAGAATAGAAATTAGAAATCTAAAGTCTAAGTTGAGCATAGCAAAAGTAAAGTATGAGTCTGGAATAGAAAAAGATGCCGATATAGTTCCTCAATTAGAACAGAAAAAAAAGAATACAGAACAAGAATTACAAAGTTTAATATTAAATCAAGAAGAACGATTACAAGGAATGTTGCTAACATTTCAAGAACTTGTTGATGATTTCTTTAATAATGACAATCGCTGGAAAAACGAAGATGACAAGAAAATCTTTTTACTTAGATTAAAGATATCCTATGACTTATCAAAAAATAGAGTCAAGGTTAGTCTAGACGATAGAGAGAAACAAGTAAATCAATATCTTGAAGTGACTAATAATGATGATGAATTAGAACTGAGGACAGAGATTTTGCAGTTGACACAAAGCATTAAAGATAAAAAACAAGATATAAAAGCACTTGAAAAAAGTAATAATATCGATGATTCTACCGCAGAAATCAATAAATTAAGTTCTGAAATATCCAAATTAGAGAAGCATGTAAATATATGTCTTGAATTCACTGATGATGATGACTTAGAACTAAGGACAATGATTTTACAATTGACACAACGCATTAAAGACAAAAAACGAGATATAAAAGCACTTGAAAAAAGTAATAATATTGATGATTCTACCGCAGAAATCAATAAATTAAGTTCTGAGATATCCAAATTAGAACTAAACAAAGATAATAAGTCTAGAGAATTGTATAATACAATACTTAATCAAGAACATAAATTGCAAGAACTCATCATAAATTTTCGAGGTGTTATTTATGATTTCTTTAATAAAAATACTCAATGGGAAAGCGAAGACGACAAAAAGAACTTCGTATGGAGATTACAAATATTTTATGACTGCTCAGACAATAGAATTAAATTCAATTTAGCCAAAAGATTTAAAAAAATAGTTTCATATCTTGAAGCAATAATTAATCAAATCTCTTGCTTTTCCTCTGATACAGAAATATATGATAATGCGGATTACCGTAGTTATTATGGTGATGACCATATACATGAGCGTATATATTCACGCGTACTAATGAAGATAATTCCTCATCTCATTGTTGATAATATTTCTGAATATAAAAATATAGAAATATTATCAAATGACAATATTTTTAATGAAGTTACAGAAGTATACTCAAAATGTTTTGCAATGATATTTGGTGTATATATTGATGGCAAAGATTTCTTGTGTTTCCAACTTAAAAAATTATTAGATATTTCAACGACTGAAATCATCTGAATTAATTACCAAAATACAGAATTAAATATAATTATTTGATTTCAAAACTACTGATTTTGATCAAAGACTTAAAACACATTGATTTAGTTTACTTTTTAGCAACTTAATTAATTAGAAGACAACTAGGAGAACAAACCCATGAACACCGCCAAACTCAGAATACAAGGCAACGAACAACTAGCCATATTACCAGACGGCTTTCAACTAGTCGGCGAAGAAATCTCTATAGAACCAATTTGGTATCTTAAGAAGCGATAGGAAAGCGCTAATGTTAGCCACAATGAGTCGCTAACCAAATGATTTAAGCGATCACCTAATATAAAACTTATTCGCCGCAAGCAACCAAAAGCTAATCGTTGGAAAACACAAATGAAAACTATAGGATTAGATCGAATTGTCATTAAACCAGATGTCTGTCTCGGACAGCCCACCGTCAGAGGATTAAGGATTACCGTAGCCTTTGTCCTCAAACTTTTAGCCAGCAACCTATCCGTTCCAGAAATTTTAGAAGCCTATCCTGAACTAGAACTTGAAGACATCAGACAAGTCCTAAATTATGCAGCTTGGGCAGTCTCAGATCAAACTCACGGTGTTCTCGCGTGAAAAATATCCGTTTACTTGCAGATGTCCATATCTCACCCAAAACAGTTGCAGACCTGCAAAAACAAGGCTATGAAATTATGCGTAGCTCAGAATTTTTACCTGCCAATGCACCAGACATAAATATCTTAGAATTTGCCAGAACTGAAAACTGGGTTGTACTGACTCAAGATCTAGACTTCTCAATGCTTGTAGCACTTAGCAGATACAGTCAGCCTAGCTTAATCATCTTGCGCCTTTCATCAGCAAAACCCAACATCGTGACCCAAAAACTTTTAGATGTATTGCCTCAAATAGAAGAAGCCTTACAAGAAGGTTCTGCAATTACAATTCAAGATGAGAGTATTCGCATCCGTAAATTACCAGTGAGATAACTTTCCATTTTCCCTTTTCAATCTCTTCAGGTGCAGTAATGCAGCGCTCCTCCGCATTCTGAGCAATCACGGCTCTGGGATATTTGAGGATGCTGACAAAGCTATCCACTGCCGAGGGTTGAATTCTGCCAATCAATCGCGTCGATAGATTTTGGAGAATCTTGGAAGCCGATGGCGATCTGGCGATCGTGTCAGGGTCTTGGGCGGAGATAATCACCTTGATACCAGCCTTGGCTCCATTGGCACAGAGCCGCGCTACCAATTCTGTTTGAATATCCGACCATCTCAGAAATG
>JANMFC010000438.1:0-3747 GCA_031377675.1 Pseudanabaena sp. OTE_70b_metabat_355 | reverse complement strand
GGTGACTCGGTAAATCTATATCTTGCGCCAAATAAGTGTCACCCAGCCTGTGTGGTTAAGCATCTCCAACCAAAATCCACAAGTCCCAATATTTTCCCGATCGCTAAAAGTTTATTTGAACGCGAAGCCGAATATCTCTATAAATTAGGCAATAATCATCCTCAAATCCCCAAACTATTTGCCCACTTTGAAGAAAACAATGAATTCTTTTTGGTAGAGGAATTTGTAGATGGGCATAGCCTCGATCAAGAAATTCGGGTTGGACAGAAACTTTCAGAAGAAGCCACAATTAATTTATTGCTAGAAATCTTAGAAGTTCTTGCTTTTGTACATCAACAAAATGTTATTCATCGAGATATTAAACTCGCCAATTTGATGCGCCGTCGCCACGATGGCAAAATTGTTTTGATTGATTTTGGCGCGGTCAAAGATATAAGTGCCTTAGAAACTGACTCGCAGGGGCATACGGGCGTGACGATTGGCATTGGTTCCCCTGGTTATATGCCAAGTGAACAGGCTTCGGGAAAACCTCGTTTAAGTAGTGATGTTTATGCGGTGGGAATGATTGGATTACTGGCGCTTTCGGGGATTGCACCTGACAGTTTTCGGGAGGATGCCAATACAGGTGAGATCTTGTGGCGCGATCGCGTAGAGGTCAGCCGTGAGTTTGCGGAAGTTTTGCAAAATATGGTGTTTTATCATTTTGGGCAGCGCTACAAATCAGCGATCGAAGCTCTTCAAGCCGTCAAATCTCTTGCACTCACCAACATCAACAATTCAGCTAGCGCTAACGTTCATTCGGTAAACACTGATCCCACTGTCGCCATAAGTTTGTCGCCAGTGGAAGAAAATCCATCTTCAACTATTATTACAGGTTCGCCTATTGCAAGTTCGCCTATTACAGATTTAGAGAGAGCAAAGCCACCCTTATCCCCACCGACCACTCCTCAAACCTCTGCTCATAGCACTATTTTTGCGCCGTTATCTTCTCCATCCTTGCGTCCATTTTTGTTGATAGGGTTGATGGGATTCACCGCTTTATTTGCGGCGATCGCTACGGCTTTGATATTGCCTAAATTCACTAATCAAGATGTAGCAACAAAACCTGAGCCTAAACCGACAGAAATTTCCGATGTTTCCGAGACTCCAGAGCCATCTCCACAACCAACAGATGCAGTTACAACTAGTCCCAGTATTTCTTTAGAACCAACTCTAGAACCAAGCTTTGGGGCGATCGCACGTTCTCCTTCAACCCAATCTAAGGGTTACGCTTGGAATTATAAGACGCAACAATTAGCAGAATCACGCGCCTTGAAAGAATGTGAAAGCAGTCAAAATAGTGGAGATTGTCAAATTATGATCTGGGCAAAGAATACCTGTATCGCGATCGCAGAGTCAACTAATGGAGCCGCAGGAACAGGGGGAGGCGATAATTCTAATATCACCGAAAGCAGGGCTATAAAGGTTTGTCAAGATTATAAAGGAATTAAT
Source organism: Pseudanabaena sp. OTE_70b_metabat_355 (assembly GCA_031377675.1). Lineage (GTDB taxonomy): Bacteria > Cyanobacteriota > Cyanobacteriia > Pseudanabaenales > Pseudanabaenaceae > Pseudanabaena. Next base: position 2,256 of record JANMFC010000438.1, on the reverse strand, counting down.
TGTTCAATTTCTAAGACAATTTGTTTACCATTTCGCTAATTTTAAAGAATATATGACTATAGCCATATATAAAGAGAGAGGGCGCTTTGCACCCTCTCTCTTTATATATTCTTTCTAAAAAATTTATCCAAGCGTTCATCAATGCCCACAAATTTTACTTTGAAACGGGAACTCTGACAGGCGCTGCGGCAATGACGACTTCAGAAGATGGGGACAAGAATTTATTGAAAACATTGACAAGTAAAGAATCGATCGCATATTTACCACCACCATAAATAGTAAAGAATGCAAAAGAAGCCGCGTAAATCGAAGATAGTTCCAACGTGGGGATAGAAAATCCACCAATCACAATGTGATGATAATTGGCGACTAACATGGTCATGAATAGCCCCAATGCTGCGGGTCTAGTCAAAAATCCGAGGATTAATAGAGGAGAACAAATTACTTCTGTAAAAGCCGCGCAGTATGCAAAAAAGATCGGAAATGGCAGCCCAATCGCTTCAACATAGGCTTCGGCAAATCCAGAAATATCACCTAACTTGTCGAACCCGTTGTGGATCATCATCGTTCCCAACACAACCCTCAATAGAAGCAAAGAAGCTTGAGTAAGAGAGACTGGAACATTATTTGAACCTAAAATTAAACGCCCAATTGATGCAGCAACCTTTATCGTGTTATTCATAATCAGTAAAATTTCTTAATTAAATTTATAATATTGCAATAAGTCGTAATACTTATACATGAATCTTAACATAAGTTTTTAATTTAATTTGAAAAAAATAAAACCGACGGTCATTAAACCACTGAATAAAGCAACTTTCTAATTCCTATTCACTACAATCTCAAATAATTAGACTTCTTTGTCGTACTCTCTCGGAATGTCTTCATCTATTTGAATAGCGATCGCTTTTATAGTTTGTGTCTCGCGCCAATAACGGCTAAGCCTTGTTTTTCGCGTTCGGCAAGTTCTAGGTTTAGTTCTAATAGTTTACTCAAAATATCGTCCTCTTGGCTGAAGCCGTAGGCTTGCATGACGAGTTGATCAAGTTTGGCATGGAGTTTATAGAGTTGGCTGGCGGGTTCGTGAAATAATTCGTTATAGAGTTTGGTGATGCCGTATTGTTTTTTCTCCATTTGTTGACTGCGATATTGATGGATTTCTTGCATGGTGGCGCGAATTTTTTCAATACAGGCAAGGGGCTTAAGCCCTTTGTTCTTTGAGGTGTTGCGATCACTTTGTGGGAATGGGAAGGTTTCAAAACAGGAATTATGTGTATAGCTGATACGATCTTCAAGTGTAGACATTTGAGATTCCATCCAAATTCGATGCAATCTTGATGTAAGGATGCCTAACACGTAGAAATCCTCACTAGCAACAATTCTGGTTCTGGCATTCGGTAACCAGTCACGGGAACAAGGTAGAAAAATTGCCCATTTCGATGTCTGGGGAACTGCAAAATATTGAGAAAGTGATTCCAATGCTTGACGCATAGCAGGTCTTTTTTCGCCTAATTGCCACCAATATGTTTGATAAGTTTGTCGCCGATTTAAATCTCTTTCGGGTTTTACTTTAGACTTTACCCATTGGAATGGTTGGATATATTCACTTGCTTCTTCAATACTCATATCGTTAAAGTCAACAATCCAATTTTTTAGTCCTGCATAAGGATTTTCCACTAGGTCATTACCTTCTAGAAAAGGACGGATTATTTTGTGGTTATTCTTATTGGCTTTATCCCATTCTTCTACTTGTGATAATGAAATAATAAATCCTTTCCCAATCGGTGTTACACCCGTAAAACAAAGATTTAAATTAGCCTTTAGTCTTACGGCTTGAGATACATCTATTTCTGCTTGTAAAGATGAATTGATTCTCGAGACAGTTTTGCTGTCAAGGATATAACGATTGGGCGGCTGCTTACTCCAATTGACGATGCTGACATGGACTGCGGCTTCTCCAGACCATTCTTGTGTCGAAACTGCATCATAGATATAGCCGTTATTTTGACAAATATAATCAAGGGAAGCAGCACGACTTTTGCCTTGACTGATCGAGTTAGTCCCAACCAACCCAGCACGACCTGTCTCTGAAATATGGTTATGAGCTAACCGGAACCAATAGGCACAGAAATCTACAGAGTCTTTCACTTCTGGGAATCGCTGAAAAACTCGGTTAATGTATTCATCTCCAATCGTCATTCTCATGTGCTTGCCCCCCAAAAACGGAGGATTACCGATTACCGCATCAGCCTTGGG